>NZ_JAFCWX010000004.1:0-314994 GCF_049897805.1 Massilia sp. TWP1-3-3
GAGGCCCTCGTGGAGCAGTTCATCGCCAGCTTCGCCAGCCCGCCAAAAAGTCTGATTCTCGACCTCGATCACTCGGAGGATGCGTGCTACGGGCAGCAGCCGCTGGCGTTTTACAACCACCACTATCGCTCGACTTGCTACCTGCCGCTGATGATCTTCGACGGCATGTCGGGCGGCTTGATCGCTGCCGTTCTGCGGCCCGGCAAGCGGCCCTTTGGCGACGAGAACGCGATGATCATGCGCCGCGTTCTAAAACTGATTCGCCTCCATTTCCCCGACACTCATATTCTCGTTCGGGGCGACGGACACTTCAGCGGACCTGAATTGATGGGCCTCATCGACGGCATGCCGAACATCGACTTCAACTTCGGTTTCTCCTGCAACGTCAAGCTTCTCGCAATGGCCGAACCAACACGACTTCGCGCCATCGACCAGTGGGTAGCGGCGCAAACGCAGGACGATGTTCCCAATGCGCTACGCCTGTTCGACGAATTCATGTACAAGGCCCGCTCGTGGCCGAGGGCATGGCGGGTCTTGATGAAGGCCGAAGTCATGGCGCTCGGCGAGAACACGCGCTTCATCGTGACCTCGCTACCTGGACTCGATGCTGACATGTTGTACGAGGACATTTATTGCGCACGCGGACAAGCCGAAAACTATATCAAACATCTCAAGGACGACCTGGCCGCCGACCGCACTTCCTGCACCAGCTTTCTCGCCAACTGTATGCGCTTGCTGCTGCATGCCGCCGCCTATATCTTGCACCAGCAACTGAGAACACAGGCACTGCGGTATACCGCGCTGTCGCAGGCGCAGCCATCGACAGTCATCTCAAAATTGTTCAAGATCGCGGTGCAAGTCAGGCAGTACAAAAACAAGATCGTCCTTCACCTGCCGAGTGCCTGTCCAGTCAAACATCTGCTGCACACGTTGACCGAGCGACTGTATCTGCCGACACCGGCCAGGTCATTTAACTCGTCCTGAGTAAGTCACGTCCGGTCTGCCGAGAACTGACCACCCCGCCGCCAAACATCAACCCCATGCCGCTTCATTAATGTCCCGTTTAAATGGGTAGGGGAGCTATTGCTCGCAACATTGAAATTGCTGCCGATGAGGCACTGCGTCGGCCAGCCGGACACACAGTGGCAGTTTATGAAACATTCAGGCTAGGTCCGCGCTACCGTCGAGCCGCTTGAGCGCAACGCCAGTCAGGTCTGCCAGCACCAAAGGCTCCCCCTTGAAGCGCAGCAGGTAGAAGGCATCGAGACTAGACGGCGACATTTTAAACGCCCCGTCAACCGGCGACAGGTCGTGCAGCATCGTTTCGGCCATGGCCACGTCCAAAGACAAGCCGAAATAGCAAGAGTCATACTCGGGTGCCGGCGGCGCCAACATGGTGCCCGGCGCGTCGAAGCGGCTTGCTCCGGAGTGTTGGAAATACGGCTCACCTGTGTTGTGGGTGCCGATGCGATACAGCTTGGATGGGTCCAACAATACCGTAGTCAACGGGCCCGTACTCAGGATCGCCGGCGGCGCGGCTAGTGGTTTTGTGCCCAACGTTAGCGTTCCTTAAAGGAGGTAGCCGCGCGCAGGACCTGGTCGAGTTCACCCCTCGCCAACGCGTCGATCGGGGTCAAGCTGTTGAGCGACACCCTGGGCGACGTAAAAAACTCCCACTTGCTCGGGCCGGGCCAGTCGCCTAGCGCCTGGCATACGCGTTCAATGTGTTCGCGATTGCAGCGCGGATCGGCAAAAAACGCTGGATACACGTTGCGCCCAGAGCGCCCGTCCAGGGTGAACATGCGCTTGCTTTGCACTGCCTTTCCGAGCGCTTGCGTGGTCATTTGCAGCCGCTCGGCCAGCGCCGTGGAGGTGAGCAACAGACCTTCGTCGAAGTCGCGCTTTTTGTTCGCAATTTCCCGCGCGCGCAATTCGTTCATGAATTGATCGTTTTCGTCGGGAACGCGACGCGCTTTCGGCGGCGAGGATGACGCGCGCACCATGCCCACGGTCGGCGCATTGCCCAGGTTCACCAAAAGGGATTTAATCAGTTTATCGAGCTGTCCCGGCGTAAATCGTTTGACGCTCGGTGGCATCGCCGTGGCCACGCCCGTTGCTGCGCGTGCACGTGGCTCCGAGCGGGATTTCTCGCCCTTGCCCTGAGTGTTGAGCTTCAGCAGCACGTAGCCTTTCCCGAGATCAGCCATCTGGACTATATCGTTAACCCAGTTGCCATCCAGGGGCGTCTGGCCAGCTTCGGTGGCAGAACCGGATGGTCGCTTCTTCGTTGCGGTCGTCATGATTGCCCCTTTCATTATCGATAAGGGAATTGTACGCCCATTTTCGCTTACATGAAACCGATGAAACCAATGAAACCAACGAATACATGTACGCGCAGACATGGCAACCACGGAACCGGCCGTCTGACCGGCTGCGGGGGCGACTGGCCGAGTGACCGCCATCGGCGCGAGCTAGCTGGCGTTGGCGCAACTGACCACCGCGTGTAGCCAATGTCAGCGTGATCTGGCTGACTGCGCGGGAAGGTGAGGCATGGTGGCACGATCAGTGGCGCGAACGTGAGATCCAAATTCGAGTTCTGCATGGCGGACGTAGCCCTCTGTTCATGTATCGGAAGGATCGTGTCCCGGAAAGTGATGTATGAGTCGCGACTCATGGGAGTCGAGTCTCCCGAGCAGTTGATCACGGACGCTAGCCGTGCCGACTGATTCTCACATAGCGACTTCCGAAGAAATCCCGCAAGTAAATTAGCTCAAACACTTTATCGCCGACCGTTGTTGCGCGCCTTAAAAGTAGGACGACAATCCCTAGGACCCCGCTTTAGGACGACGTTGCGAGCCGGAGATAACCTGCGCGGACGAAAAACGCGGCGGCCTCGGCGGCTGATACGCGCAGTCCTTCCGCCCATTGGCAAGCTTCCGACGGCGACCTCGCTCTTATCGACGGAAGGACACTTTGGAGCCGTTCCGAGCTGGTTGGCAAATCAACGAATTTTTTGATGGCCGAGGTGTTGGCGCCGACGTAAAATTGACCTAGGCTGCCGATCTCGACTGGCCCATGGACATCGTTCGGCGTTCCATCTTGCCTGTGGTCCGTGTAGGGCCCCGTTTGCAAGTGCCGTCGCCTCAGACCACAACGCGGAGAGAAACGCCCCCCCCTGTGCTTGAAAATTACCCGCGCGTGATGGAGCTACCGTCAAACGTACAGGACTACGTGTTTGTCCATGAGTTGCCCACACCGTTGGCAAAAGCCAAAGCAAAGTGTACTGGGCGCTGGTGCTCTTCGATGTAGGCCATGGCCAATTCGATATTGGCCGCCTCGCGAAATTGGTCGGAGAGCGTTGAAGGTTGTGCCTCCAAACGACTTTCAACGTAGTCGGCCAGCGTAGAGTGCTTACCTTTAACGCGTGCCGAACCCAAGCTTTCCCGCATGTGGAAAATGTGCTTGAGCTGAAAGAAAACTGGTGCCGGTGTGGTGCCGCCCAATTGCAGGCGACGCAGATGCTCAGGTTCGGTTATCACGTCTACCAGTGCCGAATCGAATGCTGGGTTCAGCAGAGTCAGGTCTTGGTGACGAAATGCAGGCATGGTCCGACTCCGGGAAAACATCTGGAATAGTATCGCAGATTATCCCGAATACGTCTTACCGTTATCTTCACGAAGACACTGCAAACCACTGAAATCGCTACGTTTTTTACGCTTTGCGCACTGAATTATCTCGAACGGTAGCCAGTTAGCATCTGCAATTTCCGCGTCCTGTTCTCCCCTAAATGTTTCCTTTTTTGTTTTTTTAGAAAGACCTTTCCGTTTTTTTGCACCAACCATAAAAGGGGGTGCGAAGCGGCCGGGGCAGCAGCGCCTACGCCGCTGCCAAATGCCCCTTACCAACCCATGTAGCTGATGGTTCCCGAAAGCTCAACCGTTCCAGCGCCCGTCACCATGTCTTCGCCCCCGGTCAGCGTGCCGCCACCGCTGGCACGGAAGTAGCGACCGCTGCCGCCGGTGATCTGGAACGTGGCGCCGCTAAACACATACTTGGCGCCGTCGCCCGTGGGCACGAACTGGCCGCTGTAGTCCGCGTAGAGTTGCTCGCCGGTGGTGCCAACGATGATCATCTTGCCGCGGCTAAAATTGAACAGCGGACCGGATGGCGTGATGCAATCGGTTGAAATCACCACTGATCGGCCGAGCAATGCGCTGTCGGCGTGGCCGGTAATGGTGCCGCCAAACTGCGACGGACAGCGCAACATCGGGCCCACGCGTTCCTGGATCACGGCCGACACGGTCAATGGCTTGGTGACCGAAGCGGCCGAGGCGGCAGCGGCGGCCAGCACCAGGGTGGTGCCGATTACTAACTGGATAGCGGACTTCATCATTGTGAGCCTTTGCTGGAAAGTGTGAAATAAGTGACTAGAAATCTATATTATCATGGGGGCAATTGAATGCACCTCGGGTACTGTGGCGTGCCGGCAACCGAACGCGAAGTATTTTCTGTCAGCTTTCCTTACAGTTTTGTTCCTGCGCCCTCGAATTGTTCGCCCCAAATGATTGATTTCACTGTCTATCTCAAGCTGGGCACAAGGATTGCTTAGAGATTGAGGAAAATCCAAGAAAACGAAAAACGCACGTGATTCATGGGAGGCAGCATGTCGCAGAGCCGCTGGATTCAAATAATTGCCCTGATCATCTTAATCGGCGTGATGGTGGCAAGCGCTACCGCGTAGTATCATCGCTCTCCTTTGCAAGCCTGGAACCGCATGAGCTACGACCTGATGGTATTCGCCCCCGACGCCGCGCCCGCCAAAAAGCGCGGCCCCTTTCTTGACTGGTACGACCAGCAGGCCGAATGGGAAGAAGGCCACGGCTACGACGACGCGGCCGTCAGCACGCCTGCCCTGCGCGCCTTTTACGACGAGCTGGTGCAAAGCTTTCCCGCGCAGCAGGCCGACGACGGCCCCGGCACCGACTACACTATTGGCCAGTGCGTGATCTACATGACGTTCGAATGGGAACGCGTCGACGACGCCTACGAAGCCGTGTTCCGCCTCGCCGCCCGGCATGGCCTGGGTTTTTTCGACGTCAGCTCCGACCTGGCCGAAACCTGGCTGCCGGACGCCAAAGGCGGCCTTTACATCGCGCACAGCGACTGATGCCAGAGGGCGTTGCCGGCATCTGCTGGCCGCATGGCGGCACGGTGGGATGCATCACCGTCGACAGTAAGCTGATCTACGGGCAGTTCCCCGCGCTGCATGGCGACGACGCCGCCGTATGTTGCCAGCTCACCCCCGCCGGCAAATACCGCAACGGCGCCGCGCGCGCCTGGTGCCGCGCCCACCAGCAGTACTGGGGCGTCAAGGCCGACCTGGCCGCACTGGCCGCCACCGGGGTGCAACGCTGCGCCGGCCAAGCCGCCCACATGGGCTATGTGCTCAACCCGCTGGTGCTCGACGTGCGCCGGCACGCCAGCGTGACGATCACTAACACTGCGCGCGGAATCGAGGTGGCCGCAACCGGGCCTGCATTGCGCGCTCACGTTCCCGCGCTGGCCTTGGCCTGCGACCCGGCCGCGCTGCTGTTCGGCAGCGCCGCCATCGTGCAGATCAACGTCACGCCGCCCGCGTTAACCGCGCTGCGCGAGGCCCGGGAAAGCGGCCAGCCAACCGGTTGCGTCGAGTGCTCCAGGTGTGGCCATCCACACCTCGACCTTGGCCAGTTCGCCGGCAGCGCGCACCGCCGGCATTACTGCGGCAATTGCGGCCACGACGCCACCCACAGTGCGCAGGCGATGGTGTCCAATCCCCTGCTGGCGCTATTCAAAATCCATGGCGCACGGCTGCAGTTCGTCGATACGAACGTGCACGGCAATACCGTGCTATAACGTGCCTGAACGTGGATTAACGCGCTTGAAAACGTGTTGAAGTTACGAGGAGAATGATATGGACGAGAACGAACGCCGCCAGCAAGAACGCCGTCAGGACCTTGAGACGGCCTCCCAGATAACCGAAGCTGCAGCGCTGCAGCGCGCCTTCGGCAGCGACGCTGCCCAGCGCTTTCTCAAGCTGCGCGGCATCGGCGACCAGATGGCGCAAGACCTGCTCATCGAGAACTACGACCGCCGCCAAAAGGCACGCCGCGATCGCCTTGCCGCCGACGTCCCGACATCTGGCTGATCCGCTGGCTGGTCCGCTGGTTGAGCCACTGCCGTGCGCAGCGGCGGGTCAGTCGGCCCTGCCGGGCTGACCGGCGCGCTGCAACAGACGCCGCACGTCGTCAACCAGGCGCTGCATGGGCGCCGCCTCGGCGCAGTACGACGGGCAGTGGACGGCAGCCGAGCGCACATTGCTTGAGACGAAAGTGGCCGCAAACAGGACGAAGCACAGGGCGGTCAAAAAGGGACGGGGCTTGTTCATGGACGCCATTGTACAAAAATTAAGCTTTGGCTAAGCTTAAGGTTGCTCCCGGTATACTCCGGGCATGCACATACTCATCATTGAAGACGACCTCGACCTCGGTTTCGCACTCCAGCAGGCGCTCAGGGCCGACGGCATCAGCAGCGAATGGCTGCGCCGCGTGGCCGACGCGCCGATCCTGTTCACCGAGCCTTCCTACGACTGCATCTTGCTCGACCTGACCCTGCCTGACGGCGCCGGCCTGGCGCTGCTGGCGCGCTGGCGCACGGCGGGGGTCACGCTGCCGGTCATCATCATTACGGCCCGCAGCGCGCTGGACGACCGCTTGGCCGGCCTTGATGGCGGCGCCGACGACTTTCTCGTCAAGCCCTTTGCCACCGCCGAACTGGTCTCGCGCATACGCGCCGTGTTGCGCCGCTACTCGCAGCAGGCAAGCGAAGTGTGGACCATTGGCGCGCTGCAGATCGAGCCGCGCCGCTACAGCGCGCGCATCGACGGCGTCGCGCTCGAGCTGTCGCCGCGCGAATTTCATTTGCTGCTGGAGCTGGCGCGCGAACCGGGCGCCGTGGTGCCCAAGGGCGTGCTGGCGCAGCGTCTTGAACCGCTGGGCGACGCGGTCGACTTCGGCGCCATCGAAGTGCATGTCTCGAATCTGCGCCGCAAGATCGGCGCCCAGCGCATCGGCACCGTGCGTGGCGTGGGCTACCTGCTGCTCGCATGAAGACCTTGCTGCGCTACCTGCTGCGCCCCACCCTGGTGCGACGCGTGACGATGGTCATGCTGCTCGCCTTTGCGCTGATGTGGATGATCATGATCGGCAATTTCTATTACGGCTTCAAGCGCGGCGACACCGACGATGCGCGCCGCATGGCATGGGCCGGCGAACTGCTCGCCGTCGTCGGGCGCTACACTGGCGACGGCAAAGTCAGGCTGGCAGCCGAAGTCACGTCGAATCGCCTCAACAGCAGCAGCAACCTGGCCAACGGCACCGGCGACTATGTGCTGCAGGTAAGCTATCCGGATGGACGCGTGCTGTACCTGTCACCCCAGGCCGAGGGCGTGGCCGTCGACAACGGCGCGCCCGGCCCGCACCCGCTGAAACTGCACGGCCAGCGCTACCGCGCCTATGCGGTCAGTTCCGCGCGCTGGCGCCTGGCCGTTGCAAGGCAGGTTCCGGATCTGGCGACCGACTTTCGGCGCATAAGCGCCAACCTGGCCCTGATCGCCTTTCTGACCCTGCCCTTGATGCTGGTGCCGCTCTGGATTGCCGTGGCGCGCGGCCTGCGTCCGCTGCGCAGCCTGTCGCAGTCGATCGCTGCGCGCGGGCCCGACGACCTGCACCCGCTGGTGAACCCGACCAGCTACGAAGAGCTGCTGCCGCTTACCGGCTCGCTCGACCGCCTGTTCGCGCAGCTGCGCGCCAAGATGGAGCGTGAGCACGCCTTTGTCGCCGACGCCGCGCACGAACTGCGCACACCGCTGGCACTGATCGCGGCCCAGGCCCACGTGCTAGTCAAGGCGCCGGACGGCGCGCAGCGCAGCGACGCCGAACGCCAGCTCGAACACGGCATCGCGCGCGCCTCGCACCTGATCGCGCAACTGCTCGCGCTGGCGCACGTCGACAGCGACGAGCAGCGCGCTCTGGCCGACATCGATGTGGCGGCGCTGGTGCGCCATGAACTGGCGCTGCTCGCGCCCGCGGCCTTTGCGCGCCGCATCGAGCTTTCGCTGGAGGCGCCCGATGTACTGATGCACCGGCTCGAAGCGCATGCGCTGCGCTCGATCCTGCACAACCTGGTGGGCAACGCCATCGGCTACGTGCACCAAGGGGGCCAGGTGGCGCTGGAGCTGGCCACCAGCAACGGCGCGCTGACGCTGACGGTGACGGACAACGGACAGGGCATCGCGCCGGCCCAGCGCGACCTGGTGTTCGAACGCTTCTATCGGGGCCAGCGGCAGGACGCGCACGGTGCTGGACTGGGCTTGGCGATCGTGCGCCAGGCCTGCGCGCGCCAGGGCGGCAGCGTGACGCTGGCAGCCGGTGCCGGCGGCGTCGGCTGCCGTTTTACCGTCACCTTGCCGGGTGCACCGGCGCCACGCCCGCCATCTGAGCGCGCCAGCCTTGCAGGCGCCACGCCGACCAAGCCGTAAAGGCGGCGCCCAGCAGCAGGATCAGGCGCGTGTCGACCAGCGTCAGCACCGAGCCGGCCAGCGCCATCAAGATATTGGCCAGGCAAAAGGTGGTCGATAGCAAGCCCATGACGGCGCCCTGCCCCAGCGCGCCAAAGCGCTCCGCGCACCAGGCGGGCACGGTGGCGTTATACAGCGCATTGGGCACCCCGAACAGGACAATGGCAGCCAGGGCGATCCAGACATTGCCCAGGCCGACGAGCGCGATGGCGCCGGCGCAAGCGAGCGCATACCAGCTGGCGCGGCGCAGCGGGGCTTGCGTGCTGGGGCCGCCCGCATACAGCGACGTGAGCGTCATCAGCGCGCACATGGCGGCGGTCAGCCAGGCGATGCCGCGCGCGCCGTAGCCGGCCACTTCCACCAGCCACAAGGGATAAAATTCGTAGAAGGCCGTCACGCCGCAGGTAAAGGCAAGCTGCACGATGAACAGCATGCGCAGTTCGGTGTGGCGCAGCAGGTTGAGCGCGTGCCCATTGCGCGCCACCTGCCACCAAGACGTGGTGGCGAGCGACGGCGCCTCGCGCGGCAGCGCCACGGCCACCAGCAGCGCGGCGCCGACCAGGGCGACGGCGGCGATCCAGAACGGCACGGTCAGTCCCAACACCACCGTGGCCCCGGCCAGCAGGGGCCCGGCCAGCCAGCCGAGATAAAAGGCGCCGTTCAGCCAGGACATGGCGCGCACCCGCAACGCGCCTTCCAGGCGGTCGGCCAGCAAGGCGCGCGCAACGGCGCCGTTGCCTTCCAGCAGACCAGTAAACAGGCGCGCGGCGATAAACAAGGGATACGATTCGATGACCAGGGCCAGCGCCGTGATGATGTGGCCGAGCGCAGCGCCAAGCGCCGTCACCAGCAGCACCGGACGGCGTCCGTAGCGGTCGGACAGGGGGCCCATCAGCGCCGAGCCGATCAGCAGGCCGAGGGGATTGATCATCAGCGCCAGGCCGAACAGCAGCTTGGGCGGCAGGCCCAAGAAGGTATTGAGGCCATTGCTCGCTCCGGAGGCGAACAGCGGCGGCAAGATCGGATACGGCAGTGAAGCGCCGATGGTGGAAAACAGGCCAAGCAGGCAGGCGGCGGCGATCAGGAGGCGGATGTGCATGCAGCGACTATACCGCCGGTGCGGCAATAAGTAAAAACCGGTCGTTACGAGCTACTCGCGCACGGGGCAGTCGAAGACATCACGCGAACAATTGGCTACGCAGGAATCGCCGCGTTTCAAACCACGCAAACCCAAAACACATCGTCCTCGCGAATGTGAACTAGCCCCTTTTTGTTGCTCAGCTCAACCGTTCTATGGGTCCCCGCCTTCGCGAGGACGATGTTTGTTTATGCTACTGGGCCAATGAATAGCGCTGGCTGGGGCGAGGCAGCGACCTGGCCGAACCAGCTCAGTCCAGCTTCCACGCGTAATCCACCTTGGCCCAGGTCTGCGCCGGAGCGCCATCCTTGGTGCCCGGCTTGAACTTGCAGGCCGAGATCGACTTGATGGCGGCCTTGTCCAGGTTTTTGAAGCCGCTGGTTTTTTCCAGCTTCGATTCCACCACCGAGCCGTCCGGGCTGACCAGGAACGACATCGTGACCGTGCCCTGCTCCTCGTTCATCAGCGAGGCCTTGGGATACTCGGCCTTGCACTTGCTCGGATCAAAAGTGGCGGCCACCTCCGCCGCCATGGCCGCACCTGCCGCCAGCGTCAGCGTCAGCGCGCCAAGTACATGCATAGAACGTTTGTAAGCACACATCTCGATCCCCTTCACTTCCGCTACGACAGACTACCTAAAAACCAATCAGAATTCTTCCCACTCGTCGTTGCTGCTGGCATTGACGATTTTTTTCGGCTTGGCTGCGCTCACTGCCGGCGCGGCCGGTGCCGGACGCTTGAGCGCCGGCTTGACTGCGCGCACCGGCGCCTTACGCGGGGGCGGTGCCGACGCCGCCGGCGCCTGTTCCATCGCCGAGCGCGCGGCTACCTGCGCCACTTCGCCCTCGACCAGTTTGAACACGCTCACCACATGGGCCAGTTCGCCCGCCTGGTCTTGCAGGCTTTGGGCCGCAGCCGCAGCCTGCTCGACCAGCGCCGCGTTTTGCTGGGTCATGCTGTCCATCTCGATGATCGACAAATTGACTTGTTCGATGCCGGCGCTTTGCTCCTGGCTGGCATTTGAAATCTCGCTCATGATGTCGGTCACGCGCTTGACGCTGGCGACCACTTCGTCCATCGTCACGCCGGCCTGGCCCACGAGCTTGCTGCCGCGCTCGACCTTTTCAACGGAGTCGCCGATCAGGGTCTTGATTTCCTTGGCTGCGGCGGCGCTGCGCTGGGCCAGGTTGCGTACTTCAGCTGCCACGACCGCAAAGCCGCGGCCCTGTTCGCCGGCGCGCGCCGCCTCGACCGCCGCGTTCAGCGCCAGGATATTGGTCTGGAAGGCGATGCCGTCGATCACGCCGATGATGTCGACAATCTTGTTGGCCGAGGTATTGATCGAACCCATCGTGTCCACCACCTGGGCCACCACTTCGCCACCCTTGCGCGCCACGTCGGACGCGGTGGCGGCAAGCAGGTTCGCTTCGCGCGCATTGTCGGCATTTTGCTTGACGGTGGAAGTCAGTTCTTCCATTGCAGAGGCGGTCTTTTCCAGCGAGCTCGCTTGCATTTCGGTGCGCGAGGACAGGTCGATGTTGCCGGCTGCGATTTCGCGCGAGGCGGTGCCGATGGTCTCGGTGCCGTGCCGCACCTGGCCGACGATGTCTTTCAGGCTGTTGCGCATTTCGCGCACTTCCATCAGCAAGCTGCCGGCGCTGGCGTTGCTGGTGTCGATCGAAATGGACAGGTCGCCTCTGGCAATGCTGCTGGCGATGCGGGCCGTATAGTCAGGCTCGCCGCCCAATTGCTTGATCAGCTTGCGGGTGATGACGATGGCGGCAGCCAGGCCGACCAGCACGGCGAAGGCGGCAAAGGCCAGCATGAAATTGCGCGCCGTCGTGTAATCGCCCTCGGCCTGCTTGACGGTCGCGGCGGTCTGCTTTTCTTCCAGCACGGCGAGCTGCTCGAGCGCGGCCATCCATTTTTTCTGGTTCGGACGGATCTCGCGAATCAACACCTTGGTCGCGTCTTCGGCCTTGCCGCCCATCCACATTTCGGACGCCTTGGCGATGGCCGGCATGGCCGCCGCTTCATGTTCCTTGATTTGCTTAAGCAAGTCTTTCTCGGCCGTGGTGGTCGACGCTTCGGTTGAAAATTTGTCCGACAGCTTTTTTTGCGCGGCGCCATACGCCAGCGCGAGGTCATTGACGCGCTTCATTTCCGGCGCCATGTCGTCCGGATCGGACAGCAGCGTGAGCACGCGCAGCGAGGTGATGCGGTCAGCCACGTTGGTACGCATGTCGATCACCAGGCGGTTCACGACATTGTTGATGCCAACCACGTTGTCGAGCCGGTCCTGGATCACCTTCATGTTGTAGATGCCGATGCTGGTGACGGCGACCAGGAAAAACAGCACCAGGGAAAAACCCAGGCCCAGACGCATTCCGACCTTCATATTGGATAGATTCATAACGTTTCTCTAATGAGACAATTGGGTGGATTGGGACGGCTCAAACGGCGTGTGGAAATTTGCGTATTTCTTTCAGGATAAATCAAAAATTCGCGATTACCCGGGAAATTAAGGGAGTGCAAACACATTGTTTCACCACAACAACGCTTTTACGCAGCGTACTATGCAATAAATCAACAAGTTGGATCAAGTATAGAACGTGGACTTGCCATGAGGCAAGCATTAATCCGTGTCGCCGGCGCTCGCGGGGCAGGCCTGCGGATGCGGGCACCGGGCAGGTCCACGCATGGCGTGGAACAGCAGGCTTTTATTGCCTCAGAAGCAACTAGACGAGCGCTGGCTGGCGCATGCGCGCGGCAGCGTCAAGTAGCAGATGGGGGTCGGCGCTGGCCAGTTTTTTTGGGTCCGACATGATCTGGCGAAATTGGCGCGCGCCCGGCAGGCCGGCCATCAAGCCCAGCATGTGGCGGGTGATCGAATTGAGTTTCAGGCCGCGGCTGGCGTGCAAGTCCAGCTGCGCCTGGATATACGGAATCATGGCGGCGAGCACCTCTTCGCGCGACTTGATTGCAGCGCTGTCGCCGTAAAAGCGGGCGTCGTAAGCGGCCATGCTGTACGGATTATGATACGCCTCGCGTCCCAGCATCACGCCATCGACGTGTTCAAGGTGCAGGGCGATCTCGTCTTCGGTCTTGATGCCGCCATTGATGATGATTTCCAGGTCCGGAAAATCGCGCTTGAGCGCATAGGCAACGTCATACTTGAGCGGCGGGATTTCACGGTTTTCCTTGGGCGAGAGGCCCTTCAAAATTGCATTGCGCGCGTGAACAATAAAGGTTTCACAGCCGGCGGCGGCCACGGTGCCGACAAAATCGCGCACAAAAGCGTAGTCTTCATTGCGGTCGATACCGATCCGGTGCTTGACCGTCACGTCGATCGACACCGCGTCGCGCATGGCCTTCACGCAGTCGGCCACCAATTGCGGCTCGCCCATCAGGCAGGCGCCAAATGCCCCTTTTTGCACGCGCTCGGACGGGCAGCCGCAATTGAGGTTGATTTCATCGTAACCCCATTGCTCGCCCAGCTTGGCGCTTTTTGCAAGATCGGCCGGATCGCTGCCGCCCAGTTGCAGCGCGACCGGATGTTCTTCTTCATTAAAGCGCAGGTGGCGTTCGACGTCGCCGTAGACCAGCGCGCCGGTAGTCACCATTTCGGTGTACAGCCAAGTGTGGCGGGTGATCTGGCGGTGGAAGACGCGGCAATGGCGGTCAGTCCAGTCCATCATCGGTGCGACCGACAGGGTGCGGGGAGGAAGTGTTTTCATGGGTACTATTGAAAAGGGGCGCTCGAAGCGCCCCTTGGTTGTTACGCGTCGCGACCAGCGCGTTTGCGCTCGTTTTCTTTCAGGTAGCGCTTGCGCAGGCGAATCGATTTCGGCGTGATTTCGACCAGCTCGTCGTCGGCAATGAATTCCACCGCGTATTCGAGCGACATCTGCACTGGCGGCACCAGGCGCACCGCTTCATCGGTACCGGACGAGCGCACGTTGGTCAACTGCTTGCCCTTGATCGGGTTGACGACCAGGTCGTTGTCGCGCGAGTGAATGCCGATGATCATGCCTTCGTAGACCGGATCGTTGTGGACCACGAACATGCGGCCGCGTTCCTGCAACTTCCAAATCGCGTAGGCAACGGCGGCGCCGTCATCTTGCGAGATCAGCACGCCGTTGCGACGGCCAGCCATCTCGCCGCGGGTGTTGTCCACCGGTGCGTACTCGTCGAACACGTGGCTCATCAAACCGGTGCCGCGGGTCAGGGTCATGAATTCGCCCTGGAAGCCGATCAGGCCACGCGCTGGGATCTTGTACTCAAGGCGAACACGGCCCTTGCTGTCGGATTCCATGTTTTGCAGGTCGCCACGGCGGCGGCCGAGTTCTTCCATCACGCCGCCCTGGTTGGCTTCTTCGACGTCCACCGACAGTTGCTCAAACGGCTCGTGGCGCACGCCATCGACCATTTTGAACACCACGCGCGGGCGCGACACAGCCAGCTCGAAGCCTTCGCGGCGCATGTTTTCGATCAGGATCGTCAGGTGCAATTCGCCGCGGCCCGAGACTTCAAAAATCGTGTCGTCGTCGGTCGGGGCAACGCGCAGCGCAACGTTGGCTTTCAGTTCGCGGTCGAGACGGTCGCGCAGCTGGCGGCTGGTGACGAACTTGCCTTCGCGGCCGGCCAGTGGCGAGTTGTTGACCATGAAGTTCATGGTCAGCGTCGGCTCGTCGACGGTCAGCATTTCGAGTGCGTCAGGAGTGTCCGGTGCGCAAATGGTCGAACCGATGCCGATTTCGTCGATACCGTTGATCAAGACGATGTCGCCGGCGACAGCTTCGTCGACCAGTACGCGCTCGAGGCCCTTGAAGTTCAGTACCTGGTTGATGCGGCCCTTGATCGGGGTCGAACCTGGGCCGTTCATGACGATGACGTCCTGGCCGGACTTGATGCGCCCGCGCGAGATGCGGCCAATGCCGATCTTGCCCACGTACGACGAATAGTCGAGCGAGGTGACTTGCATCTGCAGCGGGCCGTCCGGATTGTCGTCACGCACAGGAACGTGCTTGAGGATGGCTTCGAACAGCGGGGTCATGTCGCCTTCGCGCGCTTCGGCGTCGAGGCTGGCGTAACCGTTCAGTGCGGACGCGTAGACGACCGGGAAGTCAAGCTGCTCGTCGGTGGCGCCGAGCTTGTCGAACAGTTCGAACGTCTGGTTGATCGCCCATTCAGCGCGCGCGCCCGGACGGTCGATCTTGTTGACGACGACGATGGGTTTCAGGCCCAGCGCCAGCGCTTTGCGCGTGACGAAGCGGGTCTGTGGCATCGGGCCTTCCTGGGCATCGACCAGCAGCAAGACCGAGTCGACCATCGACAGCACGCGCTCGACTTCGCCGCCGAAGTCGGCGTGGCCTGGGGTGTCAACGATGTTGATGTGGGTGCCTTCGTATTCGACGGCGCAATTTTTGGACAGAATCGTAATGCCACGTTCTTTTTCAAGATCGTTCGAATCCATCACGCGGGTCTCGACTTGCTGGTTTTCACGGAAGGTGCCGGACTGGCGCAGCAGCTTGTCCACGAGCGTGGTCTTGCCGTGGTCAACGTGGGCGATGATAGCGATGTTACGAATTGCGCGTTTTGGATTTGACATGGTCGTAAGGAACAGAAATATACGTCGTGTACGAAGGTGTACGGGTATTGCTTAAATCAGGAACCGACTAGTATAGCACGTAAAGGCGCCAGATTGCACCCTACCAAGCCAAAAACCACTGCCAATTCAAGAGCTTGCTGTTGCTTACCCCACGTTATGCCACTGCAAAATCTAGCCCGGGGTCAGTTCCCCCATTGCGACACGAGCTCTTCTGTATGCTGGGCTACGCACGAGACCGTGTTGTAATGGGGGAACTGACCCCCGGGGTAGGTGTTGCCAGGAAGTGCTATTTGAGTTGGTCTGCCGGGAGGCGCGCGCGCCCCTCGTGGCGCGAGGACAAGATTACTGAGGTGGTCGTCTTGCCGATCAAGGCAAGCGACTTCAGGCACGCTTGCAAGTGCTCGGGCGCGGCCAGCGCCACCCGGATCAGCGCGCAGTGGTTGCCGGTCGTGTCGTGCAACTCGAGCACCTCCGGACGGGCCGCCGCCCAGGCGTCGAGTTTTTCGTGCGAATCGACCGTGATGTTGATGAAGGCTTCAAAACTGTAGCCGAGCTTGCGCAGGTTGAGCCTGGCAGTGAACGCTTCGATGATGCCAGCCTCTTCCAACCGCCGCACGCGCTCGGCCACGGCGGGCGACGTCAAGTGGATGCGCCGTCCGATTTCCGAAAATCCCAGCCGTGCATTTTCCTGCAGAAGCGCGAGGATTTTCCGGTCATATGCATCCAATTCAAAACTCACGGTGAACCTTTCGAAATACCTTTAACTATGCGCCTGCATGGCCTCAAACAGCGTCGATTTCGCGTTGTATGCCGGTCACGCCTTGCCTATCATAACTGCTTCACAAGCCTCCCGAGAAGACCATGTTTCCAGTCATTGAGATCAGAACGTACCAGCTGCACGAAGGCAGCGCCGAGCGCTTTCACCGCAGCATGCAGGATCAGGCGCTGGAGCTGCTGCGCGCAGCTGGAACCGATGTGCTGGCCGCATTGCCGTCGCTGCAGGATCCGGGCTCCTACATGCTCGTACGCGCCCATGCCAGTGAAGCACAACGCGACACAAGCCAGGCCGCGTTCTACGGTAACGATGCCTGGATCAACGGACCGCGCGCGACAATCATGGCCTGCATCGCCAGCTATCACACTATGGTACTGAAAGCCGAGCCATCTCTGCGCGACGCGATGAGGAGCCTTGCCCCATGAGCACGAACTTCGACTTTTTGCGCGGCCACTGGAACGTTGAAAACCGCCGCCTGCAACAGCGATTGCAAGGCAATGATGACTGGGACGAATTTAGCGCCACTTCCCACAATCAGAATTTGCCGGCAGGCATAGGCAATTATGACGACTTCATCCCGCACGACTGGCGCGACGGCTTTGTCGGCATGACGCTGCGGATATTCAATCCACAGTCTCATCTGTGGAGCATTTATTGGCTAGACAATGAAACGGGTGGCCTGCATCCGTCCGGTCTGCTGCGCAACCCCGTGGTGGGAAAGTTCAGCGACGGCGTTGGCGTATTCGAAGGCGACGAGGAACTGGACGGCAGACCGATCCGCGTGCGCTACACATGGAGCGGTATCGCTGCGCACAGCGCCCGCTGGGAACAGGCCATGTCCGCCGACGGCGGCGTGACGTGGGAAATGAACTGGCGCATGCTGTTCACACGGCGCGACTTTGCCTCGCAGCCTGTCAGACTTAACGCAGGCTAGCGCTGCAGCTCGACTGTCACTTTCACGGGCCGCTTCTTGCCATCGCGCCAAACGTCGGCGGCAATGACATCGCCCGGCCGGGCACTGCCAATCAATCGCGCAAGATCGGCCGTGGTGTCCACTTCCTTGCCATCGACCCCGACGATGACGTCCGCTGGCCGGATACCGGCGCGATACGCCGGCCCGCCCGGCTGTACAGCGGCGACCAGCGCCCCTTTGGGTTCCTTCAGGTCGAGCGTGGTGGCAAGGTCGTAAGTGAGCTCTTGCAGTTGCACGCCGATGCGCCCCCGCGTGACCTTGCCGTACGCGCGCAATTGTTTGGAAATATCCATGGCGATATCGATCGGGATGGCGAAGGAAATGCCCATGTAGCCGCCGGTCTGGCTGTAAATTTGCGAATTGATGCCGATGACCCGGCCTGCGGTATCGAACAGCGGGCCGCCCGAATTGCCGGGATTGACGGCGACATCGGTCTGGATGAACGGTACGTAGCTGCCGTTCGGAAGCAGGCGGCCCTTGGCGCTGACCACGCCCACCGTGACGCTGTTCTCGAAGCCGAAAGGCGCGCCAATGGCGGCAACCCATTCGCCGGGTTCCATGTCGGCAGGATTACCCGCCTGGACGGCGCGCAAGCCGGTGGCGCCGATCTTGAGCAGCGCAACGTCGGTATACGGATCGACCCCGATGACTTTGGCGGCATATTCGCGCTTGGTCGTCAGCTTGACGCGCACGGTGTCGGTCCCGGCAACGACATGGGCGTTGGTGAGGATGTAGCCATCCTCGCTGATGATGAAGCCCGAACCGACACTCATGCCGCCGCCCTCGCCCGAGTCGGGCGGCCCGCCGAAATGGCGAAAGAAATCATACAGCGGGTGGCCGGGCGGCACCCCGCCAGGGGGAGCCTCGCGCGTGGCGCTGATGTTGACGACCGTCGGCCCCTGTTCCTTGACCAGGTTGACGAACTGGGGCAGCGCGGTGCTGCTGCCGCCAACGCCGCGCACCGGCGACGATGTTGCCGGTGCGCGCGCCGCAGGCACGTCATCGGTGGCGGTGCGGGAACAGCCGCCGATGGTCGCACACAGCATGGCGGCCACGGCAAGGACGGCCCGGCCCCGTCGGTTTGTCATGCGCAACTCCTACGGGCCGGCGTTGACGGGAATCTTGCGCGGCACCGCGTCTTGCGACTTGGGAAAGCGAACACGCAGCACGCCGTGCGTCAATTCGGCCGTAGCTTGCTCGCCGTTGAGTTCTCTGGAAAGGGCGAAAGTCCGCTCGTAGTGCTGATGGCGCATCTCGGCATGGCGCGGTCTGGGCTCTATGTTCATGCTTTGATGAATGCTGCGCTGGATGCGGTCCATCTGGGCCAACAGCTCGCCCGGGAACATTGAACGGTAGATCATTGCGTCTCTCCTTGTTGACCGTACTGTTCTTGGACAGGGAGGAAGCGTCCAGGTTCGGGCAGAAGACACCGGACTGCAAAGAGAATGACGACGTTTACGATCTGTGGAGCATCTATTGGCCCGACAACAACGATACGGGGGGCCTGCATCCTTCCGGTCTGCTGCGCAACCCCGTGGTGGGAAAGTTCAGTGAGGGCGTTGGCGTGTTAGCAGGCAACGACGAAGTTGACCGCAGACCGATCCGCGTGTGCTACACATGGAGCAACATTGCAGCGAACGGCGCCTGCTGGTAGGACGCCATCACTTCTTCTGAACGGCTACAACTTTCGAAGCATTTCGCTGATCGTACGCGACATAATCCAACCCGAATATCCAGCCGAAGCGAATACCAATAAACAAAGCGAATACGATTACTACCCCTATCAGCAACGGGACAGGCGTAACTTCAAATTGCTTAAACATATTTTCTCCAATGCATTGGTTGCTATCTACGTGATACTTAAAAATTAGCGCTTATGCGTGGAGTGGAAAGCGATGATGCTTGGCGAAACAGGCGAAGTCTGCCTCAATGACCGGGGCAAGCTTCGTTCCCTCCCCCCACAAGCGCTGATACCAGTTTGCTCCCGCACTACTCAAGTTGCTTGGCCGGGCCATGGGCAGTAGCTATCAGGCGTTCAGGGGCGAGGATGGAATACTCCTGCATGATGCCCGTTCCCAGCAATTGACCTTCGTGATACACCCGCATCCGGCCCAGTCCCTCAGGCAAAGTAAGCGCTTCCTTACCCAGCGCCAGGCGCTGGCCCTGCAAGAAGCGTTTCGCCAGTTCCGGCGTCAATGCGAGCGCGGGGAACGACGACAGCAAGGCATCCACGGGCGCGAGCAGTTCAAGCGGCGCGCGATGGGCGCCAATGTCCTCCAGCGTGACCATGCCGTCCATGGTCAGCGCGCCGACCTGGGTGCGGCGCAGCGCGTTCAGATGGGCGCCGCAGCCGAGCGCGTTGCCGATATCTTCGCCCAGCACCCGGATGTAGGTGCCCTTGCTGCAGGTGACCGACAGCTTCAGGAATGGCGCTTGGTAGTCGACGAATTCGAGCGCGAGGATGGTCACCGGGCGCGCCTCGCGCTCGAGCGTGATGCCCTCGCGCGCGTATTCGTAGTAGGCCTTGCCGTCGCGCTTGAGGGCGGAATACATTGGCGGCACCTGCATGATGGGGCCGCGGAACTGGGCCAGCACGGCGTCGATCTGCTCGCGCGTGACGCTGACCTCGTGGGTGGCGATGGTGTCGCCCTCGGTGTCGCCGGTGTTAGTGGTAATGCCCAGGTGAACCGTGGTGAGGTAAGTCTTGTCGGCTTCCAGCAAGTCTTGGGAGAATTTAGTTGCTTCGCCAAAGCACAACGGTAAAAGGCCGGTCGCGAACGGGTCAAGCGTGCCGGTATGGCCCGCTTTTTTCGCGTTCAGGAAGCGCTTGGCCTTGATCAGGGCGTCATTCGAAGACAGGCCGACCGGCTTGTCGAGCAGCAGGACGCCATCGACCAGGTCGCGGATCTTTTTGGGGTGGTGTTGTTTCATGTATTCCTACCGACAGTGAATGACGCGCGCCAAACACATCGTCCTCGCGCACGCGGGGACCCATGAAACATCGGCGCTGACCGACCGTTCTATGGGTCCCCGCGTCCGCGAGGACGATGTGGGTATATTTTGCTACGATGCCAGCCTTGCGAATCCTGAAATTACTCGGCCTCGCCTTCTGGCTTGACATCCGGCTCCGCATCGGCTGCGCGGGTCGCATTCGCCTGGTCGATCAGCATCGACATTTCCATGCCGCGCGCGGTCGACGTGTCATGCACGAAATGCAGCGCCGGCAGCGTGTGGATGTGCAGGCGCTTGCCCAGCTGGTTGCGGATGAAACCGGAAGCGGCGCCCAGGCCGTCGACCGTGTTTTTGATCGTTTCCTTGTCGTCCTTGAGCATGGTGAAAAACACTTTCGCGTGCGCGTAGTCCGGCGTGATCTGCACTTCGGTGATTGTGATCATCCCGATGCGCGGATCTTTCAAGCCGTAGGCGACGATTTCGGCCAGGTCGCGCTGGATCTGGTCGGCCACGCGGAGACCGCGGGCGGGCATGGTTTTGCTGTGTTTGGCCATAATAATTCAATCCTACTCTATAAAAAACGTAGGGCGGAAAAGCGTTCGCGCATTCCGCCATGTTCGCGCCATGTTGACGCTAGCATGGCGGAACGCGCTGCGCTTTTCCGCCCTACGATTACTGCAACTTGACGCTTACAGCGTACGGGCGATCTCTTGAACTTCGAATACCTCGAGCACATCGCCCACTTCGATATCGTTGTAGTTCTTGAGCGACAGGCCGCACTCGAGACCGGCGCGTACATCTTTGGCGTCGTCCTTGAAGCGCTTGAGCGAATCGATCTCGCCAGTCCACACCACGATGTTGTTGCGCAGCAGGCGTACCGACGACGAACGCTTGACCACACCATCGGTGACCAGGCAACCGGCAATCGCGCCGACCTTCGACACCAGAATAACCTGGCGAATCTCGACCGCACCGGTAATGGTCTCGCGCTTTTCAGGCGCCAGCATGCCGGACAACGCTGCGCGAATCTCGTCGATCGCATCGTAGATGATGTTGTAGTAGCGGATGTCCACGCCGTTCGACTCGGCCAGCTTGCGTGCCTGGGCGTCAGCACGGGTGTTAAAGCCGATGATGACTGCCTTCGATGCAACGGCCAGGTTGACGTCGGACTCGGTAATGCCACCCACCGCCGCGTGCACAACCTGTACCCGCACTTCGGAGGTCGAGAGCTTTTGCAGCGAACCGACCAGCGCTTCCTGCGAACCCTGGACGTCGGTCTTGATGATGACCGGCAGGTTCTTGACTTCGCCTTCGCCCATATTGTCGAACATGTTCTCGAGCTTGGCTGCTTGCTGCTTGGCCAGCTTGACGTCGCGGAACTTACCTTGACGGAACAGACCGATTTCACGCGCCTTGCGCTCGTCAGCCATGACCATGACTTCTTCACCGGCAACCGGCACTTCGGTCAAGCCCTGGATCTCGACTGGAATCGATGGACCCGCTTCGGTGATGGCCTTGCCGTTTTCGTCGAGCATGGCGCGCACGCGGCCAAACGAGGAACCAGCAAGAATCACGTCGCCGCGGCGCAGCGTACCGGACTGCACCAGGATCGTTGCGACCGGGCCCTTGCCCTTGTCGAGACGTCCTTCGACCACCAGGCCACGGGCCGGCGCATCGATTGGTGCTTTCAGTTCCAGCACTTCGGCTTGCAGCAACACTTGCTCGAGCAAGGCATCGATGCCCTCGCCGGTTTTGGCCGACACTGGCACGAATGGCGATTCGCCACCGTATTCTTCAGG
Source organism: Massilia sp. TWP1-3-3 (assembly GCF_049897805.1). Taxonomy (NCBI): domain Bacteria; kingdom Pseudomonadati; phylum Pseudomonadota; class Betaproteobacteria; order Burkholderiales; family Oxalobacteraceae; genus Massilia; species Massilia sp. TWP1-3-3. The sequence continues at coordinate 21,866 of NZ_JAFCWX010000004.1, forward strand.
CACCACCTGCTCGGCGATCAGTTCCTGCTTGACGCGGTCGAGGCTGGCGCCTGGTTTGTCGATCTTGTTGATCGCAACGACCAGCGGTACGCCGGCAGCTTTTGCGTGAGCAATGGCTTCCTTCGTCTGCGGCATCACGCCATCGTCGGCAGCAACGACCAGGATGACGATGTCGGTTGCTTTCGCACCCCGGGCACGCATCGCGGTAAATGCTTCGTGGCCTGGCGTATCGAGGAAGGTGATGATGCCGCGCGGCGTTTCGACGTGGTAAGCGCCGATGTGCTGCGTAATGCCACCAGCTTCGCCGGACGCCACCTTGGCGCGGCGAATGTAATCGAGCAGCGACGTTTTACCGTGGTCAACGTGACCCATGACGGTAACGACCGGTGCGCGCGGCTTGGACTCGAAGTGAGCGTGCTCACCCTGGTCGGCCAGCAATGCTTCCGGATCGTCCTGCTCGGCTGCAAACGCCTTGTGGCCCATTTCTTCGACCAGAATCATGGCCGTTTCCTGGTCCAGCACCTGGTTAATGGTGCACATCTGGCCCAGCTTCATGAGCTGCTTGATCACTTCGGATGCCTTGACGGACATCTTGTGCGCCAGTTCGGCAACCGTGATGGTTTCAGGAACGTGAACGTCCTTGACCACCGCTTCGGTCGGCGCCTGGAAATTGGTTTCGCGGTCGTCGCTGTGCGACTGACGGCGACCACCCTTGGCGCCACCGCGCCAGCCATCGCGCCCGCCCGGCGAACCGGTGGCGCCACGTGGCTTGATGCCGCCCGGTGCGCCGCGCTTTTTGGCGTCGTCGGACCAGGTGGACGATACATTGGCGGACTTGATCGACTTCTTGTCGGCGCCCAATGGCTTCTTGTCGGCAGCTTTTTCGCCAGGCTTTTTGTCGGCCGGCTTGTGCAGCGTGCCTTCAGGGGCCTTCGGCTTGATGGCCGCAACGGGCGGCGCAACCGGCTCGGGAGCCTTGATCGCGCGCCGCGGCGCATTCATCATGGCCTTGATCTGGGCCACTTCGTCAGCGACAGCCTTGCGGGCGCGGTCATTCGCTTCCACGCGGTCGGCAGCTTCCTTGGCGGCCACGGCTGCCTTTTTCTTGGCTTCTTCGGCAGCAGCTTTCTTGGTCTCGTCGTCGGCGGCAGCGGCAGCAACACCAGCGCCGGCCGTCGCTGCCGAGGCAGCTGCGGCGGCGGCGCGCTTGGCTTCGTCAGCCGCTTCTTTCTTGGCTTCGGACTCGGCCTGCTTGGCTTGCGCTTCTTTTTCGGCGTCGAGCTTGGCCAGGCGTTCCTGCTTTTCACGCAGGTCCGCTTCCTGGCGCACAATCAGTTCGGCTTGCTTGCGCGCTTCGTCTTCACGGCGCGCCACTTCAGCAGCGTCGATGACAGGTGCTGCCGGTGCTGCGGGAGCCGCCGGCGCAACAGGCTCATCGCGCTGCACGAAGGTGCGCACTTTCTTGACCGCGACCTGGATGGTACGCGATTTGCCGGAGGCGTCAGCCTGCTTGATCTCGGTTGTTTCCTTGCGCGTCAGCGTGATTTTCTTTTTCTCGCCTTCGCCCGCCACACCGTGGGTGCGGCGCAAGTGATTCAACAACTTATCCTTATCATCTTTCGACAATGGATCTGACGTCGAGCTTTTCTCGACGCCGGCAGAACGCAGCTGCGTCAGCAGCAAATCTGCAGGCATCTTCAGTTCGGTGGCAAATTGGGCTACGTTGTTACTCGCCATTCAGTCCTCTTTTCTTTGTGTCGAGACAGATGATAAAGATACTCAAATTAAGCCTTGGCCAATTCTGCGAGGCTCCAGGCTTTCGCCTGCAGCGCCTTGGCGCGGTCGTCATACTTTGAGTCGACCAGCTTCATCTCGTCGTCGGTCACATCATTAAATTCATTTTTGATCAGATCACGTGCCCGCTCGGACGACAGGGCCAAAATGGCGCCGAATTCGTCATAGGCCAGCGCGGAAAAAGCATCGACGTTCTTGATACCGGCCAGGCCCAGCTTGCCCGCAGTGGTGCGGTCCATGCCTTCCAGGTTGACCAACTGTTCGTCCATGCCTTCGAGGCCTTCTTCCGAAGCGATTGCTTCGGTCACCAGGGCGTCGCGGGCGCGGGTGCGCAGTTCGTTGACGGTATCTTCGTCGAACGATTCGATGTCGAGCATTTCCGAAATCGGCACGTAAGCGATTTCTTCCAGGCTTGCGAATCCTTCTTCTACCAGGATGTCAGCTACTTCCTGGTCGACGTCCAGCTTTTCCATGAACAGGGCACGCACCGCTGCAGTTTCCTGCGCCGATTTGTTTTCCGATTCTTCGGCCGTCATGATGTTGATTTTCCAGCCCGTCAATTCAGCAGCCAGGCGCACGTTCTGGCCCGAACGGCCGATGGCGATCGCCAGGTTTTCATCATCGACGACGACGTCCATCGCATGCTTTTCTTCATCGACCATGATCGACGACACGTTGGCCGGGGCCAGGGCGCCAATTACGAATTGCGCCGGGTCGTCCGACCACAATACGATGTCGACGCGCTCGCCGCCCAGTTCGCCGGTGACGGCTTGCACGCGCGAACCGCGCATGCCGACGCAGGTGCCGATCGGGTCGATGCGCTTGTCCGCTGTATAGACAGCGATTTTTGCGCGAACGCCAGCATCACGGGCCGCCGACTTGATCTCCAGCAGGCCTTGCTCGATTTCTGGAACTTCCAGTTCGAACAGCTTCATGATGAATTCCGGCGCGGTGCGCGACAGGATCACTTGCGGGCCACGCATGTTGCGGTCGATGCGCAAGATATAAGCGCGGACCCGGTCGCCGATGCGCAAGTTTTCTTTCGGGATCATCTGGTCGCGCGGAAGGCGCGCTTCGATCTTGCCCGATTCAACAATCGCGTCGCCGCGTTCCATGCGCTTGATGGTGCCGGTAACTAAAGAGTCGCCGCGCTCGAGGAAGTCGACCAGGATTTGTTCACGCTCGGCGTCACGCACGCGCTGCAGGACAACCTGCTTGGTGTCTTGCGCAAAGCGGCGGCCAAACTCGACAGACTCGATCGGCTCTTCAATGTACTCGTCCACCTCGATGTCAGGGATGTTTTCCTTGGCTTCGAAATGGAGGATTTCCTGGTCAGGCAACTGCAGGCCCGCTTCATCAGGGACAACGTGCCAGCGGCGGAAGGACTCGAACTCGCCCGACTCGCGGTCGATGGAGACGCGAATGTCGACCTCGCCTTCATAGCGCTTCTTCGTGGCTTGCGCCAGAGCGAATTCGAGCGCCCCGAAGACGACATCTTTATCGACATTTTTTTCGCGCGCCAGCGCGTCAACCAATAATAAAACTTCGCGGCTCATGCTTTGCGTCCCTTAAAATCCACTTGCGGCACCAAGCGTGCCTTGTCCAGGTCGGCGAGCGTAAACTCCAACAGCGCCGGACCTTCCTTACTTTCAAATTCGATTGCGAGTTTGTCGCCTTGCGGGGCTTGCAACATGCCCGTGAAGGTTTTGCGGTTCGCAGCACCGGGCATCGCGGTCTTGAGCTTGATGGTGACCTCATGGCCCTCGAAGCGCTCAAAATCGGACATCGTGCGCACCGGGCGATCCAGCCCCGGCGACGAAATTTCCAGGCGCTCGTAGGCGACGTTCTCTACCGTCAGCACGTGCGACAACTGGTGACTGACGGTTGCGCAGTCTTCGACCGTGATGAGGCCTTTTTCGAGCGCGTCGGCAGCCGTGAAATCGATGTATACGCGCAGGATCCCGCGCTCGCCCCGTTCTACATCAACGAGCTCGTAGCCCAGGCCACTGACTGTCTTGGCGATTAAGTCAAACTGCTGCAAACACATTCTCCAAAAACGATTCACCAAAAAAAAAATGGGCATCTGCCCATCTTCTTATATCTCTACCAGATGAAAGCACTTGCAGACTTGGCTGCGCATAACTTTTATTAGGCTGCAGATTATAACCTGTTAGAGTGCTTGCCGCAATCGGCATGCACGTAATGGACAGGCAAACAACACTTATCGCGTACAAAGTATTGCTGCGAAGACCGACTCCAAGGGTCCTGACCTACGCGAGGAGAATGTAACTTTTGACGCATCGCCCTCGCACAGTAGGGTTATGCAGCCCGTCGGGAGCCGCTTTGGCTACTCCAACAAACGCGATATTCGCGTTGTGGAACACTCACCAACATCGTCCTCGCGCACGCGGGGACCCATAGAACGATTGAGCTTGGCAACCGCTCAATGTGCCCCCGCCTTCGCGGGGACGCTGTATCGTTTCGCATATCGCCCTCGCAAAAGGGGCGGTGCGGCGACTCGCAAGCCGTGTTCGCCCCGCAATACTCAGCTCAAATAATCAACCCCGGCGGCCCCGGCGCGGCAAACCATGATCCGCTCCGCGCGGCCCTTGCGGACCCTGCGGCCGGCGACTCCCGCCACCCGCATTGCCAAACCCGAACGTCGTCTGCAGCGGGTCCGGCTGGCGTGGACCGCGTGGCGCGCCATCGGCACTCTTGCTGCCGGCCCCGCCGCCACCCGGACGGCCGGTGCGCGGCTGTCCGTCACCCTGCGATCGCGCACCTGGCGGACGGCCTTGGCCGCCCTGCCCGCGCGCCGGACCGCTGCCTTCGAACGGACCACCACTGCGCGGCTGTCCGCGCGCCGGACCATTGCCCTCGAACGGACCACCACTGCGCGGCTGTCCGCGCGCCGGGCCATTGCCCTCGAACGGACCGCCACTGCGCGGCTGCCCGCCCATGCCCTGTGGACGTCCACCGGGACGGCCACCCTGGCCGCGCGACTTCGGCGGGCCGAACGGATCGGCATTGCGGTTGGCGTCAACCCGGTCGATGCGGTTGCCGTTATTGCGTGAATCTTCATCATCGCGCGGCTTCGCTTCGCCGCGCACCTCGCCACTGCGCCCTTTTGGTCCGCGCGTATCTTGCGGACCCACGCCTTTTTTCTCGACGCCGAACGCGGAGAGCAGATCGCGCACGGTGTTTTCTTCCATCTCTTCCCAGCGGCCGCGCTTGAGACCGCTTGGCAGCGTCATGGCGCCATACCGCGTACGAATCAGGCGCGAAACGGTCAGGCCGATCGCCTCGAACATGCGGCGCACTTCGCGGTTACGGCCTTCGCCGATCACCACGCGGTACCACTTGTTGATGCCTTCGCCGCCGCCATCGGCGATCTTGGTAAAGTTCGCCATACCATCGTCAAGCTCGACGCCGGCCAGCAGTTTCTGGCGCATGCCTTCTTCGAGTTCGCCCAGCGTCCGCACCGCGTATTCACGGTCGATGTTGTAGCGCGGGTGCATCAACCGGTTGGCCAGGTCGCCCGAGGTCGTAAACAGCAACAAGCCTTCGGTGTTGAAGTCGAGGCGGCCGACGGCCAGCCACTTGCCAGCCTTCATGGTCGGCAAGCGGTCGAATACCGACGGACGCCCTTCCGGATCGTCATGGCTGACGATCTCGCCGGCCGGCTTGTGGTACACCAGAACGCGCGGCGGCTTGCTCGTGACTTTTCGGTGAATCAGCTTGCCGTTGATGCGCACCGCGTCCGACGGCAAGATGCGCTGGCCGATGTGGGCCGGCTCGCCATTGACGGACACGCGTCCGGCAACGATCAGATCTTCCATGTCGCGGCGCGAACCAAGACCGGCTTCGGCCAGCACCTTGTGCAGCTTGGGCGCGTCGTCGTCGGACGTCAGATCGCGCTTGGCCGGCTTTTGCGGCTGGCCGCGGCCGCCGTCGTTGGCGTCGAACGCGTCCGAGGTGACGTACGAGAAAGCGGCGTCGGCATCGTACACGCCGCGCTCGCCCTTTTTGTGGTGCTGCAGACCGGGATTGCCCTTCTTGTTCTTTTTAGGACGGTTGCGCTGTTCGGCCGTGCGCTCAGGACGCGGACCGCGCTCGGGACGCACCGCAGGCTCGGCGCCTTCAAGCGCCACGACCGGCTCGGCGCCTTCCGGGCGCTCCATCTGCTTGCGCGCTTCGCGCACGCCGCGCAGTTCGCGCATCTGGCGCGGGCCGCGCGGGGTGCGAGGACCACGCTCCTGGCGCGGCTCGCCGCCGCCTTCGACAGCGTCGGCCTGGAGCGCGGAAGCGGCTTGCTCGGCAACGGCAGCTTTTGGCGCTCGCGCCTTGCGTTCTGCCGGGGCAGCTTCAGCAGTTTCAGCGGCAACCCGCACGGCGCCGGCATCGTCAGCAGCGACGACTTTTTTAGCGCGCGGCTTGGGTGCGGCCTTGACGGGCGCGTCGGCTTCGCCTTCTTCAGCAATCTTCTTGGCGGCGCGCTTGGGCTTCGGTGCATCGATGCCGGCTGCAGCGTCCGCTTCAATCTGGGCCTTGGTGCGCCGCTTCGGCTTGGCCGCTGCAGTATCAATGGCGTCAATGGCGGCAACGGCGGGCATGTCGGCGGCGTTTGTCTCTGTCGGTTTAGTTGTCATCGTTCGTTTCTGGGTTGTGCTGACCTGGCGCAGCGTCAACCGTTATTTCTGGCGCAGGGTCGTGAATAAGCACTTCAACTTCTGAAGTATCGGAGCCGGACTCTGGAATGAACGGTGCAATTTCCTGCGCCGCCTCACCGATTCCCGCACCATCGTCTTTGGCAGCGCTTGTGGCTGCTGCCTTGTCAAAATTTTCTTGCAGTGCCGCCTCAAGTGCTTCCATTTCGAGGCCGCTTTGCATCCCGCTGATTTGCTGCAAAGGCGGCAACTGGGACAGCGTATTCAAACCCAGGTCATCGAGAAACTGCTTGGTGGTGCCCAGCAAGGCCGGGCGTCCGATCACTTCGCGGTGACCGATCACGTCGATCCAGCCGCGGTCTTCAAGCATCTTGATGGTCTGCGAATTGACCGCCACACCGCGAATTTCCTCGATATCACCGCGCGTGACCGGCTGCCGATACGCGATGATGGCAAGCGTTTCAAGCGTGGCCCGCGAATATTTTTGCGGCTTTTCCGGGGTCAGCCGGTCAAGATACTGCTTCATTTCCGGGCGACTCTGGAAGCGCCAACCGGTGGCCAGGCTGACGATTTCAATGCCGCGGTCCTTCCAGTCATGCCGCAATTGTTCCAGCATGATCTTGATCGTGTCGCCACCGACGCCAATGCCCATCGGTCGGCCGTTGTCGTCGATGTCGACAAACAGTTTTTTCATGCCGTGAATGGACATCGGCTCACGCGCACAGAGCAAAGCGGTTTCGAGGACTCGCTTGGCCTCATCAGTATTCATAAACGATGTCGTGTGCGGAACTTACAAGTAAAAACCAATCAACGAATGGCAGCGACCGTCATCACGTGACGCCTGCTGCCGGAAAAAAAACGTTGAAACTGGAATCCGTCGCCCGGGAGAAGTGCGCGGGGCGGGAGTGTTACCGGTGGCGGGATCCGAACCCGTCCACATGGCAGCTGGCAATGCCAGCCAACCTAAACTGTTGATTTTAAAGCGAAACGTTAATTCGTTGCGGCGCGGGGCAGTAGAAAATCCGGGTGCGCCGGAAACGAACGGACAAACACGTTCACTCCAAACTTCGGCCATTGTACCTGATAAAACCGCGCAAGGGACAAACCGCGGCGCCAGGGGCGGTAAGCTTAGTCTGCCAGTTTTTCGGCGAGGATGGCCGATACACCCAAAAACGCCGGGTATTGGGCTGTGATGACGAAGGTAGGCACCTGCGCCAGGTAGTGCACGAAACGGCCCTTTTGCTCAAAGCGGTAGCGAAACGAGGAGCGCGCGAACATGTCGCCCAGGCGCGGCACGATGCCGCCACCGATATAGATACCGCCCTGTGCGCCCAGCGTAATGGCCAGGTTGCCGGCGACGGTGCCGAGCATGCCGCAAAACATATCGATGACTTGCTCGCACAGCGTGCATTCCCCGGCCAGCGCCCGGCGCGAAATTTCCGGCGCATCCAGGCTCGGCGTCGACAAACCCTTGTGGCTCGTCAGCGCCCGGTGCATGAGTTCGATGCCATCGCCCGACAGGAAGCGCTCGGCCGACACATGGTCGAATTCGCGCCAGGCAAATTCCAGCACGGCGATCTCGGTTGGATTGGCGGGCGAAAACGTCACATGCCCGCCTTCGCTCAGCAGCGCAGTCCAGCTCGACTTGCAGGGAATCAGACCGGAAACACCCAAGCCCGTGCCAGCACCAACCAGGCCAAGCGGCGTATTGGGCACCGGCGCGCCGCCGCCGATCTGCATCTTTTGGTCTGCGGACAAGTGCGGCAAGGCGCGCGCGAGCGCGGTGAAATCATTGGCTACGACCAGCGTCTGGAAACCGCATTCGAGGCGCAGGGCCTCGATTGAAAACTCCCAGTGATGGTTGGTCATGCGCACCAGGTCGCCCGTGATCGGATTGGCGATCGCCAGCGCCGCGTGGCGCAAGGGTGTGGTCAAGGCAGCGGCTACGGCCGGCACCGCCAGGTAAGCTTGCAGCGCGTGGGCCAGCGTTGGATAGGCGGCGCACGACAGCACCTCGATGTGGCCGGTATCGCCAGGCGCCCTTTCCAAGGCAAAACGTGCATTGGTGCCGCCGATATCGGCGAGCAGCCGTGGGCCATCCGCATAAAAGGCGGAGGAATCGGGCGTCGTCACATTGGCAGGCTGTACAGTCATGATGGCTATTTTTCTGGTAACCATCAAAGCTTAAAGGATTAGTGTCATCCGGCGCAAGCATTCTTTGTAGTTTAGGTACAAAAACGAACAAGTCAAAACCAGATTTCAATTTTTCCGTATTTATTTTAGTAGTCTTGCTACGTCGCGCACCAACGCTAGGACCGGTGCGCATTCCATGCGTCAAGCCCACCCTTGAGCGGGCGCGTTCGGTGAAATCCATTCGACAAGAATTGCCTGGCCACCTGGGCCGCCGTGAAGTCGTTGGGGCAGCTGCAATAAACAATGATATGGCGGTCCTTGTCGAGCCCGACCATGAACCCGGCCGCGTCGCAGGCGTCGAACATGACGGCGCCGGGAATGGGCGCTTCAAGCTGCTGCGCGATATTGCTGCGCGCGTCGACGATCAATGGCTGGTGGCCGTCGTCGATCAGGCTGGCCAGCTCGGCAATGCTGATGCGTGCAATGGACTGGTCGCGCTGAAACCTGCGCCGCTCCACGAATTTATACAGTACGAACAGGCCCAGCAGCGTCAATACGACGAAGAGCGCGGTCGATCCCATCGCGCTCATGGTGTTCAAGAGCTGGTCTACGCTTTTGTGGAAATAGGCGCCCAGGGCAACGCCGCTACCGCTCCACAGCAGGCTGCCGGCCATGCTGAAAGCGATGAAGCGCGGCGTGGAAACGCCGAGCGCGCCGGACATGGGGGAGGCGACGATATTAAAGCCGGGAATGAACTTGGAGACGATGAGCGACTTGGCGCCGAAACGCGCGAACTTGCCTTCGGTCTGGCTGACACAGGAATCGGGCGACAGCGATATCTTGCACAGCAGGCGCAGCACGCCCACGCCGTAGTAGCGCCCCGCCCTGAACCAGAACAGGTCGGCCAGCAGGCAGGCCGCCATGGCCACGACGATGCACGCCGGCCAGCTGATGCCGCCGTTGGCCGCCAGCGCGCCGGACACGACCAGGATGGGAAACGCCGGGATCGGCAACCCGCCCTGCTCGACCAGGACGATCGCGAAGACAATGAACACACCGTACAGTTCGAGTAGTTCGATTAAATTGGGCATCCAGTCATCTTAGCCCAATACGCGGTTTGGCTACGACCGGGCATCGCCGTCGGGTATCCGGGGGCATTGGGGCGCAAACTCGCCCGGACACATCTCGTCGTCAGATGCACGCCTGCTTCGGACCAGAAGTGGTCTGACCCCGGCTTTGCCATGTTGCTGAGATAAACCTCGTAGGGCGGATGCAATCCGCCAAGGGCAAGCGTCACGTTCGCACGTGCACTTGGCAGATTGCATCCGCCCAACGGCCCTCAATTTCCACGCCTGCCTCATTTTTGCAAGTGCTAAGGAATGTGCACCCGTCAAAAGGGCGACCTATCCCAAAAAATCGAATTCCCACATGCCTGTTTTCGCACCCGCATAGACTGCTATTCCGTTTCGAATTTTTCTCTCACCAGTGCCAGGAAACGCTCCGCGACAAACCACCGAGTGAGTCCGCAAGCTCCACAAACAACAACGCGATACTTGGCGCCATGCAGACTTCCCACCGGCAGTAACTCGTCCCCCGGACTCACTTCTTTCGAAAAATGCTCGTTACCGCCACATTCCGTGCAGGAGTGCACAAGAGTCATCGCTATAGCTCCATCGAGTAAAGGTTAATAGGCGGCTAAGACCGCCTCGGTCCATTGTACGCGGTCGCGTTGCCGACATCATCGATCACCCGACGCCCGCAAGCAAACGCATGCACATTTGGTCAAGTCACCTGCGACGCGTTCAGGGTCCCACTCTTCGCCCCGGTGGCAATCCAATACCGTTATTCCGCCCTGCCGCTCTGCAAGTAGTTCATCGCTACTTCAACCGCGCCCGCTGCCGGGAATCGCCGCCAGCAGCGTGCGCGTATAGGGATGCTGCGGATTGCGGTACAACTCGTCCGACCCCGCCATTTCCACCACGCTCCCCTGATGCATCACCATCACCTCATCAGCCATGTACTTCACCACAGCGAGGTCATGCGAAATGAAGATGTAGCTCATCGCATATTCATCCTGCAAATCCTGCAGCAGGTTGAGCACCTGCGCCTGCACCGACACGTCCAGCGCCGACACCGATTCGTCGCACACCAAGATCTCGGGCTTCATCGTCAGGCAACGCGCAATGGCAATGCGCTGGCGCTGACCGCCCGAAAACTCGTGCGGATACCGATGAAAAGCCTGCGCCGGCAAGCCCACCTTTTCCAGCAGCTCCATGGCCATCGCGCTGCGTTCGCGGTCATTGGCGCCAATGCTGTGAATGCGCATCGGCTCCATCAATATCTGGCCGACCGTAAAGCGCGGATTCAAGGACGCATAGGGATTCTGGAAAATGATCTGGATGCGCCGCTTGTAGGGCAGGTATTCGCGATCCTTCATTGCGATCAGGTCGCGCCCATTGAACATGGCCGTGCCGCCCGTTGCCTGGTGCAGCCGCAGCAGCGTCAAGCCCACCGTCGTCTTGCCCGAGCCCGACTCGCCGACCACACCCAGCGTTTTCCCTCGCGGCAGCGTGAACGACACGTCCTTCACTGCCTTGAACTCGCGCTTGCCGAACAAGCCCTCGCGCACAAAAAAGCTCTTACTCAAATTGTTCACGACCAGCAGCGGCGCGTCATCCGCGTCATAACCGCGCTCGCGCTGCTCATTCACTTGCGCGCGGCCCTGCATGAAGTCGTCAATCACGGGAAGGCGCATGGGCCGCTGGTCCAGGCGCGGTCGGCAATGCAGCAGTGCGCGCGTGTAGTCGTCTGCCGGGTGCTCGAGCACCTGGCGCGCGCTGCCCTGCTCGCGCACTTCGCCATGCCGCATCACGATCACGTGTTCGGCAATGTCGCCCACCAGCGCCAGATCATGGGTGATGAACAGCACCGACATCTGGTGCTTCTTTTGCAGCGCCGCGATCAAGTCCAGGATCTGTTTTTGAATCGTGACGTCGAGGGCGGTGGTCGGTTCGTCCGCGATCAACAGCTTTGGCTCGCATGCAATGGCCATGGCGATCATCACGCGCTGCTGCTGGCCGCCCGACATCTGGCTCGGATACGCGTCGATCTTGCGCGCGGGGTCGGGAATGCCCACTTCGTCGAGCAGCGCCAACGCGCGCGCGCGCGCCTGCTTCGCATTCATGCCCATGTGCTGGCGCAGCACTTCGGCTATTTGGTAACCCACCGTGAAGACCGGATTTAACGACGACATGGGTTCCTGGAAGATCATCGCGATCTCCTTGCCGCAGACCGCGCGCCGCTCGGTCGCCGCCATGCCGAGCAACTCGCGACCGTCGAACACAATGCTGCCGGCGGCATCGATGACCGTATTTTCAGCTGGCAGCAGGCCCATGACCGCCAGCGAGCTGACCGACTTTCCACTGCCCGATTCGCCCACCAGCGCCACCGTGGCGTTGGCCGGAATGTCGAACGAGATGCCCTTGAGCGCCTCGAAGGTTACGTGCTTGTCGATCCTGAAGTTCACACGCAGATTGCGTACCTGGAGCAGCATGGTCAATCCTTATTTCAGCTTGGGGTCGAGCGCGTCGCGCAGCGCATCGGTGAGCAGCGAAAAGGCTGTCACCAGCACCGCCATCGCCAGTGCGGCAGCCGTCAGCTGCCACCATTTGCCAAGTATCAGTTCGTTCTGCGCCTCATTGAGCATGCTGCCCCACGAAACCACGCCCACCGGTACGCCAAAGCCAAGGAAGGACAAGATCACCTCGGCCTTGATGAAGCCGACCACCAGGATCGACACCTGCACCAGCGCCACGTGGCTGACATTGGGGAAAATGTGCGAGAACATCTTGCGCCAGTGCGAAGCGCCGATGGCGTCGGCCGCCATCACGTATTCGCGCGCCTTGTGCTTCATGTACTCTGCGCGGATAAGGCGGAACGGGCCGGTCCAGCCGGTCAGGCCTAAAATGAGCACAATCGTCATCACGCCCTTTTGCTGCAGCACCGCGGCGACCGTGAGGATCATCAGGATCGACGGTATCGACGTGAAAATGCTGTAGAACCAGTTGAACAGATCATCCACCACACCGCCAAAGTAACCCGCCACGGCGCCGAACAAGGTGCCCAGCGTAACGGCCAGCAGCGCCGCTACCAGCCCCACCACGATCGACGTTTGCCCGCCCTTGATGGTTTTCTTGATGACGTCATGGCCCCACTTGTCGGCGCCGAACGGCAGCGTTTCGCGCTTGGCCAGCGCCGCCACCGCGCTTGAGGCGCCCAGCGCCTTCAGGTCGGCGGCCAGCGGATCTTCGACGCCGTACATGTCCACCGGCGCATTCCTGTCCAATTGCGCCTGGATGGCGCGGATGTCGTCGGCCAGCGGATCGAAGGGGTTGGCGCTGTCGGCGCGCGCCGCAACGGTCGATGGCGCACCGCTGGCGGGTGCGCCTATGAAAGATGGCGGCGCATAGCTGACGGCCACTTCGTCTTCCCAGTCAGCGGCGACCAGTCCACAGGCCGACAGCACCAGCAGCGCCAAAAACAGCGCCACCACGGCCAGCGACAGCATGGCGACGCGGTCGCCCCGCAGGCGGCGCCAGGCCAGCGTCCACAGGCCAGGCGAGGCCGGATGATCGATCATGCCGGCCATGCTAGACCAGCTCCACGCGCGGATCGACTGCCTGGTACAGCAGGTCGGCTAGCAGGTTGAAGACCATGGTGGCCGCAGCGACGTACACGGTGATCGCTTTAATCACCGGAAAATCGCTGCGTTCCACCGCCAGGATCACCTCGCGCCCGATGCCGGGAATGCCAAAGAAGCGCTCCAGCATGAAGGCGCCGATCAACAGCGCCGGCAGGTTGGCCATCACGTGCGTGATGATCGGGATCGATGCGTTGCGCAGCACGTGCACCCACATGATGCGGCGCTCCGAGAGTCCCTTGGCGCGCGCGGTGCGCACATAGTCCTGGTTCACTTCGTCGAGCACGAAGGTGCGGTACAGGCGCAGCGTGGGCGCAATCGACACCACCAGCCCGATCAAAATGGGCAGCGTGGCGTAGCGCAGCAAATTCTCGCCCAGATTGCTGCCCCAGCCCTGCACCGGAAACAGTCCAAGCTTGTATGCAAGGCCGTACTGGAACACGATGATGTAGACCAGGATGCTGATCGACATGCCGGCCGTGCACGCGATCATGACGGCGCGGTCAGTCAGCGATCCGCGAACAAACGCGATCGCCAGCGCCAGCGCGATGCCAAAAAAGGTTTCGAGGATGGTCAGCGGCACCAGCACCGTGAGCGATGGCCCGAGCCGGCTGCCGATGATGCGCGAGACCGGTTCGCCTGTGCTCCACGCATTGCCGAAATCGAAAGTGACGATCTGCTTGGCGAAAATTCCCAGCTGAACGTAATACGGCTGGTCGGTGCCGAGCTGGCGCCGGATGTTGGCAATTTCCTCGGCGTTCGACATCTTGCCGGCCAGAATATAGGCCGGATCGCCGCCCACCCAGTTAAACAGCAGGAACACCAGCAGCACGACGCCGGCCATGGTGGGCAGCATCTGCCACAGGCGGCGCAAAATAAAGCTCAGCATGGTTGTCGCTTTCCGCAGGTTGCGCTAGCGCGCCGGCAACTTGCCGGCGTCTATGTCGATGTATTGCCATTCCTGGTGCAGGATGGGATGTTTTTTGTAGCCCAGCACCGTGGGCTGCGCCAGCATGTTGCGAATGCGCGCGTAGCCGATGCGCGCCGCGCCCAGCACTTCGATCCTGCGCGCCATTTTGTGAAACAGCGCGTCGCGCTCGGGACTGGCCGGCATTTTCTGGCTGGCCGCGTACCACTGGTCAATCTGCGGATCGGCCAGGCACGACGCATTGTTCAGGTGGACATTCGGCCCGTAGTGGAGTTGCATGAAATTTTCGCCGTCGGGATAGTCGGCCGCCCACTGAAAATTGCGGCTCTGGATTTTGCAGGCCCGTTCGCCGGCCAGCAGGTCTTGCAGGATCATGCGCTCGTTGCTCATCTGAATGCCGATCGCATTGTAAGTCTTGCGCCACACCTCGGCCAGCAGCACGCCGGACGCTTCGTTGCGCGAGGTGTAGCGAATCACCAGCGGCTTGCCGTCGGGCAGCGTGCGCCAGCCATCCTTGCCCTTTTTGTAGCCGTAGCGGTCAAGCAACTTGTTGGCAAGCAGGCGGTCGTACTGCAACATGCTTTTGTAAGCCGGATCGTAGCCGACCACGCCGGGCGGAATCGGATAGTCGAGCCGCTGCGCCTGGCCGTTCCACACCTTGCTGATTTCCTCGTCCACGTCGTGCGCAATTGCAATGGCGCGGCGCAGGGCAATCTTTTCCTTGGAAAAGCCGCCCACCACCGGGTCCTGCAAGTTCCAGTAGTAATACGTGATTTCCGGGTCCACTTGGCGCGACAATTGCACGCCCTTGGCCGCCAGTTCGGGCCGCAACTTGCCATCCACGATGGCCTTGGGCGCGAGCGGGCCGTCCAGCCAAAACAAGTCCACCGCACCGCTCTGGAACGACAGCCAGCGCGACTGGTCTTCGAGCATCACGCTGATTTCAATGCGTGCCACCTGCGGCATGCTTTTACCCTGCATCTGCGCAATGATGCGCGCATCTTCCGGCGTGCCGTTGCCTTTGAAGTTCCAAGTTTCCGCGTGGTGCACCGTATTTCTTTCAAGTACGATGCGGCTGCCGCGTACCCACTCGGCCAGCTTGTAAAAACCGGTGCCTACAGGATTGGCGTGCGCAGCGCCCCGGGTGTCGCCGTATTTTTCAATCACTTCGCGCGCCACCGCCACAGTTGGCTCATGCGCCAGGATCATGCCCAGGTTGAAATCGGTCTGGGTCAGGTGGATGCGCAGCGTATACGGGTCGATCAGCTCGAAGCCGGCCACCGGCGCGTCGTAGTCTAAGCGGCCGGCCAGCTTTGCCTTGGCCGCCAGCGCGTCGAGGCCGACGATTTTTCCCGCCAGCAGTCCCGCGTGCGGTGAGCCCAGGCGCGGATCGAACAGCCGCTTCCACGAGTACACATAGTCGGCCATGGTCAGCTCGCGGGCGCGGCCCTTGAAGGCCGCATCGGGCGCGAACAGCTGCCCTTTCTTCAGGCGGATGGTGTAGGTCATGCCGTCGGCCGATACCTCGGGCAACGCGGCGGCCGTGTGCGGCACCAGCAGCACCGGGCGCGCCAGGTAATCGTAGGTAAACAGGGTTTCAAAGATGGCTTGCGTGACGTGCCCCGTGTACAGGTCGCGCGCGACGGCCGGGTCGAACCCGGTTTCAGCGGCCGGAAAAATGTAGCGCAGTGTCTTGACCGGTTCGGCGGCGAGCGCGCCCGTGCAGGCAGTAAGAGCAAGTGCGAATGCTGCCAGTTTCTGGCGCCAGTGTCCGGTCATGCTGCGCGTCCCATGGAAAAGTGGCCTTACGATAACGCATTTTAGTGGGGCCGGGCCATGCTCCGTTGTTTTCTACAAATTTCGGCGAAATACACCGTAGGACAATGGAATGGACTCCTCCACCTATGGCAGCAAATGTGCCAGACTGAAGCGCCGACGAAGACATTTCAATCACAGAGGAGGAGTCCAAATGAATGCTACACGAGTTGGTGTTGATCTTGCAAAGTCTGTTCTTCAGATTCACAGCGTTGATCGTCACGAGAAAGTCTTTGCAAGCAAGAAGCTGAATCGGGCTCAGATGCATACGTACTTCAAGTCGTTGGCGCCCTGCCCGGGAATACCGCCAAACAGATCACGAAGAAGCGGGCTACGCAGGAAAAACCGCCTCCAAAGTTCAAGGTATGATTAACGGGATAGCGGTCGTTATAGCTCTGCTATCAATTCCCATTTGCTGTTCGAGCGGCCAAGGAACTCGCCGTGATCGCCTAGCTTCAGAATGAATGGGGCTACGTCGCCCGGCAGCAGGACGACCATTGGCGCTAAATTCTCGTCATCACCGTAGTCGGGCGGCGTTACAAATCCAGCTTTCCGGTAGCGGCCATGGACAGTACAGACATCGCCGGGTTTCAGCTTAATCTTCTTGCGCGGAGCAGCACCTAACGGTACGTCGGGTAAGCCTATCAAGGTCTTGGGAGGCCAAATACCGAGTGCATCCAAGCGGCGAATCCAAAGATCGGAAGTGCAGCAGTCGAAGCGAACTTCCCCACTAATGGACCCGGACCCCATTGATCCAAAGTTGCCGTTCCGCAGAGGACGGAGCGCGCCATTGGCTCGCACATAGGCTTCGGGAACCGGGAAGCCTACCGGCCCAATTTGTGGTAACTCACCCGCCTGAATCATGAATCCATTTCCGAGCGCAATCGGCTCCACACCGAATCGGCGGCAATAGTCAGCGAAAGGCACAGGTCCACCAAGGCACTCCGTAAGTGTGTTACTGACGAAGGTAAGCCAGTTCACGCCTTTGATCCCTCGCGGGGCTTGCATAATGTCCAGACCCTTGTCGTCGGTGTAAAGCGTCATGTAACGGGTGGCCTCATCTAGCTTTTCTGCCTCCCAGATCATTTCCTCATGAACACTGATCGAGGTCAGACCAGCATTTGCGTGATACGGTTCCAGTTGTTCAACGCAGAACGAAACAAGGTCCAGTACAGCTTTCTTGCCTTCCGCGTCAAAGACCAACGAGCGAGGAAGCTGGAATCGAAAACTGGAGCATTCCCCTTCCATCCACCCTCTCTCGGTGAGACAAAACGCGAAGTATTCTCCCAGGCCGTCTGGGTCTTCGCTCGACGTTAGATGCCACTCGATGCAATCATCTTCATCCTGCAACGTAACATACTGGCGGATCGACTTCTTCTTATCGCCGGAATACTTAACCCATCGGGCTTCGTCTCCGTCTAGCCTCCAGGCTAAATGCTCGCCGAATGCCTTCTCGAATGCTTCGAAACAACGGACGAGGCCTTCTCTTGTGGCGGCCTCGTGACCATTCCAGAAGTAGAAGGATGCGGTGAAACCTACCGTCAGAACGATACGATCATGATCGGAATCGACATACTGGAAATCAGGCAACAGGGCTTCAATTTTCTCAAATTCTGGGTTCACTCTATTTTCCTTTCTTGGATGGTGCGGCAGCGAGGGACGCGCTGGAAGATGCAACTGCCAGAGCAATCAAGCCATAGGCGAGACGACCACCTGCCAACAAAGCCCCTCCTACCTCCACGACGGCAGCTCCTATCGCAATTTCAGGCGCGGCTGCAATCACGATTACACCGATGATGATAATTCCCCCAACGACCACAGCAGTTTTCAGAGCGTTACTCATGGGAACGCTTTCCGAAGCTGGCACAACTGGCCCGTACGTTGGTCGCACTGGCTGCGGTACAGGGAAAGCGATTGGTTTTCCATCGAGTGGCCCCTTAGGCCCAGTGGGTAAGAACAATAGTGGCGTCGTGACCGGCACTCTAACAGGCTCAGTTGCGGGCTGCTCGCGCTTTTTACCACCACAGTCGCAGTCGCTCATTTCCAACAATCGGAATTTTTTTGGCCCCGCGATTCTCCTGTAGGCGTTCGCTTGTTGCACAGTCAGGTTATCACCCTCAAACTTCATTTCGACTACAGTTTCAATGTTGTGTTTGATCGGGATAAGCTTCTTCCAGTCGATGGCACCACTGGCGCGCATTGCCGCTAGTTCTGGCCCGGTTATCTTAAGGACAAGACAGTCTGGAATGCGCAGTAGTCCCTTTTGAATCTTGCCCTCCAAGCCCTTCTTCAGTATCCCTTGGCCTATTGCTTCTCCGAGTGGAAAGCGACTTGGCCTATTAGGTTGCTTGCGGCTCATCAACGGAGCAGGAGGATTAGCCTTCATGCTGAAGCCGACCTCCGCTTTGTACCGCCATACCAAGTGGTTGATTTCTTCATCGAACCAGACACGGGCACTCGCGCATCGCTGCCTCAAGATTGCCCCTGTTTTGCTAACAATCGCGGTTCCAAGATTGCAGGCGCACATCTTGCCGCACAAGTACCCCTTGTCCAACGGATCTTCGAGCCGAAGATGCTTGCCTTTTGAACTCGGGCTGGTGGTCGAACGCCCGATTTTGCGGCCAGGTGGCTTAGGTGCAGTCGCCATCGTCAAAGACCCTCGTTTGTTGGTTCGTCATAATGGTAGGGGTCGTCACTATTTGGGGGCTTGTCTCCCACCTGGACATCGAGTGCATCGGGTGAATCCGTCCACACGACAGCCGTACGTCCTTCCGCATCCGTATCTCCCTCAAAGGTTTTGCCTTCGCCCGTAGTCACCACGTAAGGCACATTTGACATCAGGGTTCCCGCACCATCGTGAAGAATAAAATGCTCCTGAAAGCGCAGTGCCTTGCTCGCCGGTGCTTCACCTGCTTCTACTGGCGTGGACTTCGGTGCTGGATCGTCTCCTTCAACAGACCAGCCCGCGTGACCATTGTGGCGGGAGTACAGAAGCGCACCGCAAGAGGTTGAATCCTGATCGTAGGCAAGCGCTTGCCCAAACGCGCTTGCCGAGGGGAAGCGACTCGTGACGATGACAGTACTCATCTTGCATCGAGGACAAAACACTTTGTCACCCACGCGGGCGATGGGATGGTCGTCAATCGTGTATGTGGAATCGCCTGAGACGACAGTACCGCCGTGCGATGTCCGGTCACCGACAACGATGAATCCGATAATTGACATAGCATCTCCTTCGAGTCGCAGTAGGATGGACTTGAATGATAGCAAAGTTTCAAAAAATGCAATTTTTCACTTTGTCGAATTCGGCGAATTGCTGGGGCGTGACCAGCAAAATCGGCGTTGATTCTTGTGAAATTGCGACAATTGCAGCATGACCTTGCGAGTTGCAATTACCAATGCCACTGCTCTGTCGAATTCTTGTGTGTCATGTAGTCTCCTTGTGTTCGTGACGCCGGTAATTGTTAACGTAAGCGTGCGGCGCACCCACCTATGATTTCCTGATCGGCAGCGCCACACTGTTCTCCTTGCATTTTCGGGATGAAAGAAATGGAGAACAAGGCAAACAAGGAACGTGAGCAGTTGTGGCAAGGGCGCGTCGCGCAGTTGCAGGCCAGTGGCTTATCGCAGCGGGCGTATGCCATGGAACACGGCTTCTCTGAGCATCAGGTTAGCTGTAGGGTGCGCCGCATTGCCAAACCGCAGGCCTCAAACCACAGTTTCTTACGCTGCTGAGCGATCTAGCCGCAGAACCGGTGCTCATAATCAGGCCGGCTATTCGAGAGCACTTGCACCTAATTCCACAACTCAAAAAGACCTTGCAATCCCGGAGGAATCCATATACGGAAAAGCGCAAAGCGCGCATTTCACCGTGCCAGCGACTCGTTAACTCAAGCATGTCAGGTATGGCGCAGAAGGGAGCCACCCAGGCCTGCGCCTTTCGCGCTACGACGATACCCTTTCGCCGTTTCCCAACAACTCAGCACACAACTCCCACCCTTTTGTCGCATTTAGCATAACAATCAAGCTTGTACGATTGACACCAGTTGCGCCCCGATGCTTCCATTGCGCTTTCTTCCATGGGAGCCGAGTACATCATGAAGCCAACCGTCTTGTCGCTGTCACTGAAAACCATGTTCGCCGCCGGCGCCGTGCTGTCCTTGCCCGCCTTGGCCCAGGACAGCGCCCCGATGCAGCGGGTGGAAATCACCGGTTCCTCCATCAAGCGCCTTCAGGCTGAAACGGCCAATCCGATTTCCATCATCAAGGCCGAAGAATTTACGCGCCAGGGTGTCACCACCGTGCAGGAAGCGCTGACCCGAATTCCCTCCAGCCAGTCCGGCATGGGCAGCGGCAACGCCGTGGGCGGCAATTACAGCGGCCTGCCCACCGGTGGCCAGTCCAGCGCCGACTTGCGCGGCCTGGGCGGCGACAAAACGCTGGTCTTGCTCAACGGCAGGCGCCTGGCCAACCATCCGTACGACAGCGCCAGCGTCGACCTGAACATGATTCCGATCAGCGCACTGGACCGGGTCGAAGTGCTGCGCGACGGCGCCTCGGCCATCTACGGCACCGACGCCATCGGCGGCGTGATCAATTTCATCACCAAGCGCTCGGTCACCACCACCACCATCAGCGCCGAAGTGATCCGGCCACGCCAGGCGGGTGGCGACGAGGAACGCGTCAATCTGTCCTCGGGCCTGGGCAACCTGGACACCAATGGCTTTAATGTACTGGGCGTCGTCGACTGGCACCGCCAGCAATCGATCGGCTCGCAGCAGCGCTCGTTTTCGCAGACCGGCATCGTGCGCGAGCGGGGGCTGGACGTCACCAGCGGCACCACCTTCCCGGGCAACTACTACGATGCGCGTGCCGACCGCGCCGGCAATCCCTCATTTGCCAGCGGCTGCAACCCGCCATTCTCGGTGCCGGCGCCGGGCGGCACCACTTGCCGCCAGGATTACACGCGCCAGGTTGACAACACGCCCGACCAGGAACAGATCGCCGTCTTCGTCAAAGGCGCCATGAAAGTGGGCGACGGCCACGTGGCCACGCTTGAACTGCTCCATTCGCGCAACGACGTCACCTCGCGCACCGCGCCGCCGCCGCAAACCGGCTTGATCTTGCCGGCGACCAGTCCCTACTATCCGGCCGGCGCCAGCGGCGGGCCGCTGTCGGTCAACTGGCGTCCGCTGGAAGCGGGCCAGCGCACCATCGACTCGGCCGGGCGCACGAGCCGTATCGTGGCGGCCATGGAAGGCCAGGTTGCAAAGTGGGACTACAAGGCGGGCTTGACCCATGCGATCAGCAAGTCGAGCGAAGACTTTGTCGGCGGCTATGTGCAAGATGCCTCGTTCGCGGCCGGCGTGGCCAACGGCGTCCTCAACCCCTTCGCGCTGCAAAACGATGCCGGGCGCGCCTACCTGGCCAGCACGGCGCTGCGCGGCCAGGTGCAAAGCGCGCAAGTAAAAAGCAGCGCGCTCGACCTGACCGCCAGCCGCGACCTGATGGCGCTTGCCGGCGGCCAGCTCGCCTTCGCCATGGGCGCCGAGCTGCGCCACGAAACAGCCGACTTCGACGTCAACCGCGCGATCGCCTCGCAGGCCAGCAGCTCCGGCCTGTCCGGTTCGCTTTCCAAAAGCGGCTCGCGCAATGTGCAAGCCTTGTTTGCCGAGGTCGTGGCGCCGTTTTCCAAGGCGCTGGAAGTGTCCTTCGCGGCGCGCTTCGACCGCTACAGCGATGTGGGCAACACCACCAATCCCAAGGTGGGCGTGCGCTACCAGCCTTCCCCCGCCTTGCTGCTGCGCGCGTCGGCCACCACGGGCTTCAGGGCGCCCACGCTGTTTGAAAAGAACGGGCCGCCGTCCAGGAACGACACCAACGATTCGTATGATGATCCAATCCTGTGCCCGGGCGGCGTGGCGCAGCCCGGCGCCAATCCGCTGCGCGACTGCAACCTGCAGCAGTTCAAGCTTCAGGGGGGAAATCCCAACCTGAAGCCGGAAAAGTCGCGTTCGTATTCGTTTGGCGCCGTGATCGAGCCGACCCCGGCGCTCACGCTCGCGGCCGACTACTGGAACATCGCGCTGCGCGACAAGATTGCGGCGCTGCCCGAGCAAACCATCTTCGGCAATTTCGCGCGTTACCGCGCGCTGTTCCTGCGCAATCCCGACGGCTCGCCGAACGCCATCGAAGACTTCTTGAACAACCTGGGCGAAGTCAAGACCGACGGCGTCGACGTCAGTGCGGCGTGGCGCATGCCCAAGGGCGACTGGGGCGGCCTGACGGCGTCGGTGGACGGTACCTGGGTGCACCGCTACGACTACCAGAACGAGCGCGGTGGCGAATTCATCCATAACGTGGGGCGCTATGCCGATGCGGTGCCGGTGTTCAGGTGGCAGCATACGGCAACGGTGGCATGGAACCGCGGCGTGTGGGGCGCGACGCTGTCGCAGACCTACCGCACCGGATATGCCGACCAGGATACGGTGAACCGGGTGTCGTCGTACAGTTTGTGGAATTTGTCGGGGAGCTACACGGGCATTGCGGGGCTGACCTTGATTGCCGGCGTGAAGAATCTGCTCGACAAGGATCCGCCGTTTTCGAACCAGGGGACGCTGTTCCAGAAGGGGTATGATCCGCGGTACACCGACCCGACCGGGCGCGCGCTGTACCTGCGCGGCAGTTTCACGTTTTAGCGAGGCAGCTGCTTGCCCCATCGTCCTCACACGCGGGGACCCATAGAACGGTTCAACTGAGCGACCGTTCCATGGGTCCCCGCGTACGCGAGGACAATGTGGTAGGTACCTAACTTTCCTGGCGCAACCGGCGCTGGCGCACGGACGCCGCCAGCCCTTCAAGCACCTGCAAGCTTTGCTCCCAATCGATGCACCCATCGGTCACCGACTGCCCATACACCAACTCCTTGCCCGGCACCAGGTCCTGGCGTCCCGCCACCAGGTGCGACTCGACCATCACGCCGACAATGCGCGTATCGCCGCCAGCCACCTGCGCGGCAATATCGGCGCACACGGGAATCTGGTTCTCCGGCTTTTTCGAGCTGTTCGCATGCGATGCGTCCACCATCAGGCGCGCGGCCAGTCCCTGCGCGGCGATCTGCTGGCAAGCCTGCTCCACGCTGGCCGCGTCGTAATTCGGCGTCTTGCCGCCGCGCAGAATAATGTGGCAGTCTTCATTGCCGTTGGTCGACACGATCGCCGAGTGACCGCCCTTGGTCACCGACAGGAAATGGTGCGGCTGCGAGGCGGCCTTGATCGCTTCCACCGCAATCTTGATGTTGCCGTCAGTGCCGTTCTTGAAGCCAACCGGACACGACAAGCCCGAGGCCAGCTCGCGGTGCACCTGCGACTCGGTGGTGCGCGCGCCGATCGCGCCCCAGCTGATCAGGTCGGCGATGTACTGCGGGCTGATCACGTCGAGAAATTCGGTGCCGGCCGGCAGGCCGAGCTCGTTAATGTCGCGCAGCAGTTCGCGCGCCATGCGCAAGCCGTCGTTGATGCGAAAACTGTTGTCCATGTACGGGTCGTTGATCAAGCCCTTCCAGCCCACCGTCGTGCGCGGCTTTTCGAAGTACACGCGCATCACGATCTCCAGGTCGCCGGCAAAGCGCACGCGCTGCTCGGCCAGCCGGTGCGCGTATTCCATCGCCGCCTTGGTGTCGTGGATCGAGCACGGTCCGATCACCACCATCAGACGGTCGTCCTGACCGTGCAGGATGCGATGCAGCGCCACGCGCCCGGAAGCGGCGGTCTGCTCGGCCGCTTCACCGCAGGCAAACTCGCGTATCAAGTGCGAGGGTGGCGTCAGTTCCTTCATTTCGCGGATGCGTAAGTCGTCGGTGCGTGGCATGGTGTTCTCCGTTCGTTAAATGAATGAAATCTGGTCAAAAAAAAACCGCCATCGCTGGCGGTTTTTTAGGAATTCTGCTGGATCTCGTTGTTGCTACGTGAACCTGCCGCTACTCCACCGCCTCGGGGCTGGAATCGCTAAAGTAAAAGTGGCAGGTAAAGAAGACAACGCTGTGCATGCTGCACTCCAAAGTGTTTGAACGACTATAGCACACAATCCCTGCCCGCTGGCAAGTGCAGCAATTTTCCCCGCTGCACTTGGCGTGCCGGGCGCGGTTGCGGCCTTTCCACAAACGCTCGCTCATTACCGCAACGATTGAGCCAGATCAGCCGAGCCATAAAAGCGAATGCAAAACTGGAAGAGTCAAGCCCGCCCGTTACGGGTGCGCGCTCTTAGTTTCTCCTACTCACCTGGAGTATTCCACCATGAATGAAAAGACTTTGTCCGTCGCGTTGCGCATGCTGTTTGCCGGCGGCGCCGCGCTCGGCGCCGTGCTGGCGGCCGCGCCCGCACTGGCCCGGCAGGACGCCGCCGCGCCCATGCAGCGGGTCGAAATCACCGGTTCCTCGATCAAGCGCCTGGCCGCGCAAACATCACTGCCAATCACCTCGATCCGCGCTGAAGACTTCGCCAAGCAGGGCCTGTCAACCGCCCAGGAAGTACTGGCCACCATCCCCATGAACCAGTCCGGCGAGGGCGCCAGCCAATCGGTCGGCGAAGGCACGGGTGGCCGTGCCACGGCCGACCTGCGCGGCCTGGGCGGCGACAAGACGCTGGTGCTGCTCAATGGCCGGCGCCTCGCCAACCATCCCTTCTTTGCCGACTCGGTAGACTTGAACATCATCCCCGTCGCCGCGCTCGACCGGGTCGAAGTACTGCGCGACGGCGCCTCGGCCATCTACGGCACCGACGCCATCGGCGGGGTGATCAACTTCATTACCAAGCGCTCCTACACGGGCCGCGGCGTGACGGTCGAAGCCTTCGTGCCCGAAGGCAAAGGCGGCGGCGACGAGCAGCGCATCAACATCACCGGCGGCTGGGGCGACCTGAACACCGATGGGTGGAACCTGCTGGCCGTGGCGGACTACCACCGCCAGTCGGCACTGGTAGCGACCGACCGGGCGTTCTCAAGCACCGGCGTGCAGCCCCAGCACGGCGTGGTCCAGACCAGCGGCACGCCCTTCCCCGCCAATTTTTATTCCGACCTCGGCATCTCCGGCAACCCCAGCTTTGCCGGTGGCTGCCTGCCGCCCGGCTCCGTGTCCAGCACCGACCCCGGCAACAACACCTGCCGCTTCGACTACACCCGCTATATCGACAATATCCCGTTGACCCAGCAGGAATCCTTTCTCGGCCGCTTCACCAAAAAATTCGGTCCCGATCACACGGCCAACCTTGAGTACATGCACACGCGCAGCACCAATGCGTCGAAGGTCGCGCCGCCGCCACTGGCCGGGATCGGCATGATGATGTTTGTCACCAGCCCGTTTTATCCGGGCCGGGGCATTACACCGGCGGTGGCCGGCCTGACCGGCGAGCCGCTCGACATCAGCTGGCGCCCGCTCGTCACCGGCCAGCGCGAGCAGCTCGACGTCAGCCTGTCCGAGCGCATCCTGGCAAGCCTGGAAGGCAGCTTTTACGGCTAGGACTACAACACCGGCCTGACCCACTCGGTCGGCCGCGCGCGCAGTGCCTTTACCGGCGGCTACGTGATCGACGAGCGCATGATCGAAGGCGTAGGCGCCGGCATCCTCAACCCGTTCGGCGAGCAGACCGCCGCCGGCACGGCCTTCCTGCAAAACTCGCTGCTGTTGGGCAGGTTTCTGAATGCCAAAGTCAACAGTTCTGCGCTCGACTTCAAGGCCAGCCGCGACCTGATGACTATGGCCGGCGGACCACTCGGCTTTGCCATCGGCGGCGAAGTGCGGCACGACAAGGCCGTGTACCTGGTCAACCGGACGCTGGCCGGTCAGGCCTCCAGCTCGGGCTATGCCGATGCCCAGGACCAGCGCGGCAGCCGCACCATCCAGGCCTTGTTTGCGGAAGTGAATGTGCCGCTGATCAAAGACCTGGAAATCAATCTGGCGGGGCGCTATGACCATTACTCCGATGTGGGCGGCAACTTCAATCCGAAGGTGGCGCTGCGCTGGCAACTCAGCCCGCGGGTGCTGATGCGAGGCTCCTACAACCAGGGTTTTCGGGCGCCCACGCTGTACGACATTTACGGCCCCCAGACCACCACCAATACGGCTGAACCATGGGACGATCCGGTGCTGTGCCCTAACGGTACGGCGGTGGCCGGCGCCAACCCCAATCTGGTGTGCAACCAGCAGCAGAATATTCGCTCCGGGGGCAGCTTGAACGTCGAGCCCGAAACGTCACGCACCTATAGCGCCGGCATCGTGCTCGAGCCCACCCGCGCACTGACCTTGTCGGCCGACTATTGGGATATCTTGCTCAAAGACCAGATCAACGAACTGGCCGAACAGACCATTTTTGGCGACTACCAGAAATACCAGAGTCTGTACGTGTATAACGCCACCCGCACCCGGCTCGACTACGTACTGGCCAACACCATGAACCTGGGTGAAATCCGCACCCGCGGCCTCGACCTCAGCCTGCTGTACCGGCTGCCGCGCGCGCCGTGGGGCAACCTCACGCTCACCGTGGATGGCACCTATGTGGACAAGTATAATTACCAAAACGAGCGCGGCGGGCCGTTTACCCAGAATGCGGGGCGCTATGCGGACGAGAATCCCGTGTTCCGCTGGCGCCACAATGCCAGCATTGCGTGGAACCAGGCGCCGTGGACAATGACGCTCACCAACCGCTACCTGTCTGGCTACGATGACCAGAACGGGGTCGATCCCGAATTCGAACAGCGGGTCGATGCGTACTCCACCTGGACGCTGTCGGGCACGTATTCGGGGAACAAGGACATCGACGTCACGGCCGGCATCAAGAACCTGTTTGATGAGGATCCGCCCTACACCAACCAGACCACCCGGTTCCAGCAGGGCTACGATCCGCGGTACACCGATCCCTTGGGGCGGACATTTTACGTGAGGGCCACGTACAAGTTTTAGGCCAACGCGGCGCAGGCATGGCGCAATGCGCTGCGCTTTTGCGCCCTATGCCAAGTTTGTCGTCCCGTAAAAACACGCGGCGCAAAGCGCCCGTTTTTTCGACAGCAGCACATTGTATGGCTGCATCGTAGGGCGCAAAAGCGCAGCGCATTGCGCCATGCATGCATCGCCAATGAAGCATATGTGTAAGAAAAAAGGCGCCTTGCGGGCGCCCTTTCATTTACATTGCACGGCGCCGCTGTTATGCGGTGCCGCCCACCGTCACGTCTTCAATGCGCAAGGTTGGCTGGCCCACGCCTACCGGCACACTCTGGCCTTCCTTGCCGCATACACCGATGCCCGAGTCCAGGCGCATGTCGTTGCCGATCATCGAGACGCGGTTAAGCACGTCCGGACCATTGCCGATCAGCGTCGCCCCCTTGACCGGATAGGTCACCTTGCCGTTTTCAATCATGTACGCTTCGCTGGCTGAAAACACGAACTTGCCGTTGGTGATGTCAACCTGGCCGCCCGCAAAATTAACCGCATACAGCCCGTTTTTGACCGACGCCAGGATTTCTTCGGGGTCCTTGTCGCCGCCCAGCATGTAGGTGTTGGTCATGCGCGGCATCGGCAAGTGGGCAAACGATTCGCGCCGCGCGTTGCCCGTGACCGGCATCTTCATGAGGCGCGCGTTCATGGTGTCCTGGATATATCCCTTCAAAATGCCGTCCTCGATCAGCGTGGTGCACTGGGTCGGATTGCCTTCGTCGTCCATGTTGAGCGAACCGCGACGGTCGGCCAGCGTGCCGTCGTCGACCACGGTCACGCCCTTGGCCGCCACGCGCTGGCCGATGCGGCCCGAAAACGCCGACGAGCCCTTGCGGTTGAAGTCGCCCTCCAGGCCGTGCCCGATCGCTTCGTGCAGCAGCACGCCGGGCCAGCCCGGCCCCAGCACGATGGTCATCGGCCCGGCCGGCGCCGGACGCGCCTCCAAATTGACCAGCGCGCCCTTGACCGCTTCGCTGGCGTATTTATCCAGCACTTCATCGCTGAAGTAGGCGTAGTCGTAGCGCCCGCCTCCGCCGGCCGAACCGGATTCGCGCCGCCCGTTTTGCTCGACGATGACGCTGACCGACACGCGCACCAGCGGGCGGATGTCGGCCGCCAGCACGCCGTCGCTGCGCACCACCAGCACCACGTCATACTCGCCGGCCAGGCCCGCCATCACCTGCACCACGCGCGGATCTTTTTTACGCGCCATTTTCTCGACGCGTTCGAGCAGCTTGACCTTGGCCGTCGCGTCGAGCGAAGCGAGCGGGTCGTTGGGCAGGTACAGCGAACGGCCACCCACCGGGGTCATGCGCGAAGCAATCTTGATCTTGCCGGAACCGACCCGCGCAATGGTGCGCGTGGCGGCCGTGGCGTCGAGCAAGGCGCGTTCGGAGATTTCATCGGAATACGAAAACGCCGTCTTGTCGCCGGAAATGGCGCGCACGCCCACGCCCTGGTCGATCGAAAAGCTGCCGGTCTTGACGATGCCTTCTTCCAGGCTCCAGCCTTCGCTTTTTGTAAATTGGAAATACATGTCCGCGTAGTCGACCTTGTGCGTAAACATGGTCCCCAGCGTGGTGAGCAGCTTGCCTTCATCCAGGCCAAACGGCGTGAGCAGCACGTCGCGCGCTACCGCCAGGGAGGAGAGATTCGGTTCGAAGGGTTTCATGGGCAGCTTCTTTCAGGTGTGAACAGGCATTGTGCCATATCCAGAATTTTCGCACGGAGCACCAGGCATTACAGTTTGCGGTGCTTGAGCGCAGGCAAGCTTTCACGGACGTCGGCCAGGAAGTGGGCGTCGATGTCGCCGGCGATAACGCCCGCGCCTTCGGCCAGCACCGCCTTGACTTCGCCCCACGGATCGATCAGCATGCTGTGGCCAAACGTGCGCCGTCCGTTCGGGTGCAGCCCGCCTTGCGCCGAAGCGAGCACGTAGCACTGGTTTTCAATGGCGCGCGCGCGCAGCAGCACTTCCCAGTGCGCCAGGCCCGTGGTGTGGGTGAAGGCGGCGGTGACGACCATCAGCGTGCACTCGCCCATGGCGCGAAACAGTTCGGGAAAGCGCAAGTCGTAGCACACCGCCAGGCCGACCCGGCCGAACGGGGCGTCGAACATGACCACCGCCTCGCCCGGGACGATGGTGCGCGCTTCGTCATAATGCTCGGCGCCCTTGGTAAAACCGAACAGGTGGATCTTGTCGTAGCGGCTGACCGGCTTGCCGTCCGGATCGAACACCAGCGTTGTGTTCATGACCTTGGAAGCGTCGCTTGCCACCAGCGGCAAGGTGCCGCCGATCAGCCAGATGCCGTGCTCGCGCGCGGCCTCGGCCATGAAGGCCTGGATCGGGCCGGCGCCGGCCTGCTCGGCATGGGCCACCTTGTCGGTGTCGGACCAACCCATGATGGGCCAGTATTCGGGCAAGGTCACCAGCTTGGCCCCGGTGGCGGCCGCCTCGCGCACCAGGCGGCGCGCGCAGGCGATATTCTCGGCCACATTGGGCGAGCTGATCATTTGTACCGCTGCAACCGTCGTGTGAAGTGATGTCATTTATTCAGTGCCTCCTTGGTGGCGGGAACGGGGAGCGCCGGCGTGCCATGCGCGCCGCGCCCGAGTTTGGCGATCAGCGGCGCCTTCCATGGCCCGGTGACTTGCATTTCATAGGTCAGCGCGCGCATCATCGGCGCGCGCAGGAACAGTTGCGCAAGGAAACTGCCAATGCCGATGACCGGATTGACCGCCAGCGCGTACACCAGCGGCCCGGTGCCCAGGTTAAATTCGGGAATCACCACCACGTGCAAATTGGTCGATTCATTGGCAATGTCAACCGAGCCATCCATCAGCACGGTGGCGGCCACGCCATACATCTTGAGGTTTTCGGTGCGCATGATGCCGCGCGCAATGGTGGCGTTGGCGCTGATGCCGTCAAAGGCCAGCCCTTCCGAAAACACATCGTGAAAGTCGAGCTTGAGTATGCGCGGCAGCATCTGCAGGCTCAGCACGCCCAGCAACTTGGCCGCGCCGGGATCTTTTTTAAGGAACTGGCCGGCCGCCAAATTCAGGTCGATCTTGCCCGACAGCGAAGGAATGTCGAGCGAATAGGGCAAGCCATTCCAGGCGATGTCGCCGCTCATGCGCCCCTTGCCGCGCTTGAGCGTCTCGGGAAAGCCGAAGCGCTCGAGCAGGCGCCCGGCGTCGTCGATGTCGAGCGTAAAATTGAGGCTGGTTGCCGACACGCCGTCGCGCGTGGACCACTTGCCGGTGCTTTTCAGGGTGCCGTCGGGGTTGGCCAGCAGCAGCCGGTTGATGCGCCACTCGCGCCCGTTGACCACCTGCGAATTGCTGGCCACCAGTTCCAGCCGGCCCAGCTGCTTGTTGAAGAGCTCGAAACGCTCGGCCACGATGTCAAGCGCGGGAATGGTTGACGCCGCCGTCTTGGGCCCTTCCAGCAAATCCTTCACTTCCGCCGCCGACGACTCGGGAATGATCAGCGAAGCCAGGCGCGCGGTGACCTTGCCCAGACCCTGGCCGGCCGGACCTTCATCCCACGTTACGTGGCCCGACACCTGGCGCGAATCGATGCTGGCCTGCCAGCTCTGGGCCTGGTGCGAGGCGCCCACCACCACGTTGTCGAGCTTGCGCTCGCCAATGATCAGCTCAGAGGCGCGCGCGGCCGTAACGTCCGGCACCACGTACTGCGCCAGATTGGCCGCCGGCGGTCCCCCGGGCGCGACCGGTTCCGCCTTGGCGTTGCCGATGCGGCTGCCAATGGCCACCCATTGGTCGACATTGAGCGTCTTCATGTGCACGTTGACCGTCAAGCCGTCTTCCGGTTCCGGGGCCGGCACATTCACGCCCACGCCGCCGCTCACCAGTTTCCAGGCGCCCCTGGCCGGGCGCTGGCGCAGGTAGCGCGCGGCGATGGCGGGACCCAGCGACAGCTTGATTTCTTCGCGCTGCGGCGCGCTCTCGGGCGCGGCGCCCGGCGCGCTGGCTGGTCCCGGCGCCGCCCCGGCCAGCGTAAAATGCAGCGGCATGGCGTCGGCCGGCGCCTTGTTCAGCGGGGCCGGGAAGTCCAGCCCCAGCCCTGCCAGCGTCGAGTCGACCGTGATTACCGGCTGGCCATCCTTGACGCTGATCGAGCCGCTATAGCGCGCGCTGCCATTGATGCGCCCGACCACCGGCACCATCGCCGCCGACGGGTAATTCTTGCGGATGCCGTCGGCGGCCACGCTGCCGCTCATACGGATCAGGGTGCCGCTGCCGCGTTGCGAACTGCCCGTCAGCGCCAGCGGGCCGCCCAGGAAGCTGGCACCCACGCCGTTCAGCGTCAAGCCTTGCTCGGTGAAATCAAGTTTGCCGATGGCCGCCTGCAGCGGTGGCAGCTCGGGAAACAGGACCACGTCGTTGCTCATCAGTTGCAACGCCCCTTGGACCTTGGCGTCGCGCATGTGGGTCAGTGGCAGTTGCAGCTTCAAGCCCAGGCGCGCATTACCGCTGGCGCGGCTCTGCTCGGTGAAGTGCCCGATCCATCCGGCCACCGGGCTCGCTTCCACGTAACGTAAAAACTCTTGCATTGCGCCGTTGGCGCCGCCGTCGACCTCGAGCGTGCGCTCCGGCGAACCCAGGTCGGCGATGGTGGCGGTAACGTCGGTCAGTGCCAGTCCCAGCGTGCGCGCGCTGGCAGCCTTGATTTGCATCCCGGCACGGTCGAACGCGAAGCTGCCGTTGATCAGTTCGGCGCGCGGCCACATGGGCGTCACGCCGTCCGCGCCCGGATGCAGCGGTGCATAGTTCAGGCGGGCGTTTTCCAGGCGGCCGGCGACCCGGAATTCGCCGCTCGGCTTGTCGCCGCGAAACGGAAACTGCGCCAGGTCGCCGCGCACGCGGATCACCGCATCCTGCACCATGCCGTCCTCGATGGCGCCGGTGAGCCAGGCGTGCAGGTTGGGCGGCGTTTGCAGCGGCAGGTAGCGCGCCAGCTTTTTAAGGTCAAAACCGCTGACGGCGCCGTTCAGGTCGATCAGCCCGGCCGGTTTTCCCGGCTGCGCCACCAGCGGCATCTGGTGCCGGCCGCTGAGCGAGGCCTTGAGCGTGCCCTGCACGATGTTCAGGCTGTCGAGTTGCAGCAGCAGTTGGTCCTTGGGCGCAAAACTCCAGCTCGCCTGCATGTTGAACTGGTCGAAGGGCACGCTTGGTTCGGCGAACCAGGCCGGCAGTTGCAGCACCAGCTTGGGCGCGTCGAGCAGAATGCTGCCGCCTTTTTCGTTGGCGTTGATCACGCCGCTCAAGTTCTCGACGCCCGGCAGGGCCGGCATCGCTGCCGCGCCCGCGCCCGTCGCCGTTTTTGGCTGCGCCAAGCGCGCGGCCTGGGCCCGCATGCCCAGGCCCGTCAGCCGGCCCTTGATGGCGTACGCGCTGATGTCCGGATACTTGCCGCTCCAGTTGGCGGAAAAGTCCGACAGCGTGCCGCGCGGCGCGAAGTCCGCCAGCAAGGCGCGCTGGGAAGCACGCAGCGGCAGTTGCCCGGCCAGCTTGGCCAGCGTGGCCAGTTCGAGCTGGCGCGCGCTGACACGAAATTTTTCGCTCTGACCGCCGGCGGCCGGCGTGTAAGCTTCATCGATGGTGGTGGGCGCGAGCGCCAGGCCACCCGTGGTCAACAGCGAAAAATTGGTCAGCGAGATGCTGTGGCCGTTGGCACCGAACGCTGGCTGCCCGTAATTGCTTCCGGACGCAAACGTTTCGGTTGCCGACAGGCGGCCCTGCACGCGCTTGAGTTCCAGCGGCGGCAAGTCGCGCCCCAGCTGCGCGCTGACGTCGACCAGGCCCAGGTCGGCCGTAAACGAGGCCAGCTTGGCCCGTTCCAGAGCGATCCAGCCGCGCACCGAACCGCGCCCGCGGCTGACCGGAAACGGATAGTCCAGGTAGGCTTTCCAGCCGGCCAGATCGGTATTGGTCACATCGGCGTACAGCTCGCCGCTCCACTGGGCCACGTCGGCCACCCGCGCGGCAAAGCGCGGATGGGTGAAATCGGCGCGGATGTCGATCGGACCCGACAGGCTGGCAGGGGGCGTTGCGCGCAGCGCCATGCGGTGTTCGTTCCACTGGTTGAGCAGCAGCAGATTGAGGTTTTCCAGCACCAGTTCGGCGCTGCCGCGCCGCTCGTCGGTCCAGCGTATGCGCCCTTCGCGGATCACAATCTCGCGCTGGCTGAGCAGCCAGTCGGCGCCCTTGCCGTCGCCGCCGGCCGCGTCGAGCACGATGCCGGCTACCGACAGCTTGCCGTCCGGACGGCGCCGCACGTCAAGGTCGGGACGGATGATTTCCAGTGAATCGAAGCGCGGGCTGAGCGCCAGCACGCTCCACCACGACAGCGTGGCCGACACGCTGGGCAAGTTCAGGACTTGGCGCCCTTGCCCGTCGCGCAAAATGACGTCGCCGAGAAACAGGTTGGGCCGCAGGCCACGCCAGGACGCGTAGATGCGTGTAATGGCCACGTTGTTGCCCAGCGCGCGGCCGGCCTGCTTTTCGATGTCGCCCTTGTAATACTCGATGTTGGGCAAGATAGCGTAACGCAGGAACAGCAGCACGAAGCAGAACAGGAAATAGGCCAGCAGCGCCAGTTTGACGGTGAACCCGAGCACGTGGTGGGAGGCCTTGTTGGCCATGCGATAAGCGGCCCTGGCCCGGTGCCAGCGCTTGCCCAGGTGAAGGTCCGCAAGGTGCGCATGATGTGCTGGGTTGTGCATCGATAAGCTAATAAAAGAGGCTCGCCGTCGGGAAAATGGTCAATAAGAGCGCGTTAACACGGTGCCGCCTACCTTATTCGGATCGTAGGCATGAGCCTAATCGCACCACAATTTTACCCCATCGGCGCCTCTGCGCGAGGCACGTTAGCTCTACAATTGTTTCTAATCGTTAATGGAAGCGCAAGGACCACGCAACGATTCACACGGGGGTAGCGGCGGTAATGGCCCGTGCTAACTCTTCCGGGTCATATCCCATCAGCATCCCGTCGAGAATCAATTGCGACAAGCCGTGCACCATGCACCACAGTTTCAAACTTGCAACGGCGGCGTCGGGCGCCGGCGGCGAGCGCGCGACCAGTGCGCTGCGCATGGCGTCCGCTGCCGCCGCCCATGCCGTCTGCAGTTCCGGGTAGGCGCTGCGCTCGCTGATGGCCGGCCCGTACATCAACCGGAAGCGCCCGGGACGCGCTACCGCAAAGCGGACATAAGCCTGGCCCATTGCCGCCAGCGGATCGTCCGCTTCGGCCATCGCCTCGGTCAGCGCCAGGTTGAAGTCCTCAAAACCTTTTTGGGCCACGGCGGCCAGCAAGGCTTGCTTGTCGCGGAAATGGCGATACGTGGCGGGCGCCGATACCCCGGCCCGCCGCGCCACTTCCCGCAGGCTGAGCTCGCCAGCATCGCCTTCATCGATCAATTGGTCAGCCACCGCCAGCAGCGTGCTGCGCAGGTCGCCATGGTGGTAGGGCTTATCTGATGTTGACATTGTTCACATAGGAGCGTAGTTTACGGCGTAAACATAGTCTACCGCACATCGAGGACCTTCTTGTGAGAATACTGATCATGGCCGTGGGCAGCCCGGGCGACAACTTGCCGTTCATGGCGCTCGGCATGGAGCTGGCGCGGCGCGGGCACCAGGTGCGCATGTATGGCAACGGCTATTTCCAGCACCACGCCGAGGAACGCGGCCTGCACTTCACCGCCACCAGCGAGGCCGCCGAGTACCAGGCGTTCCTGGACTCCCCCGCCGCCACTGACCCCAGAGAAGGCATGCGCAAGGTCGCCGCCAGCGTCATGGCGCGCGTGCACGCGTCGCACCAGCGCATGGCGCACGATGTGTTGCCCGGCCAGACTATCGCGATCGGCTCGACCTTCGCCTTTGCGCCACGCCTGCTGCGCGAAACGCATGCGGTGCCGGTCGCGGTGATCCACCTGTCGCCATCGGTGCTGCGCTCCGAGCATTGCGCGCCCAGGTTCTCGCCGCTCGGCCACATGGCCGGCCTGCCGCGCTTTGTCAAACGCTTCCTCTGGCGCACCATGGACCGCAGCTTCATGGATCCGCTGTACACGGTCCCGTTCAACCAGATTCGCGCCAGCCTCGGCTTGGCCCCTGTTACGCGCATGTTTCACCAGTGGCTACACCAGGGCGATGCGGCGCTGTGCCTGGTGCCGGCCTGGTTCAGCGCGCGCCAGCCGGACTGGCCGGCGGCGCTGGAGATGACGGGTTTCCCCCTGGCTGGGCACGGTGAAGACCAGCCCATGCCGGACCAGCTCACAAGGTTCCTCGAAGGCGGCACGGCGCCCGTGGTCATTACCGCCGGCACGGCCAACGCGGTCTCGCACGCATTTTTCAGCGCCGCCCTGGCCGCTTGCCGTCTGCTGGAAAAGCGCTCCATCGTCGTCACGGCCGATGCCGGGCAACTCCCCCCGCGCTTGCCGGACGACGTCATGCACGTCCCCTACGCCCCCTTCGCCCCCTTCGCGGCATTGCTGCCACGCGCGGCGGCGTTCATCCACCACGGCGGCATCGGATCGGTCAGCCAGGCCTTGCGCGCCGGCGTGCCCCAGCTGATCCAGCCGATGGCGTTTGACCAGTTCGACAACGCCAGCCGGGTCGCGCAACTGGGCGCCGGCAGCGAAATTTTGCCGCGTCATTTTTCCCCGCAGCGGGTGGCCGGCGCATTGAAAGCGCTGCTGGCCGATGCAACGGTCGCTGCAAGCTGCCGGCGCTGCCAGGCCGACCTGCAAGATGAGAACGGCATCACGCTGGCGTGTGACGTCCTGCTGGCAAAAGTGATTCAAGCGCTATAGTACGTGATGTACGCCTTCGACATTCCACCTAAAGCACCGACATGACAACACCCTCCCTGACCGCCGCCTCGCGCTTCTATCAACGCTGGCTGGCCGCCGCCCCCACGCGCGGCGCCGCCATCGATGAACTGGTGCTGCACAAGCTGGCCACGCTCGACTTGGCGGCGGCCCTGGCGCGCGAGGCGGCCACCGGCCTGCCCCTGCCGCGCGCCATGCGGCGCCTGCGCAACTTGCTGGTGTGCGGCCTGATCCGGCGCGACCTCGACGGCCAGGCCGACCTGGCCGAGGTGGTCGAGAGCATGACGCGCTTCGCCGACTTCGCCATCCGTACCCACCTCGACGCCCTGATGGCCGAGATGGTCGCCAGCCATGGCATGCCGATGGGCTATGAATCGCTGCTGCCGCAACACATGCTGGTGCTGGCCATGGGCAAGCAGGGCGGCGGCGAACTGAACGTGTCGTCCGACATCGACCTGATCTTCGTCTATCCCGAGGATGGGGATACGCTGCTGGCCGAACCGGGCCAGCGCCAGCTGTCGAACCACGAATTTTTTGCGCGGCTGGGCAAAAAGCTGATCGCGGCGCTGTCGGAAATCATCGAGGACGGTTTTACTTTTCGTGTCGACATGGCACTGCGGCCAAACGGTAATTCGGGGCCGCTGGTGGCCAGCCTGAACATGGTCGAGGAATACCTGATCGTCCAGGGCCGAGAGTGGGAGCGCTATGCGTGGGTCAAGGCGCGCGCCGTCACCGGCACGCCTGACGACATCGCCGCGCTCGACGCTATCGTACGGCCCTTTGTGTTTCGGCGCTACCTCGATTTTGGCGTGATCGACGCGATCCGCAACATGCACGCGCAAATTCGCGCCGAGGTCGACCGCCAGGAGCGCCTGCACCCGGACCGCAGCAACAATGTCAAGCTGGGGCGCGGCGGCATCCGCGAAATTGAATTTTTGGCGCAAGTGTTCCAGTTGATCCGTGGCGGGCGCGACGCCGCGCTGCGCGAGCGTTCCACCCGCGCCACCTTGCGCGTGCTGGCCGACAAGGACCTGCTCACGCCCGACACCGTCGAGCGCCTGCTGGCCTCCTACAGTTTCTTGCGCAACCTGGAACACCGCCTGCAATACCTGGACGACGCCCAGACCCACACCCTGCCCGCCAACGACGCCGACCGCGCCACCGTGGCGCGGATGATGGGCTTGCCCGATACGGCCACGCTGCTCGCGCGCCTGGACGCGGAACGGTCCTTCGTGGCCGGCCAGTTCGACGCCATCTTCAGCGACAAGGCCGGCAATGGCAACAGCGCCGGCAATGTCGACCCGCAGTCATCCAGCGAACTGGCCGACCTCGACCGCCAGCAAGCGATCCAGGCGCGCCTGGCCGAACTGGCCTTCGACGACCCGGCAGGCGCGGCGCGGCGCCTGATGGCGACCTGGCAAAGCCCGCGCGTCCAGGGTTTGCCGGAGGCGTCGCGCACGCGCCTGCTGGCGCTGGTGAACGCGGCGCTGCCGCTGATCGGCAAAACGGCGGCCACCAGCGCCGGCGGCAGTTCGAGCGCCACGCTGGGGCGTCTGCTCGACTTTTTCGAGGCCATCGCGCGCCGGTCGGCCTATCTGTCGCTGCTGACCGAATACCCGCACACGCTCGAACGCGTGATCCGCATGATGTACGCGTCCGGCTGGGCGGCCACGTTCCTGACCCGGCACCCGATCGTGCTCGACGAACTGCTCGACGACCGCATGCGCCACGCCGCGCCCGACTACGCGGCGCTGGCGCTTGAACTGCGCGCCCAGCTGCTGGAAGCTGCCGGCGACACCGAACGCCAGATGGACATCCTGCGCGAAGCCCACCATGCCCAGCTGTTCCGGCTGCTGGCGCAAGACCTGGCGGGTGACCTGTCGGTCGAGCGCCTGGCCGACTATCTGTCGGCGCTGGCCGACACCATCGTCGCGGCCACCATCGACGCCGCCTGGAACACGATCGCCAGCCGCCACTGCGACGTGCCGCGCTTTGCCGTGATCGCTTACGGCAAGCTGGGCGGCAAGGAACTCGGCTACGTCTCGGACCTCGACGTGATCTTTTTGTTCGACGATGACGACCAGGACGCGAGCGCCAATTACGCCAAGCTGGCGCAGCGTTTTATTACGTGGATGACGGCGCACACCTCGGCCGGCATCCTGTTCGACATCGACACCGCGCTGCGCCCGGATGGCGCGAGCGGCATGCTGGTCTCAAAACTGACTGCGTTCGAGCGCTACCAGGACAACGCGGCCTGGGTGTGGGAGCATCAGGCGCTCACGCGCGCCCGTTTTTGCGCCGGGGATGCTGCCATCGGCGCGCGCTTTGAAGCCATCCGCGAGCGCGTGCTGCGCAAGGAGCGCGCCACGCAAGAACCGCAACTGAAGGCGGAAGTGCTCAAGATGCGCAAGAAGATGCGCGACGCCTACCCCAACCGCGGCGCGCTATTCGACCTCAAGCACGACGCGGGCGGCATGATCGACATTGAATTCATCGTCCAGTATCTGATACTGCGCCACGCGGCGCAGTATGCGCAGCTGACCGCCAACGCCGGCAATATTGCCCTGCTGCGCGTGGCCGGCGAACTGGGGCTGGTCGATGCCGCCCTCGGGCTGGCGGTGGGCGACGCCTACCGCGCAATGCGCCGGATGCAGCACCAGTTGCGCCTGCAGGGGCAGGACAATGCACGCATCGATCCGGCGCTGGTGGCCCAGCACAGCGCCAGCGTGGTGCAACTGCGGCGCCAGATTCTGGGATGAGGGCTGCCGTGGCCGGTGGACGGCGCAAGTTGTGCTACAAGCGACGGCGTCGTTGCACAAATATTGCTTGTATTGACCCGGCCATGTCGGCAATTTCTGCGCACCAGACGACGCACCACCACCCTCGCTTGACGGTGCCGACTGCGCTGCGCGCGATCATACCGCCTGTAACGACAGGTGCCCCCGCATTGATACCATAGTGAAAACAGGATACCGGAATTGGCACCTCCGGCGGCTCCAAGCGTTGTTTCTTGCGCAGTTGGCATGCATATAAATTGACATCAAATTGCAATAGTGTTGAGATAGCTCTAGGCGCAATCTTGTATAGAAGACTTATAGCCGGACCTGCCCTTACGCAGTTCTAACAGAACTCACGAGCGACATAATAATTTAAGGAAATTAGAATGAAAAAAATTGCATTTCGGCAGTCTGCCTTGACCCGTACCGCACTGGCCGTCGCCGCCAGCTTGCTAGTTTCAAGCGTAGCCTACGCGCAGCAGTCAGAAGGTTCCATTTTCGGCAAGGCGGCCGCCGGCCAAAAAGTCACCATCACGAGCGTGGATACCAATACCTCGCGCCAGCTCGTGGCGGATGCCAACGGTTCGTTCGTACAATCGAAGCTTCCGCCAGGCCAGTACACGGTAACATCGAACGGCATCGCCCGCGAAGTCACCGTGTCGATCGGTACCGGCACC
Organism: Massilia sp. TWP1-3-3; assembly: GCF_049897805.1. Classification (NCBI taxonomy): domain Bacteria; kingdom Pseudomonadati; phylum Pseudomonadota; class Betaproteobacteria; order Burkholderiales; family Oxalobacteraceae; genus Massilia; species Massilia sp. TWP1-3-3. Next base: position 61,196 of record NZ_JAFCWX010000004.1, read on the forward strand.
CAAGTCGTACTGACCGAAGCCGGTCAAATCCAACGCGTGCTGGTTTCGCGCCGCCGCAACAAGATTGACGTCTCGAGCGTGGAATCGACCACCGTATTTACCGCCGAGCAGATGCAGGCGCTGCCAGTGGCGCGCGACGTTAACGCGATTGCCATCCTGGCCCCTGGCGTGGTCAAGGGCGACGCCGACCTCGGCGCCGGCAACCTGCCAGCCTTTGCGGGCGCGTCCGTTGCGGAAAACGGGTATTACATCAACGGCTTTGACGTTACCAATATCCGCAACTTCTTGTCCTACGCCAACCTGCCATTCGACGCTATCGGTTCGCAGCAGGTGAAAGTGGGCGGCTACGGCGCCGAGTTCGGCCGCTCGCTCGGAGGCGTGATTTCGCTCGCGACCAAGCGCGGCACCAACACCTGGAAAGGCGGCGCTTCGGTCATCTACAGCCCGGACGCGGGTAGAGCCAAGGGCCAGAACGTCGAGAACCTCGATTCGCCTGGCGAGTACACGGTTCACCGCGCATACGACCGGTTTAACGATATCAGCGCCAACGTCTTCCTTGGTGGCCCGATCATCAAGGACAAACTGTTCTTCTTCGGTGTCGTCGAAGGCAAGCGCGATTCCGAGCACCGCTTTCGCGGTTCGAACAGCAACACGTTCATTGACACGACCCCGAACGGCATGATCAAGCTCGATTTCACGCCGAGCGACAAACATCGATTCGAGTTCACCGGCATCACGAACAAGAAAGAAATCGACGTCACTGATTACAAGAACGCGCTGACCAACCAGTATGCCTCCAGCCACGTGGGTACCGGCAAGGAATCGAAGCTGACTTCGGGCGGACATACCCTGATCGGCAAATACACCGGCTACCTGACGGATGCGTTGACCTTGTCGGCCTTGGTGGGTTCCGTGGACGACAAGGTAGAAAAAACCACGGGCTTCCGCGTGGCCGACCAGTCTTGCCCTGTCGTCGTGGATGACCAGACCGAAATCGGCTGCTGGACCGGTCCTTTCCCAGGTGAATCGATCCGTGACCCGTCCGCAAAGGACGACAAGGACAGCCGCCGCGCCTTCCGCATCGACGTCGACTACGTGTTGGGCGACCACACCCTGCGCGGCGGTATCGACACCCAGAAGTTCACGTCGGCTGCAGCCGGTTCCTCGACCTACTCGGGCGGCCTCTACTGGCGCTATATTCCTTCGCCCACCGGCACTGTGAATGGCGTGCCCAATACCGTGGCACCCGGCGCGAAATATGCGCGCAAGCGCATCATCACCTCGACCTCGGGTGAATTCGAAGTCAAGAACACGGCGCTGTACATCGAAGACAGCTGGAAAATTACCAAGAACGTGCTCACGTACGGTGGCCTGCGCTGGGAATCGTTTGACAACAAGAACTCCGACGGCGTGAGCTTCGTCAAGGCCGAACGCCTGCTGGCCCCGCGCCTGGGCGCCGCTTGGGACGTCAATGGCGACGCGTCCATGAAGGTGTATGGCAACCTGGGCCGCTACTATATTCCAGTCGCTGCCAACACCAACATCCGCGCCACCCGCGGCGAACTGTTCACCCATCAGTTCTACACCTACACCGGCCGCGACCCGGTCACCCAGGCGCCATTGGGCACGGTTGAAATCGGCAATAAGCAGGTCAATGGTGACGGCGCTTTGCCATTGCCCTCGACCATCGCCGACGTCAACCTGAAGCCGATGTCCCAGGATGAACTGATCCTGGGCGCCGAGAAGCTGGTGTTCAACGGCTGGCGCGCCGGCATCAAAGGCACTTACCGCAAGGTCCAGAACGGCATGGATGACTACTGCTCGCACCTGGGCTTTGAACGCTGGGCCGCCGATAACGGCCACCCGGACTTCGACTCCAGCACCATGGCACCGTGTGCCATCGTCAATCCGGGCAACGACGTGACGCTCAACGTTGACCTGGACAACAACGGCAAGCTGGCCCAGACCACCTTTCCAGCCAGCTACGTCGGCCTTGAAAAGTACAGCCGTAGCTACAAGGCGCTGGAATTCACTTTGGATCGTCCATGGGATGGCAAGTGGAGCGTTAACGCGTCGTACACGCTGGCCAAGACCAAGGGGACCGCTGAAGGCTATGTGAACTCGGTCATCAACCAAGAAGACGCCGGCGTATCCCAAGACTTCGACTTCCCTTCGCTGACCCATGGCTCGAATGGCTACACGTCGAACGACCGCCGCCATGTGCTGAAGGTATTTGGCAACTACGCGCTGACCGATACCCTGCGCCTCGGCATCAATGCCACCGCATCGTCGGGCCGTCCAACCAGCTGCATCGGCTTCGTTCCAGGTACCCAGCCTGATTTCTCCGACGCAGAAGGCTACTCGACCGCATCGTCGTACTATTGCCTGCGCTCGGATGGTCCGGACGCCGGTCGCACTTCCGTGCTGGGTCAGCGCGGAACGGCAGGCCGTACGCCTTGGACCAACAGCCTGGATGTCCAGCTGGCTTACATGCCAAAGATCTCCAAGGGAAAGCTGAGCTTGCAGATGGACATCTTCAATCTGTTTAACACACAGAAGGTTGTGGAATGGAACGAGACGCGCGACTACAGCCGCGCAACTACAGTCAATGAAATCGATCCCGACACGGGCACGCGCATTATCGAAGGTCAGCTGAGCAACAACTACCGGCGCCCTACGTCGTTCCAGCAGGTGCGTAGCGTTCGCTTGACGGCGCGCTACGAGTTCTAAGCACAATTTCGTTGAACGCTAAAAACCGCCTTCGGGCGGTTTTTTTTGCCCTGTTTTTCGTCGGCGGATTGACTGGCCTCAAGCCCGAAGCATTTCCCAGAACTCCGTCAACAGGGCCATTGTCCATTGATTGATGCCGCGATGTGCCCGGCCTGCCCCCACCTTTACAGAGAGAACAACATCATGCCGTTTCCTTTTCGTCTAAAAAAGATTGTCCTTGCCGTCGCCCTGACCTTCGGCCCGGCGCATGCTGTGCTGGCCCAGGATGCTGCCGCGCCGAACGCTCCGGTCCAGCGCGTGGTCATCACCGGTTCCAACATCGCGCGCATCGATGCCGAGACTGCCACGCCGCTGCAAGTGATCAAGCGCGCCGAGATCGATCGCCTCGGCGTCAATTCGGTGCGCGAACTGGTCGACACCATGACCGCCTCGACCAGCAGCCTGTCGGACGTCGGCGGCAGCAGTTCCTTCGCCGGCGGCGCCTCGTCGGCGTCGCTGCGCAACCTGGGCAAGCAGTCAACGCTGGTGCTGCTCAATTCGCGCCGCGTGGCGCCGTACGCGCTGGCCGACTACAACGAAGTGTTCACCAACCTCGACAGCCTGCCGCTGGACGCGATCGAGCGCGTCGAAGTGCTGCGCAGCGGCGGCTCGTCGATCTACGGCTCGGACGCGGTGGCCGGCGTCATCAACATCATCACCCGCGGCGACTACCGCGGCCTGACCGCGCGCGCCACGCACGAGCAGGCGAGCAAGCACAGCGGCTTTCACGAGTCCACTGCCAGCCTCACCGGCGGCATTGGCGACATGGCCGTGGACGGCTACAACGTGCTGGCCAACGTTGAATTCTTCAAGCGCGGCAACGTGTTCTGGCGCGAGGTCGTCGACGATATCAATCCGGCCTACGGCAGCAAGTTCGCCACCCTGCGTCCCGCCAGCGGCCTGATGTTCGGCAACCGTGGCGCGCCGTCCACCTTCAGTTTTCCGGGCAACCTGATCGGCCAGGGCGCCCTGCCCGGCTGCACCACGCTCAATGCAGCAGGCCTGTGCGTGTACGATCGCTTCAGCCGCTTTGAAGTCCAGCCAAAGGCCGATCGCGCCAACCTGCTGTTGTCCGGCAAACTGCGCTTTTCCGACACCATGGAAGGCTTTGCCGAAGTGTTGTACTCCAAGACCAAGACCACCTACGGCAGTACTTACGCCACCTACGATTCGGCCGCCGGCGTGACCACCTGGGGCAACCCGGCCACAGGCCAGGCCCGCACTTTCGACCATGGTCCGATCCCCGCCGGCCACCCGCTGAACCAGTCGGGCCGGGACCTGGACCTGCGTTACCGCTTCCTCGACGACCCGGGCTTTCGCCAGTCCGACAGTTCGCAATACCGGGCGCTGGCTGGCCTGAAAGGCAACTGGCGCAACTACGACTGGGAAAGTGCGATCGGCATCATGGGCAGCAAGTCGACCGACCGCAGCCGCGGCACTTTTTTCAGCGTCAACGGTTTCACGCAGGTCATCGGCACGCCCGGCTATGACGAAGACGGCAACCTGCGCGACCAGCAATTCTTCAACCGCAGCTACCGCCTGGGCCAGCTCAATTCGCCCGAAGTGATCAACGCGCTGTTTCCCGAAAACGGCTATGACGGCAAGATCACCCAGCAATTCTGGGATGGCAGGATCAGCGGCGAAGTTGGCCAATTTCGGGGCCGCAAGGTGCTGATGGCGCTGGGCGCCGACATCCGGCACGAGAAATTCCTGATCTCACCGACGGCGAACCTCCTGGCCGGCGACATCGTCAGCAACGGCGCAGCCAGCGCCGACGCCGCGCGCACCTCGACCTCCGCCTTCGCCGAGGCCGAGGTGCCGCTGACGGACGCGCTGAGCATGACCGGCGCGGCGCGCGTCGACAAGTTTCCCGGCTTTGGCGCGCACGTCTCACCCAAGCTGGCGATGCGCTTCGAAGCGTCCAAGGCGCTGCTGCTGCGCGGCACCATCGAGACCGGTTTTCGGGCGCCCAACCTGACCGAGAGCGCGCAGTCGAGCAAGTTCGCCTTTTCCAGCGGCACCCAGGACCCGCAGCGCTGCTCGCAAGCACAGGCCTACGCCAACGACTTGCGCGCCCGCTCCGACGCCCTGCCCGAGACCGATCCGCTCAAGGCGATCACCTCGGCCAAGGCCGACGCGGTCGAGAGCAAGGAATGCTTTGGCGGCGTGCCCAGCATCGTGCGCAACAATCCCGACCTGAAACCGGAAGTCTCGCGCAGCGCCACCATCGGCTTCGTGCTGGAACCGATGAAGGGTTACAACCTGTCGCTGGACTACTGGCGCATCCGGCGCAAGGATGAAATTTCGCTCAAATCGAACGACGAGCTGCTGGCCGCCGAGGCGCAGCAAGCGCCGGGCGTGATCAACCGCCTGCCGCTCACGCAAGAGTCGACCTTCACCTCGGTCGAGGGCGAAAGCACGGCCACCGTGCAGCAGCGCTACGGCGTCACGGCCGGCCCGCTGTCGTCGATCAACGGCACCTTTTTGAACGTGTCCAAGACGCGCACCAGCGGCTTTGACGTGGGCGCGGCAGCGCGCATCGATTCAGGCATCGGGCGCTGGGACTTGACGTTCAACGCTACGCGCCTGCTCGACTTCAAGACCTTCTTTGCCGAGCGCGACGGTGGCAGCTACGGCGACAACCTGGCCGGGCGTTATGGCTACTCCAAAACGGTGGCCAATTTCACGGCCGCGCTGCAGACCGGCAGTGTGAACAACAGCTTGCGCTTCGCCTGGAACAGCCCGACCACGCTCAACGGCGACTATTTCGACGACCAGTACACGGACGCCGGCTGCGCCGAGCGCGACTGGTCGGCGCAGGAATGCCGCGTCGCCTCGTATGTGCGTGCGGACTACAACGTCAGCTACACGGGGATCAAGAACCTGACCTTGTCGGCGCACGTGGGCAATTTGTTCAACCGGCGCCCGCCGATCGACTACCGCTCGATCAACGAGTCGGGCGGCGGCGTGATTCCGCAAGACCGGGAAGATGTGCAGGGACGCAATGTGCGGGTGACGCTGGTGTACAAGTTCAAATAGCCGCCGCACGCATTGACCGCATGGGCACGCGGACGATGCGCGGACGATGATGGCAAAAAAACGCCCGGCAAGCCGGGCGTTTTTGTGTACAGCCAAGAACGATTACTTCGCGTTCATCAGCGCCACGGTGGTGTCGAGCATGCGGTTCGAGAAACCCCACTCGTTGTCATACCACGACGATACCTTGACCAAACGGCCCGACACTTTCGTCAGCGTCGAATCAAAATTCGACGACGCCGGGTTGTGATTGAAGTCGATCGATACCAGCGGCTCGGTCTGGTACGTCAGCACATCCTTCATGGCGCCTTCGGCGGCCGCCTTCATCAGCGCGTTGACTTCATCGACTGTCGTGTCGCGCTTGGCGATAAAGGTCAGGTCGACCAGCGAGACATTGATGGTCGGCACGCGAATTGCGAAACCGTCCAGCTTGCCATTGAGCTCAGGCAGCACCAGGCCGACCGCGGCGGCAGCGCCGGTCTTGGTCGGGATCATGCTCATCGTGGCCGAACGGGCGCGGCGCAAGTCTTCATGCATCACGTCCGACAGCACCTGGTCGTTGGTGTACGCGTGGATGGTTGTCATCAAGCCAGTTTCCAGGCCAATGGCGTCATTGAGCGGCTTGACCAAAGGAGCCAGGCAGTTGGTGGTGCACGACGCGTTCGAGATCACGGTATCCGTGCTTTTCAGTACGTCCTGGTTCACGCCGAACACGATGGTGGCGTCGACATCCTTGCCGCCCGGAGCCGAAATGATGACTTTCTTGGCGCCGCCCTTCAGGTGAGCCGATGCCTTTTCCTTGGTGGTGAAAAAGCCCGTGCACTCCAGGACCACGTCCACACCCAGGTCGCCCCAAGGAATTTCAGCAGGATTGCGCTGTGCAAACACGCGGATCACGTCGCCGTTGACGATCATGTTCTCGCCCTCGACCGTCACGGTGCCGGGAAACTTGCCGTGGGCCGTATCGTAGCGGGTCAGGTGGGCGTTCGACTTGGCATCGCCCAGGTCGTTGATGGCCACGATCTGGATGTCATGTTTCTTGCCGCCTTCGTAGAAAGCGCGCAGTACATTGCGGCCGATGCGGCCATAACCGTTGATTGCAACTTTGATCGTCATGCTTATGCTCCTGATGATTAAAAAAAGAGGGTCCCTGAAGTTGTTGATGCGCCTGCCAGTTGTTTGTCAGTTCTATGCAGCCAGTACGATTTTGGCCTTGGCCACGACGTTCTCGACCGTAAAGCCGAAGTGCTTGAACAGCACTGGCGCCGGGGCCGATTCGCCGAAGGTGTCGATGCCGACCACTGCGCCTTCAAGGCCCACGTACTTGTACCAGAAGTCGGTCACGCCGGCCTCGATCGCCACCCGCGGCACGCCGCGCGTAAGCACCGACGCCTTGTAGGGGGCGTCTTGGCGGTCGAACACGTCGGTCGACGGCATCGACACCACGCGCACGGCCACGCCTTCGGCCGTCAGGGCGGCAGCGGCCTTGGTGGCCAATTCGATTTCGGAACCGGTGGCAATCAGGATGATCTTGGCATCCGGTGCATCTTGCAGCACGTAGCCACCGCGGGCGATGTCGGCAATTTGCGCCTCGCTGCGTTCCTGGAACGGCAGGTTCTGGCGCGAAAAGATCAGCGTCGACGGGCCATCCTTGCGGCGCACGGTGGCACCCCAGGCAACGATTGACTCGACCGTGTCGCACGGACGCCAGTTATCCAGGTTCGGGATCAGGCGCAGCGACGAGACGTGTTCAATCGACTGGTGCGTCGGGCCATCTTCGCCCAGGCCGATCGAGTCGTGCGTGAACACAAAAATCGAGCGCAGTTTCATCAAGGCAGCCATGCGCAGCGCATTGCGGCTGTAGTCCGAGAACGTCAGGAAAGTGGCGCCGAAGGGGATATAGCCGCCGTGCAGGGCAATGCCATTCATGATGGCGCTCATGCCAAATTCGCGCACGCCGTAATTGATGTGGTTGCCCGGCTTGCCGGAACGCAGCGCGACGCACTCTTTCCAGTTGGTCAGGTTGGAACCGGTCAGGTCGGCCGAGCCGCCTAGAAATTCCGGCAGCGCGGGCGCGAGCGCTTGAATGGCGTTCTGGCTGGCCTTGCGGGTGGCGATGTTTTCCTTCTTTTCCACGCACGAGGCAATGGCAGCGGCCAGCACGGCATCAAAACTGGCCGGCAAGTCGCCCTGCATGCGGCGCTCAAATTCAGCCGCCAGCGCTGGAAACTGCGCGCGGTAAGCGGCAAACTTGTCGTTCCAGGCAGCTTCAGTAGCTGCGCCCTTGGCCTTGGCGTCCCAGGCCGTGTACACCTCGGCCGGGATCTCGAACGGGACCGAAGTCCACAGCAGGTGCTCGCGCACGGCCGCCACTTCCTTGTCGCCGAGCGCGGCGCCATGCACCTTGTCGCCGCCCTGCAAATTGGGCGCACCCTTGCCGATGATGGTCTTGCAGCAGATCAGGGTGGGCTTGTCGGCCAGCTTGGCTTGCGCAATGGCAGCGTCGACCGCGGCCACGTCATGGCCGTCGACGGCGCGAATCACATTCCAGCCGTATGCTTCAAAGCGCTTGGGCGTGTCGTCGGTAAACCAGCCTTCGACCTTGCCGTCGATGGAAATGCCATTATCGTCGTACAGCGCGATCAGTTTGTTCAGTTTCAAGGTGCCGGCCAGCGCGCACACTTCGTGCGAAATGCCTTCCATCAGGCAGCCGTCGCCCAGGAACGCATAGGTGTAGTGGTTGACCACGTCGAAACCGGGCTGGTTGAATTCAGCCCCCAGCAGGTATTCCGACAACGCCATGCCGACCGCGTTGGCGATGCCCTGACCGAGCGGACCGGTGGTCGTCTCAACGCCCGGCGTGATGTCCACTTCCGGGTGACCAGGGGTTTTGGAATGGAGTTGGCGAAATTGCTTGATGTCATCCATGCTCAAGGCGTAGCCCGACAGATGCAACAGCGCGTAATGCAGCATCGAGCCATGCCCGTTGGAGAGCAGGAAGCGGTCGCGGTTGGCCCACTTCGGGTTGGCCGGGTTGTGCTGGTAATGGCCGGCCCACAATGCCACGGCGATGTCGGCCATCCCCATCGGCATGCCGGGGTGGCCGGAATTGGCCAGTTGAACTGCGTCCATTGCCAGTGCGCGGATCGCGTTGGCCATCAAAGTCGTCGGTAGCGTAGGTGTCATGGTAGCTTGGGTCTGAGGATTGGGAATGCGGGGCGGCGTTGCAAGAGATCTGAGCCAACTATTTTACCAGACCAAGAGGGGTCGAATTAAAATGAAGCTTTGTTTCTGATCGACGAACAGGATTTGCATGCCCCGTTTCTACTGTGATACCCCGCTCGCTGCCGGCCTGACCATCGCCCTTCCCGACGCCGTGGCCCACCACCTGCACGTGCTGCGCCTGCTGCCGGGCGCCGAACTGCGCCTGTTTAACGGCGACGGCGCCGAGTATGTCGCCCGGCTCGACAGCGTCGAGAAGCGCCGCGCCAGCGCCAGCATCAAGGCGCAGGTGGCGCGCGACGTCGAGCTGCCCTTTGAAATCACGCTGGTGCAGGCTCTGCCCGAAGCGTCCAAGATGGACTGGATCATCGAAAAAGCGGTCGAGCTGGGCGTGGCGGCGATTCAGCCGCTGACAACGCAGCGCTGCGTGGTGCGCCTGGCTGGCGAGCGCGCCGAGAAAAAACTGGCGCACTGGCGCGGGGTCATCGTGGCCGCGTCCGAACAAAGCGGACGGAACCGGCTGGCGCGGATCGCGCCGATGGAAGATTTTCATGCATGGACGGGCCAGCAGAGCATGCACAAGCGCATCCTGCTGACACCGCGCGCGGAAAAAACCGTCTCGGTCTGGGCGCGCCACCAGCCGCCCCAGGCATTGTCGCTGATGATCGGCCCGGAGGGCGGTTTCACGCTGCAGGAAGAAGACGCAGCCATTGCCAGTGGCGCGCTGGCGCTGTCGATGGGACCGCGCATTCTGCGCACTGAAACGGCTGGCATGGCGGTGGTGGCGGCGCTGGCCGCGCTGTGGGGCGGCCTGTAGCAAAAACGCTGCGCGCATAAAAAAACGCAGGCCGAGGCCTGCGTTTTTTGTTGCAGATGCGAAGCGGGTTTGCACCCGCCTCCCAACGGCAATTAGAACTTCATGCTGTATTCCGCGGTGAAGCGGAAAGCACGTGGGTTGGAGTAGCTCTGGATGCGGTTGTATTCTGGGGCGACAACGTTGGGACCGCTGTTGTAGGTCTCGTCCACACGCTGCACAACTTGCCTGTCAAACAGGTTGAACACATCCATACGCAGCGTCAGGCCCTTGACTTCCAGTGGACGGTAGGCCACGTTCATGTCGAAACGCACATCCTTCGGCAATTCACCCAGCGAGCCGCGTGGCGTTGGTTTGTTAGCAGCGCTGGAGAGACCACCGCCGCAGTAGTGGTAGTTCGAACCGTAGTCGTACGATGGATCGACGGTCGGATGATTACCGAAGCAACTCTTTGGACGACCCGACGCGAGCAGCGCGTTACCGCCCAGCGTAACAGTTGGGCTAACTTCCCAGAAACCAAAGGCTTTGATCTGGTGCTTGCGGTCGTTTGGCAGGCGCCCATAGGTGTACTCCGGCAGTTCGCGAGTATCCCAGGTCGTCGTTGCACCAGGGTTTGCCTGGGCGTTATCCGAACGCGTCTGGCCTTCAGTGTTGCCTTCGCTACGCGACAATGTGTAGTTCACGCGACCATACCAGCCGTTGCGCAGTGGATGCTCGGCAAACACGTCGACTGCCTTGTAGACGCGCTTGGCCATTGGCAAACCGATTTGCGCTGCGGTCAGCTTAACCGTGGTGTACGTCTTGCGGGCCAACGCCGGATCGGTATCGTTCAGGTCGACGAGGAAGGTGTTGTCTTCGCCCGGATTGAACGTTGCGCAACCGAAACCGCCGTATTTGCTGGTGTCGAGTGTCGGATGGGCTGCGAAATACTCCTCGAACGGACGTGCATCGCACAGGTCGTCCAGCGTCGACTTCAGCTTGCGGTACGTTGCCTTAACGCCGAAGTTGAGCGATGGCGAGTAAGCTTTTTCAAAGCCGACCGTCATTTCATCCTGGAAGTTCGGCTTCATCTTGAGCGCGCTGACAACCAGCGGGTCCTTGGCCTGGTTGTACTCGTTGTTGGTCGAGAACGGTTCGGTCAACTTAACGAGGCCGGTTGGGGCACCGTTGGCGTCCATCCCGGTGTAGCTGAAACCTTGACGCGTGAACAGCGAGCGCGCTGCACCACGCACACCGATACTGCCTGGAACTTGCAGGTAGTAACGACCGGCAGTACCGAACACTTTCAAGCTGGCATCACCGTTGACGTCCCAAGAGGCACCCAGACGCGGGGAAATCTGATTTTTCATTTCCAGGAATGTTTCGCCGTCGCCGTTGATGTTTTTGAACTGCTCATTGCGCAAGCCAAGTGACAACAGGACGTTCTTGCTGACTTGCCATTTATCTTCGATAAATTGCGATGTCTGCTCCGACCCTACTGGCGTTGCCGAGCTGAAAATCTCCTGACGTGCCCAGTAACCCTGAGCAGCCAATGGACCGCTGCCTTTGGTTGCCACGGCAACTTTGGCGCCGGTGGAAGACAGGCTCTGAGCCACGGTCGGGTTGGCCTGCTTGTAATAGCGCCAGATCGAGCCACCGGCCGTAATGAAGCCCGTGTTTTCGTTGAGCAACTCAACCTTGTCGGCGCCGACGCGCAGGGTGTGCGCGCCAACTTTCCACTCCAAGTCCAGACGGGTGTTCTTGACCGTGTCTTTACCGCCTTTAGGCATGATGGTGCCGGTCAGTGGCTGGTTGTTCACGCATGGCAGCGATGGCGGGCACACCGACAGCGACGACACTTGTGGAACCGCCGAGGCCAGGTTGTACACGTCATAGCCGTCGAACGTGTTCGAGTGCTCCGAGGTCAACTTGCCATGCATGGCGGTCAGGGTCAGGTTCTCGGTCAGGTTACCGGTGTACTTGAGCTGATTGAAGTCGCCGCCCACACCTTGGGTTGTGGCTGGATCGTTACGATAGTGTTCACCGGAATTGACAACCGAACCGCGGGCCCGGGTGTTGTAGTTGTAGCCGTAGTATTCGGCGTCAAGCTTGCTGTTGTCGCCGACCGACAGGAATTCCAGGCGATGGTTGTCGGTGAGGTTCCAGTCGACTTTGGCAACGTAGCGGGTGATCGTGTCTTTCAGTTCGCCGAAGCCCCATTTGCTGATCGCATTCAGGCCGCCGTTGTTAGCCCGCGAAACGATGTCGCGATCAACCCGGTTTTGCTCAGCAGCCACGAACATGAACAGCTTATCCTTGATGATCGGGCCGCCAACAAAGGCGCCCACGCGCACTTCTTGGCGCTCGTTGTCTTCGCGACGGGTACGCAGCAAGCCGTCGGTACGGTTTGTCGTTGGAAAGCCGTTAGCATTCACATCAGGCGCGGTGGCTGGATAGAAACCGGTGTCCGCGTAATGGAAATCCTTGTATTTGGCGCGCATCCTAGACGGCTCGACGCTTACCATGCCGCCCGCTTCCCAAGTATTCGTACCACCCTTGGTGGTAATGTTGACAACGCCGCCGATCGAACGGCCGAATTCGGCACCGAAACCGCCGGTCAGGATCTGTGCCTGGGCAACGGCGCCGAACGGCAGTTCGGACGAACCGAGACCGGTGATCGGGTTGGTGACAGGGAAACCGTTGATGTAGTACGCGTTCTCGGACGCGCCCGCGCCGCCGAACGATGCGCCTGCATAGCGGTCATCTGCGCGCGTGGTGTTCGGCGCGAGCTGGATGATGGCGTCGACGGTAGGACGGATTGGCAACTTGGCCAGTTCTTTGGCCGAGAAAACGGCGCCGTTGTTGGTGTTCGACACGTCGATACGCTTGCGCCCGCCGGTCACGCGCACCGTTTGAACGCCGCTCACGCTGGCCGAAGCGTCAACACCCTGCCCCAGCAATACATCGACTTCCGACGTTTTGACGACGGTGTCGCCCTTCATGACGTCAACTTTGTAGCGGCCGACCGGCAATGCGGTAACGGTGTAGCGGCCCGACGCGTCAGGCGTGGCGCGACGCTGCAGGTTGGTTTCCAGATTACGAACAACAACGGTGGCGCCGGTAGCGCCTTCGACGTTGCCGTAAATCGTACCGGCAGCGTTCGACTGGGCCATGGCAGGCTGAACAACTGCTGCACTCAGCGCCGCAGCGCTGAAAGCCAATGACAGTGCGCGGACCAAAACTGATTTTCTCAACATGTGATTTCCTAATTAATTTTAAGCGTTTCGGTAGATCTGCTCGTGCAGTATTGCTTTCATTGAATCATTGCGTTTGAAATAACGCTCAAAGCTTTTGAAAGCCACCTCATGGGTGTTCTATTAAACATTGTCTGAGTTGATCAACAATATTCAAGTCAGACATAAAACCATAGCGCCCCGAACGGTGTCAAATTTCGCTATCGAATAGTATGCGGAGAAACAACACATTTAGAAATTTGGCCTCTCTGTCAATTCTGCTCAGCTCGCTTCTGCACAGCTCGTAATCGAAGTCAACCCAAGTTTTGGAACCATTTCAAGGCCCCGGACACACTTACTGCCACCGCCTCCATACCGGGTAGAATAGTTCCCTCGAATGCTTGCGAAACTGTTTCCACTTACTCTATGTTGCGAATTAATGAACTAAAACTTCCACTCAATCATTCGGACGAGGAACTGCGGTCTGCGGTTCTGGACCGGCTCGGTATACCCCACACCGAATTACTTGGATTTACGGTTTTCAAGCGCAGTTACGATGCGCGCAAGCGCAGTGCGATCCTGCTCATTTACGCCATCGACGCCGACCTTGCCAACGAAGCGCAAGTGCTTGCACGCCTTCAGCATGACGTCCACGTCATGCCATCCCCCGACACCAGCTACCGCTTCGTCGCCGGCGGCTTGCAGGCGCAAGGCCACGACAGTGGAGAGCGCCCGATCGTCATCGGCACCGGCCCCTGCGGCCTGTTCGTGGCGCTGGTGCTGGCCCAAATGGGCTTGCGTCCCTTGATCCTCGAACGCGGCAAGGTAGTGCGCGAACGCACCGTCGACACCTTCGGCTTTTGGCGCAAGCGGGAACTCAATCCCGAGTCCAACGTGCAGTTCGGCGAAGGCGGCGCCGGTACATTTTCAGACGGCAAGTTGTATAGTCAAATCAAGGATCCCAAGCATTACGGACGCAAGGTGCTGACCGAGTTCGTCAAAGCCGGCGCGCCGGAAGAGATCATGTACGTCAGCAAACCGCACATCGGCACCTTTCGCTTGGTCAAGATGGTCGAGCAAATGCGCGAGAACATCATCGCGCTGGGCGGCGAATATCGCTTCAGTTGCAAAGTCACCGATATCGACGTCGAAGGCACGGGGGACGCGCGCCAGATCCGCGGCGTGACCCTGGCCAGCGGCGAGCACATCGCCAGCCGCCATGTGGTGCTGGCGATTGGCCACAGCGCGCGCGACACCTTCGAAATGCTCCATGCGCGCGGCGTGTATGTGGAAGCCAAGCCGTTTTCGATCGGCTTTCGGGTCGAGCATCCGCAGTCGCTGATCGACGCCTGCCGTTTTGGCCCCAGCGCGGGCAACAAGATATTGGGCGCAGCCGACTACAAGCTGGTACACCACGCCAGCAACGGCCGCTCGGTCTACAGTTTTTGCATGTGCCCGGGCGGCACCGTGGTGTCGGCCGCGTCCGAACCGGGGCGCCTGGTCACCAACGGCATGAGCCAGTATTCGCGCAACGAGCGCAACGCCAACAGCGCCATCGTGGTCGGCATTACGCCTGCCGATTACCCGGGTCACCCGCTGGCCGGCATCGAACTGCAGCGGCGCCTGGAGGAAGGTGCTTTTGCGCTGGGCGGGGGCACCTACGACGCGCCGGGCCAGCTGATGGGCGACTTCGTCAAGGGGCGCGCCTCGAGCGCCTTTGGCTCCGTGGTGCCGTCGCTCACGCCCGCAGTGCGCCTGACCGACCTGGCCACGGCGCTGCCCGATTACGCGATTGTCGCCATGCGCGAAGCATTTCCCGCCTTTGACAAGCAGATCAAGGGCTACTACCAGGAAGACGCGCTGCTAACTGGCGTGGAAACGCGCACCTCGTCGCCGATCCGCATCAAGCGCAACGACGGCGACCTGCAAAGCCTGAATACGCGCGGCCTGTTCCCGGCCGGCGAAGGTGCCGGTTACGCGGGCGGCATCCTGTCGGCGGCGGTCGATGGCATCAAGGTGGCCGAGGCGGTGGCGCTGGCAATGCTCTCCTCTAAAGCCAGCCGGTGTTAGCGGGGAATGAGGATCGCATGCGATTTTCCCGCGCAACAGCTTATAACCAGCCAGACTTCCTGAAGCGGTAGTACAGGTAGCCGCACAGGCTGAACATGAACGTGATCGCCAGCGGATAACCCCAGCGCGATTTCAGTTCGGGCATGTACTCGAAATTCATCCCCCATACGCCGGCAAAGGCGGTGAACACGGCAAAGATCGCGGCCCATGCGGCCAGGCGTTTGTTCACTTCGCCCTCGTCGATGGCCACCATCGACAGGTTGACCTGGATCGCGGTACTGATCGTCTCGCGGATGGTGTCGAGCGCCGAATTGATGCGGTACAGATGGTCGTGCACGTCGCGGAAGTATTCCTGAGTATCCATGCAAAAGGCGGGCACGCGCCCGCCGTGCAGCTTGCCCACGGCGTCTAGCATGGGCGCGACTGCATGGCGCAGCAGCAGCACCTTGCGTTTAAGCTCATACAGGCGCTCGATGTTGGCGCGCTGCGAACCCTTGATGAAGATCCGGTCTTCGATTTTTTCCAATTCTGATTCGAGCAAGTCGACCACGGGAAAATAGCGGTCGACGACCGCGTCCATCAGCGCGTAGAGCACGAACGACGAGCCTTTGGCAAGCAGGTGCGGCTCGCGCTCGGCGCGTGCACGCACGCCCAGAAAGCCGAGGTTGACGTTGTTGCGGCACGAGAGCACGTAGTTGGCGGCGACAAAAATATCGACCTCGCCGATATTGAGTTCGTCGCCCGCCAATTCAACGGTCTGGATGACGACGAACAGCGACTCGCCGTATTCCTCGATCTTGGGGCGCTGGTTGCCGCGCATGGCGTCTTCAACCGCCAGTTCGTGCAAGCCAAATTCTTCCTGCATGGTGAGCAGTTCACCGTTTTCGGGCTCGCGCAAGGCAACCCAGACGAAGGTTTCGGGCATTTCGATGTAATCGCTGATGGCCTCGACCGTGATGTCGGAAAGTTTTTTGCCCTCTTGGTAGGCGACGCAGTTAATCAGCATACAGCTCCGTGAAATGACTTTTTTCTTGAGAGCAGAGCTTACTACATTGGCCGGGGAGCGTAGGGCGCAAAAGCGCAGCGCATTGCGCCATGCTCGCGTCGCGTTGACGCTGACATGGCGCATTGCGCTATCGCTTATGCGCCCTACATTCGTGCGCTTTGCCTCTACTCGTCCTTCGCGCCGTCGATGCCCAGCTCCGCGATCTTGCGGGTGATCGTGTTGCGCCCGATCCCCAGCCTGACAGCCGCATCGTTCTTGCGCCCGTGCGTATGGCGCAGCGCCGTCTTGATCAGCGCCGACTCGAACTGCCGCCCCAGCGCATCCATGATGTCGGACTGCCCCGCCGCCAGCATCCCGGCCGCCTGCAGTTCCAACAGCCCGATCCAGCCGCCGCTGTTTTCCAGCGAGGTCAGCGAAGGCAGCGAGGTCAGACCCGCGCCGCCGGCCGCAAGCGCGTCCTGCACCGGCGGCGCCGCACTGGCGGCAATGGCGCCCTCCTGCCCCTGGGTCAGCTCGAACGGCATGTCTTTCACTTCCACCGTCTGCCCCGGCGCCATCACGGTGATCCAGTTGCACAGGTTTTCAAGCTGGCGCACATTGCCCGGCAAATCGAGCGAGGCCAGAAACGCCATCGCCGGCTCGCTCATGCGCTTGGTCTCCACGCCCAGTTGCTTGGCGCTTTGCACCAGAAAGTGGCGCACCAGGATGGGGATATCTTCGCGCCGCTCCCGCAAACTGGGCAGACGCAAGCGGATCACATTCAAGCGGTGAAACAAGTCTTCGCGAAACAGGCCCTCGCGCACGCGCTGTTCCAGGTTCTGGTGGGTGGCGGTAATGACGCGCACATTGGCCTTCATCGGCTGGTGCCCGCCGACCCGGTAAAAGTGCCCGTCCGACAGTACGCGCAACAGGCGCGTTTGCAAATCAAAAGGCATGTCGCCGATCTCGTCCAAAAACAGCGTGCCGTTTTCAGCCTGCTCGAAGCGCCCGCGGCGCGTGGTCTGGGCGCCGGTAAAGGCGCCGCGCTCATGGCCGAACAGTTCGGACTCGAGCAAGTCCTTGGGGATGGCCGCCGTATTGAGCGCAATGAAGGGTTGCTGCGCGCGCGGGCTGTGCTTGTGCAGGGCGCGCGCGACGAGCTCCTTGCCGGTGCCCGATTCGCCCGTGATCAGCACCGTCACATTCGATTGCGACAGGCGCCCGATGGCCCGAAACACTTCCTGCATCGCCGGCGCCTGGCCCAGAATTTCGGGGGTGTCGGTGGGGCCGGCTTCGACGCTGGTTTCGCGCAGGCTCTCGTCGAGCGCGCGCCGAATCAGCTCGACCGCCTTGTCGATATCGAAGGGCTTGGCCAGGTATTCAAAGGCGCCGCCCTGAAAGGCGGCAACGGCCGAATCAAGATCCGAAAACGCGGTGATGATGATAACCGGCAGCCCGGGATACTTGGTCTTGACGGTCTGCAGCAAGTCCAGGCCCGATTCGCCCGGCATGCGGATGTCCGAGACCAGCACTTGCGGGGTCTCCAATTCGAGCGCGGCCATGACGTCGCGCACGTTCGAAAAACTCTTGGTGGCCAGGTTTTCGCGCGCCAGGGCTTTTTCGAGCACCCAGCGAATGGAGGCGTCGTCGTCGACTATCCAGATTGGTTTCATGTATTCAAGCTTCCTGCGATAGGGTCTGCGATGTGGTCGGACCCGGGTCCAGGACGTGCCGCCTGCCGCTTTTCACCATTTATGGCAGTGGCAACAGAATCCTGAAATCCGTCAATCCAGGCCGGCTTTCGCACTCGATTACACCCATGTGCTGTTGCACGAAGGTTTGCGCGAGGGTCAGTCCCAGGCCACTGCCGCCCTCCCGTCCCGATACCAGGGGATAGAAGATGCGCTCGCGAATCTGGGGCGAAATGCCCGGTCCATTGTCGATGATATGCAAGTCTAATGCCAGGGCGTAGCGGACCTTGGCCAACGTGACCTGGCGCGCCACGCGCGTGCGAAATATGAGTACGGCGTCGCCGCCGGCAATCTGTCCGGCCAGCGCCTGGGCCGCATTGTGGGCGATGTTGAGCACGGTCTGGATCAACTGTTCCTTGTCGCCGCGGAACTCGGGAATCGACGCATCGTAATCGCGCTTGATGGAGAGGCCCACGGGAAACTCGGCCAGCATCAGGCTGCGCACGCGTTCGCACACTTCGTGGATATTTACGTCGCCCACGATGTGCGGACGCCGGTGTGGCGCCAGCAAGCGGTCGACCAGGGTTTGCAGCCGGTCCGCTTCCTTGATGATGACCTGGGTGTATTCGCGCAGCGCCGTCAAGTGCAGCGCCGGCAGCTCAAGTTCGAGCAACTGGGCGGCGCCGCGAATGCCACCCAGCGGGTTCTTGATTTCGTGCGCGAGGTTGCGCACCAGTTCCTTGTTGACCTGGCTCTGGTCGAGGATGCGCTCCTCGCGATCGAGCTTTAATTGCTGCACGTTTTCGCGCAGCTCCACCACAATGCCGGCGTCGCCGGCGGCGCTGACGATGCTGTGCACATGCAAGGGCGCGCGCCCGTTGCGCTCGAGCGTGAGGTCCTGGCGCAGGTCGGCGTATTTGTGCGCGAGCGCTTGCGCGCACAGGCTGAGCAGCTCGTCGGCATTCACGAACAGCATACTGAGCTGCTGACGCTGGAGCGCCTTGAGCGAGCTTTCGAGCAAGTTTTCAGCGGCCGCGTTGGCAAACGTGATCATGCCGTCGGCGTCGACCAGCAGCACCGACGAGGCCAGCAAATCGAGGCCCGCCAGCTCGCCGTTCTTGTATGGTCCGTGCTGCCCGTTTTGCCCGGGTTGCACTTGTCGCTCCGTCATTTGATGTTCGCGATTTCGCGTTTCAGCGCCTCGATGTTTTTCTCGGTACGGCTAATACTGTCACGCATCATTTCCACGCGCTCCTGGTACTTGGCAAAGTTGCGCTCATTACCCTGGCGCTCCGGCTCGCCGCCGTTGAATTCCTTGCGCGCTTCGGCCAGCTTTTTTTCTTCACCGCGCAGCTCGTCGTTCAAAATTTCGCGGCGGTCATTGTCGCGCGCCTTTTGCTGGGCGTTGTCCACTTTCGGGAAATCGGTGGGCGTCGACACGGGCGCGGCCGGCGCGCGCGGCGCGCCCGACTGGCGCGCTCTGGACGGCGCGGGGATGGAATTGGGCAGGTTCAGCGTCTTGCAACCGGGCCTGTAGCTATCGGTCAATTCCCTGCCGCCGCTGGCGTTGGTGCAAAGATAGACGCCGTTCTGGGCCTGGGCAGGCGCTTGCGCGAACGCGCCGCACAGCAGGGCCAGCGCGACGGCCAGCTTGCGCATCCTGATCTGTGGCTTGATCGTCATCGTCTCCATCGCTTTCCGTTTGTCCGTACAGTAATTAAGTTCACCGAATATACAACATCCAATGCAAAACGCGAGGAAAGCCGTAGCGATCCTCGCGTTTTTCTCACCACAATTACAATGCGCTTACACTTTCGATGTCGGCACGACTACAGGTGCTAACAGCTTAACAATGCGCGCAATGACAATGGCACTTACAGCGAATAGTACATGTCAAATTCGACAGGGTGGGTGGTCATGCGCATGCGCTGCACGTCCTGCATTTTCAGTTCGATGTAAGCATCGATCATGCTGTCGCTGAACACGCCGCCGCGGGTCAGGAATTCGCGATCCTTGTTGAGCGCGTCGAGTGCTTCTTCGAGCGATGCGCACACCGTCGGGATCAGCGCGTCTTCTTCAGGCGGCAAATGGTACAGGTCTTTGGATGCCGCTTCGCCCGGGTGGATCTTGTTGGCGATACCGTCCAGGCCAGCCATCAGCAGCGCGGAGAAACACAGGTAGACGTTGGCCAGAGGATCGGGGAAACGCGTTTCAATGCGGCGCCCTTTTGGATTGGCAACGTGCGGAATGCGGATCGAGGCCGAACGGTTTTTAGCCGAGTACGCCAGCTTGACCGGTGCTTCGTAGCCAGGCACAAGGCGCTTGTACGAGTTGGTGCCCGGGTTGGTGATGGCGTTCAATGCCTTGGCATGCTTGATGATGCCGCCGATGTAGAACAGCGCATCGTCCGACAGGCCGGCATAGCCGTCGCCGGCGAACAGGTTCTTGCCGTCTTTCCAGATCGACTGGTGCACGTGCATTCCCGAGCCGTTATCGCCAACGATAGGTTTTGGCATGAAAGTGGCGGTCTTGCCGTAGCTGTGGGCCACGTTCCAAACCACATACTTCAGGTTCTGGGTCCAGTCGGCGCGCTCGACCAGGGTCGAGAACTTGGTGCCGATTTCATTCTGGCCGGCGCCTGCCACTTCGTGGTGGTGCACTTCAACCGGGATGCCCAGCGATTCGAGGATCAGGCACATTTCCGAGCGCATGTCCTGGAACGAATCGACCGGCGGGACCGGGAAGTAGCCGCCCTTGACGGTAGGACGGTGGCCGCTGTTGCCGCCTTCGGTCTTGGCGTCGGTCGCCCACGACGACTCGTCGGAGTCGATCTTGACGAAGCAACCCGACATGTCGATCTTCCAGCGCACGGAATCAAAAATGAAGAATTCAGGCTCAGGGCCGAAAAAGGCGGTGTCGCCGATGCCGGTCGACTTCAGGTACGCTTCGGCGCGCTTGGCGATCGAACGCGGGTCGCGGTCGTAGCCCTTGCCGTCGGCAGGCTCGATGACGTCGCACTGCATGAACAGGGTCGTCTCTTCCATGAACGGATCGATGTTGGCCGTGTTCGGATCTGGCATCAGGATCATGTCCGACGCTTCGATACCCTTCCAGCCGGCGATCGACGAACCGTCGAACGCATGGCCCGACTCGAACTTGTCGAGGTCGAAGTGGGAAACAGGCACGGTCACGTGCTGCTCTTTACCACGGGTGTCGGCGAAGCGGAAATCAACGAATTTGACTTCGTTGTCTT
This sequence comes from Massilia sp. TWP1-3-3, assembly GCF_049897805.1. Classification (NCBI taxonomy): domain Bacteria; kingdom Pseudomonadati; phylum Pseudomonadota; class Betaproteobacteria; order Burkholderiales; family Oxalobacteraceae; genus Massilia; species Massilia sp. TWP1-3-3. The sequence continues at coordinate 82,248 of NZ_JAFCWX010000004.1, forward strand.
TTACCATTTTCAAGACTTCTGCGGCGGTCATTGCCATGCGTAACTCTCCTGATTGAAATAAGGGGCTTGTCGAAGCTGCGACAAAACTCAAGGGGATCATAGCAGAAACCATGCCAGTCACATGCGGCGGGGCTTTTGCACATTGCGTCGTTGAATCTGCTGGCAATTGATCTTAAAATTGCATGTTCCCGTTTTGACACCGTCATTGCACACCATCAACAACGCACTTGTTTGGTGCGAAATCAAAAATCTGCACCGAAATTGGGCGCACTGCACAACAATGGCGAAAATGCGTCCTGTTGGTGCAGGGTTGCTTATATTAAACCTGTTTCCTCACTTTGGAGCAACGCCATGAGTACCGTTGAACAACTTTTAGCCGCCGCGCGTGCGCGCGCGCCAGGCCCAGGGTACGCGGGTGCGGTCACGCCGCACGAGGCCTATGAGCTGGTGCAAGCCGACACGCGCGTGGTGCTGGTCGACGTGCGCACCAATGCCGAGCGCGACTGGGTGGGACGGGTGATGCTGCCCGAGAACCAGCACCGCGCCGTGCAGTGGAGCACCTGGCCGGGCGGCGTGCCCAATCCCGATTTTGTGCAGCAACTGGAGGCGGTGGCGCGCAAGGACGACGTGCTGCTGTTTTTGTGCCGTTCGGGGGTCAGGTCGCGCCATGCGGCCACGCTGGCTACGCAGCACGGGTTTGCCAACAGCTATGACATTCTGGAAGGCTTCGAAGGCGACAAGGATGGCGAGGGGCACCGCAAGACCGTGGGCGGATGGTGCCACGCCGGTTTGCCGTGGATGGGCGCCTGAGCAGTTCCGCCAATGCACGCGGTAACGTAACGCATGCATTGGCGGAATGCGAGGGGAACTCAGAGCCCGGAGCTTTTCCGCCCTACATTGTGCTTGCGACTACGCTGGCGCCATCGCGCTCTTGACCCGGTTGCGAACAAAATTGATATGGCTGCGCAGTCCGTACAAGCCATCGGCAAAGGCCAGCGGAATCGAGATCTGGTTCACCAGCTCTTCAATCTCATCGAGTCGCTTGAGCAATCCCGCGCACACCTCTTCCTTGCCCTGCCCCGCCTCGAGCTCCTGCTCCACCGTGCGCAACTGCCCGTACCAGCGATATACGCGCGAGCGGATACGCCACACGTACAGCGGCGGCACGATTTTCGACAGCGGCAGCAGCAGCGCGGCGAGCGCCACCACGACCACCCACATGCGGTCGAAGAAATTGGCCAGCCAGAACGTCATGTAACGCTGCAGCAGCGGCGGGCCATCCTTGTAAAACTTGGCCGCTTCGCGCGAGACGGGAATTTCGGTATAGCGCTCCGACGGAAACTGCCCCTGCTGCTGGAACCAGCCGGTGCCGCCGTGGATCTGGCTGGCCGCCTGCACGAACAAATCGATCAGCGCCGGATGCAAGTCGTGGCGTGCGACCAGCGTGGCGGTGGGCGCGATCAAGTGGTAATCCTGGGACGGCAAGTCGCGCCCCACGTCCACGATCCCGCGCGGCAGCACCACGTGCGACATGAACGGCAAGCGCCGCGTGTAAGCCTCGGCCTGGGCAAAGTCGAACAATTTTATCCCCGGCGTTTGCAGCAGCATCTGCACCATCAGCGCGTCCGGTCCGGACGAAAACACCAGGCCGTCGATGCGCCCTTCGAGCAGCTCCACCGTGCCGGGCGTGTTTTCAAGTGCTCCCAGGGTCAAGTCGGTGGGAGCGACGCCGTTCAATTCCAGCACCTGGCGAAACAGCTTGGGCACGCCCGTGCCTTCGGGCCCGACATTGATTTTCAAGCCCTTTAGCTCGTTGATCTGGGTGACCTTGGTCGGCTCGCGCAAAAACAGCCACACCGGCTCGGTGAACAGGCTGCCAAGCGACACCAGGCCCGTCTTGGAGGCGGCGCGCTGGTCGGTCGAGCCGCTTTGCACAAAGGCGATATCGACCTTGCCGTCATCCAAGCGCTGCAGGTTTTCCTGCGAGCCCAGTGTGCGCACCAGCGTGACCTTGATGCCCTGCTTGGCCAGCAGGACCGCGTATTTTTTGCCCAGCTCCTCGTAGGCGCTGTTTTCCTGGCCGGTAGCGAGCGTGACGCTGCGCGGCGGCGTCGGGTCGACCAGGAAGTAGGCCAGCAGGCACAGGCCCGCGATGACCAGCACGGTGGGACCGGCCGCCGCCACCAGGTCCCGAAACGAGAACTGGGTGAACTTGCGAATTTTTGACATGGCGCGTTGCAGTGGTTTCATGGGACTGGACAATGCCAACATTTGTCGAAACATGCAAGTGCTCATGAGCAGGGTGCAAAAGCAGGACGCAAAAGCAAAAGCGCATTGCGCCAGAGGCGTGCGTCGCGTTGACACTCGCCTTTGGCGCAATGCGCTTGCGCTTTTGCGCCCTACAACATGTCAGGTCAGCGGATGCATTCCTTGGCGCCGCTCTCCACCGGCGGCTCGATCAGCGGCATCAGCGAAGGCGCCAGCGCCGTGAGCAACTGCACCGGCAAGGCGCTGGTGAAGTCGTACTTGCCGGCCTGGGGGCCGTGCACATAGGCCGTCATGCTGCCGAAAAAACGCTCGCCGATATTAAAGACAAAGGTCGCCGAACGGTTCACGAAGCGCGATTCGATCAGCCGCCCGCCGGCGCCATAGACTTCAAAGCGCTGGTCGCCGGTACCGGTCTTGCCGCCCACGGCGATGATCGAGCCGTCGCGCATTTTGAAGGCGTTCTTGACGCGCTTGGCAGTGCCTTCCGAGACTACCGCGCGGACCGCGTCGGCCGCCGCGCGCGCGACAAAAGGATTGAGGATCTGTTCACCCTTGGGCGCCTGCGCGTGGCGCACCAGCGTTTCGTAGGGCGTGCCCATAGCGAAATGCAGTGAGTCGATGCGCTGCACCGGTTTGCGCATGCCGTTGTTGACGATCACGCCCATCAGTTCGGCCAGCGCAGCCGGGCGGTCGGCCGACGCGCCCAGCGTGGTGGCGTAGGACGGCACCAGCGAATCGAAGGGATAACCCATCTTCTTCCATTGCGCGTGGATCTTGAGGAACGCTTCGACTTCCAGCAGGCCGGCGATGCGGCTGTCCTGGGCATGCTTGCGGTGCGTGCTGAACAGCCACGAATAAACTAGCTGGCGTTCCTTGACGCTGGCAGCGACGATGTCGGCAAAGGTGGCCTTGTCGTGCGCGCGCATGTAGCCGACCATCCACAATTCAAGCGGGTGGATGGTGGCGACGTAGCCGCGGTCGGCCAGCGACATAGTGGCCACCGAGTACTGGTCGTACATCTTGGCAATGCGCTCGTCGGGCACTTCATTGGCCGACGGCAGGTTGGCCTTGATGAAGGCGCCAAAATCCTGCAGCGACGCATTCGGCGCGATCGTGCGGTGCACCGTGGCAAGGCGCGAAGGGGTCGGGCGCAAGCTGGCCAGCAAGACCTTCTCGGCTTCGGCCGCCGTCTTGCCGCGGTACTTGGCGTAAAACCTGTTCATGAACTCGCGCCCTTCGCGGTCGGCGAAGCGGGCCAGGTATTCGGCGCGGCGCGGGTCGTCCGCATCGTGCAGCAGCGCCGCGGACGAACCGGGCAGCTGGAACATGTAGTAGCGCACCACGTCGCGCATCAGGCGCACGAACACCAGGTTGTTCGACGTTTTCAGCCCGTCGCGCACCATCATGATTTTGCCGTTGTCGTTCTTGTTGAAGTTGCCGAAGGTGTGCAGGCCGCCGCCGGTAAAAAAGCTCTCGCCCGGGTTGGCCGAATACTTGCGGTCGAGCGCTGCCTGCAGCATTGGCGGCAGCGTGCGCTCGTCGTTCGAGGGCAGCGCCAGGAAGTAGGCAACCGCCCACTGGGACAGCATGTCCTTGGGATCGACGACGACTTTTCTCAGCCCCGCCGCGTCCATGTTGCCGTAGCGCTGGTGCAGCTGGTCGACGATGTCAAGATAGGTAACCAGCGTGCGCAGCTTGGCCGTGGAACCGAGGTCGAGCTTGGCGCCTTCGTTGATGTCGAGCGGCTGGTCGTAGTTATCGGTCTGCACGCGCAGGTAGTTGACGTTCTCGCCGCGCTCCATCAGCGTAAAGCTGTAGACCACCGCGGCCGGGTCCCCATTGCCGAGCATGCCCTTGCCGGTCAGGCCGGCAGCTTCGGCCGAGACGGCGTCGCGCAATTCGCGCAGCTTGGCTGTCACGGCCTGCTGCGCGTCCGAGTCCAGCGTGCTGACCACCGACAGGTCGAGCCGGTCGACGTTGTACAGGCGGCCGTCGCCCAGCAGGTTGCCCAGGTGGGTGCGCACGGCGTTGGTGGCCTTGCGCGAGACAAAGGTATTGGCCGCCGGGGGCGTGACGCCCGAACCGGTGGACGGCGCCAGCTTGACCTTGAGCGCGGCGTCGCGCAGCGCGGGCGGGATCACGCCGGCCTGGGCCAGCACCCGCAGGTGCGTGTTGGTCAGTTCTTCCAGGTCCTTGTCGCCGGCGCCAAGGTAGTGGGCGGGGCGGCGCTGGGCGATCATCAGCGAGAGCGCCTGCTTGTAGGTGAGGGCCGCGTCCGGGCTGTCGATCCTGCCCTTGAGGGTTTTGTTGACGGTGGCGAAATCGCGCCCGTACCAGACCCACATGCCGTCGCCGATGCCGTTCACTTCGCCGTAACCGGGCTTGGCCGACAGCGGCACGGTATTCAAGTAATCGATGACGATCTGGCGCCGCGCCAGCGTGGTGTCTTCGCCGTACTGGTAGGCGCGCAGCGTGGCCGATCCCATCTGGATGAACTTTTCGGACAGCGAGCTGGTACGCCCGTCCGGCGAGTGGCGGTATTTTTCGATCTGGGTGGCCAGCGTGCTGCCGCCGGCCGAGCGCTTGTCGTCGCCCGGGATGAACATTTGCAGCACCTTGTCGAACACCGCCTTTGAGAAGCGGTCCCACTCCACCGCCGGATTGCGCTTGGGGTAGGTGGTGTCGAGCAGTTCGCGGTTTTCAATGAACAGCAGGCTTTGCACCAGCAGCGTGGGCGCGTCGGTAAAGCCGGCGTAGTAACGCTCCGGGAACAGGCTGGTAAACAGCGGCTGGCTCTTGCAGTCGAGGATGGTCAGGCCGACCTTGGTCTTTTCGCGGTAAGTGGCGAACAGGCCGCGGTCGGCCAGCTCCACCATCTTGGGCGAGATGCGGGCCTGGGCGGCAATTTCATAATCGCGCGTTTTCAGTTTGCCCAGGTAGTCGGGCAAATTGGCGTAGCCGAGCCGCTCGTCGTACGGACTGTCGTGCGGGAAGCGGATCGCATTGCTCGGTCCCTTCTCGACCTTGTAGCTGATTTTTTTCGCCATCTTGGCGAACACCTTGGCCTGCATCGACGAGGTGCGCGATTCGCGCCAGGCCCAGACCGAGGCGATCGAGAGCAGCATCAACAGCAGCAGAATCAGCGCCGGCTTGATGCGGCTGCGCCTTTTAGGCGGCGCGGGCGGGGTCGGCGTCGTCGCGACCTCGGGGATGTGTGTCTGTTCCAGCATGCCTTCACCTTCCAATTGCGGTCCCTCGGGCACCAGCGACAGGTGGGGATGCGGGGTCGGGAGCTCGGCCTGGCCGGGCTCGCCGTTGGCAGTCATCGATGCAGACCGGGCGCGCAATTTGCGCACCGCGTGCACCACAATGCGGGGTCGTCGAATTCGACGATTACTTTCCATGATGGCTCAACCGGTCTGAATCAATCGTACCTGCAATCACCGCACCACCCTTGCCATCTGCTACAGGCCTGTCGGTAGGATCGAGTGGTCAATCTTGTCGCTTTGTTTTACTTAAAATGTCACTGGAATGTCATCTTACTTCCAGTGTACGCAGGACTACCATTCCACCACATCGGGACGACCGGCACGCAGCAGTGTTCAAGAAATGTTGGCGCAGTGGTTTGTTTTTCGCAAAAAAACAACGGCTGAGTATACCGGGCGAAATGCACGCGCCGAAATGCGGTAGCGCCGTTGTCATAAACTCTTCACGTTCCGACATCGCGGTATTCGGCCTGCATCTGGTCGAGCGCGGCGCGCAGGTGCGCGAACGCGGCCGCCGTTTGCGCCGGCTCGCCCTTCACCCCCAGTTCGATGTGCGCGCGCGTGTCGGCATCGCCCACGCTTGGCAGGCTGAACGCCTTGACCTGCGGCCAGGTGGCCTCGATATATTCCATCAGCGGCACCAGCGCCGACTCGGCCTTGGCGAACACGATCACCGAGCGCTCGCTGCGCGGCGCCTGGTTGAACAGGTGCGCATACAGATTGTCGAGCACCCAGGCGATCATCGGTGTGGCCATCACGGGAAAGCCCGGCACGAAATGGTGGGTACCGAGCGTGAAGCCGGCGATCTTGTTGAAGGGATTCGGGATCAGCGTGGCGCCCTGCGCGAACACGGCCATTTGCAGGCGCTGCTGGTTTTCCGGCGAATCGAGCGCCGGCACAACGCCCGCTTTTTCGGACATCTCGATGATGCGCTCTTCGATATTGCGGCGCCCTTCCGGATGCAGCACCAAAGGGCGGCCGAGCGCGCGCGCGGCGCACTGGCGCGTATGGTCGTCGGGCGTCGAGCCAATCCCGCCGCATGAAAAGACAATGTCGCCAGTAGCCATGGTGCGCTCGAAGGTAGCGCTCAAGCGCTGCGGATCGTCGCCCAGATATTCGGCCCAGGCCAGCTGCAGGCCGCGCTCGGCGAGCAGCTTGAGCACGGCCGAAAAGTGCGCATCCTGGCGCTTGCCCGACATGATTTCGTCGCCGATGATGATCAAACCGATTGCCATGCGCGTTTCCTTCAGTTGAGGTGATTCAGTTGCCGGCGATGTGGGCCGAAAACTGCCGGCTCAGTCATGGACCGCTACCGCGTCCTTGCCGCGCCGCGCCGCGCGCAGTTCTTCCAGCGCCTGCATGCAGTAGTACTGGAACCACAGCGCCGTGAAAATGAACACCATGATGAACAGCCAGATCGACAGCGGCGCCAGGACCGGGAACATCAGCGTGATGGCGCCGCCCAGCCACACCAGGCCGGGAATGGCGCCACAGGCGCCGGAGATGACGCCGATGGTGGTCAGGTCGCGCGCATGCAGCTTGACGATGGCGGCAAACTCCTCGGCGCTGGCATGGTCGGCCAGCGCATCGTAGGCCATCACGCGCGCGTTCAGGCGCCCGAACAGGATCACTTGCACCGCAATGGCCAGCGGCGGAAAAATATACAGCGGCAGCGTGACCAGCCAGATCGGCACGAACTTGAGCATGGTGACCAGATTAAGCCACAGGCCGCCGGTCATGGTGCCACCCTTTTTTTCTTCCAGGCCGGCATACTGGCGCGCGGCCACGTGCTTGACGATGGCCGGCATGGCCGCCACGTTCATGATCAGGGTGACGATGACGAGCGTGAGCGGCAGCAGCAGCACCATCAGGATCAGCGGCACCACGATCATCTTGAACATGCTCGCGCCCGTATAGTCGTTCAGGTTGTAGCGCGAGAAAATCGACTGGATCACGTCCATCAGGGGATTGGCCGCGAAATACAGGATCGTAAAACCGATCACCAGCGACAGCAGCAGCGGCACGAACGACATGCGCAGGATCTTGAAACTGAATTGCGAACTCAAGGCGCGGCGGTAGGCGGTGACGACGGGGCGAAGCGTAGGCTGGCTCATGGAAAAATCGTTCAAAAAAGACAATGAGACCGAAGCATAATCGAAATTCGCGCGCGCGAGGCGTGAATAGCGCTTTGGAACGCCATCGTCTACAATCGCCAATCATCCAACACGCAAGGAATATCATGTCCATCATCACTAACGACTCCGGCCTGCAATACGAAGACACCACCGTCGGCGACGGCGCCCAAGCTGCAGCGGGCCAGCACGTGACCGTGCATTACACCGGCTGGCTGCGCAACGACGACGGCACCAAGGGCGCCAAATTCGACTCGAGCAAAGACCGCAACGACCCATTCCAGTTTTCGCTGGGCGCCGGCCAGGTCATCAAGGGCTGGGATGAAGGCGTGCAAGGCATGAAGGTTGGCGGCGCGCGCACGCTGACGATCCCGGCGGCGCTGGGCTACGGCGCGCGCGGCGCGGGCGGCGCGATTCCACCGAACGCGACCTTGATTTTCGACGTCGAACTGCTGGCGGTATAAGCATGCACGCCGCCCGCGCCGCGCTGCTGGCGATAGCGCTGGCAGCGCTGGGCGGCTGCACGGTCATCGCGGTGACCGGGGCGGTCGTCGGCACCGGCGTCGCGCTCGGCTCGGCGGCGGTCAAGGGCGGCGTCATGGTCGGCAAGGGAGCGGTGGCCGTGGCCACCTACCCGTTTCGCGACAGTGAAGCAGAAAAACATGCAGAAAAAGAAGCGAACGCCGCGCAATCCAGGTAAAACATCGCCCCCGGGGTTAGTTCCCCCATTACGACACGGCCTCGTCTGTAAGCTGCATTACAGACGAGGTTGTGTCGTAATGGGGGAACTGACCCCGGGGGTGGTTTACCAGGCTGGATAAGCGTTTTATTCCCACTCACCCATCAATGCCAGCATGACGAGTTTTTCGAATTCGGGGGCGAAGCGGTGGATGATGTTGTCGGGGTCCTTGACCAGCGCGTCGTCGGTGACGATGCCGAACTGCACGCCGCCGTTGTAGCTCAAAATCGATACGCCAATGCCAATGTCGCCCGACTGCGGCACCCAGAACATGCACTGATCAAGCTGGCTGCCGGCCAGGTACAGCGGCTGCTGCGGGCCGGGCACGTTGCTCATCACGGCCGTCGCCTTGCGCGTAAAATAATTCTGGATTTCGTTTTGTACCTGCTTGGGCGTCGCGCCCAGCACACCGAGCACCGACATGGCCACCAGCGCCGTATAGCTGCCCTTGAGTTCATTCATCCGGTGGCGCACCTCGAACAGGCGCGCGACCGGGTCTTCCAGGCCGACCGGCAGCACCAGCGGCACCAGCCCGAAGGCGTTGCCCAGCTTTTGGCGCCGGCTCGGCTTGCGCAAGTTCACCGGCACCATCACGCGCACGTCGCAATCATGCTCGATGCTGTCGCCCTTCTCGCGCAGGTAAGCGCGCAGGGCCCCGGCCACGCTGGCCATCAGCACGTCATTGATCGAGCAGCCAAAGGCCTTGCCGATGGCTTTCACTTCCGCCAGCGGCAGCGGCTCGCTCCACGACACGTGCTTGATGCCGTTGGGTTTGCCCTTCAAGCGCGTGCGGCTGTCTTCTTCCATCGTGGTTAGCTTGATGGCGTCGATCGCCAACTGGCCGGCGGTGTGCCCGAGCGCGGAAATCTGCCCGGGCAGCTTGTCCATGTCGGTCACCATGCCCAGCGTTTTGAGCAACACGTTCGACGACAAATCGATCGCCTTGATCGAGGCGGCCGTCACCGGCAGCATGATCTGCTCCCACGGATTTTCTTCGGCCGCGGCCGACGAGGCGGCCGCCGCGCGCGGCGTTGGCACTTGGTGCTCGGGCTCGTCCTTCGATTCGTCGAACATCGACATGAACACGCCCACCAGCGCCACGCCGTCGGCGATGCAGTGGTGGATGCGGATGATCAAGGCCTGGCGCAGCTTGCCGTCTTCGCCGAGGCAATTGTCGACCAGGTGCATCTGCCACAGCGGCTTTTCCGGGTCGAGCGGCTGCTGCGAGAGCTTGCTCACCAGTTGCTGCAGGGCCGGCTTGTTGCTCGACTTGTCCTTGTTCGAGGCCAGCGCGGTGTGCACTACATGGTTATCCAGGTCCACTTCCTGCTCCAGCCACCAGGAGCCCGACAGGTCCGTCACGACCCGGCTGCGAAAGCGGCTATAGACCAGAAAGCGCAACGCGAGCGCGTGCTTGAGGCCTTCCACGCTGACCGGTTTGCTGAGCATGGACACGCCCACGATCATCATCAGGTTGCCATCAGAATCCATCCTTAGCCAGGCGGTATCGACAGTAGACATCTTTTTGCGGCTAAATGCGGACAGAGCTTTCGACAACATGGAGCATCTCCTCTAATAAACAGCGGTAGTTCTATTATGTAGCGCAATATGTTTATTGTTGCGATAAGATTGTAGGCACATTACTCTAGCGACAATTTTCCAGCCGCCAGTATTACATCAATATCACTAGCCACCAGGAGACTTTATGAGTTTGCAAGAACAGTTCGACCAGGCCCAGCTCGATTCGAAGAATCTGTCTGAGCGTCCGGACAACATGACGCTGCTGAAGATTTATGCGCTCTACAAGCAGGCGGCAACGGGCGACGCAGAAGGCAAGCGCCCCGGCTTTACCGACATGGTCGGGCGTGCCAAGTTCGATGCATGGGAGGCGCTCAAGGGCACCAGCAAGGATGAAGCGATGCAGCAGTACATCGACCTGATCGAGGATTTGAAGGGCTAAATTTTTCTATCGGTAGGGCGCAAAAGCGTCAGCGCATTGCGCCGTGAGCCGTTGGCGGCGCGTGGCGCAATGCGCTGCGCTTTTGCGCCCTACGTGCCTACGTGCCGTTGCGCTTCTACGCCGCCCCGAACACCTTTTTCATGTTCTCTTCCACCTTGGCCTGAATGGTCGGCGCGAATGCGCTCATCAAAAAACCCAGCCGGATAAACATCTCGGCCTTCTTCTTTTCCAGCGTCAATTGCCCCTGCACGCCGCTGCGCTCGAACCGCAGCACGTCGCCTTCCCATTCGCATTCCAGGCCGTATTCGTCGGCGATCACGTCGGCTACCTTCTGCGCCGCCTCGCGTGCTTTTTTGTGCGTCAGTTTGTGTTCTTGTACGATGCTGATGTCTGCCATGTAAATCTTCCCGTGTCAATTTCGGCAATGATACCACCGGCGCCCCGCACTCTATAATGCGATCACGTCAATCACCGTCCATCACCAGCGCCCATGACCGACCTCCAGCTGATCGCCGCCATCCTGTTCGCACTCGCCCTGGCGCATACCTTCGCCACCAAGTCGTTCGAGCGCCTGGCCGACCGCTTCCCGCGCCACGCGGGCCTGTGGCATTTTTTCGGCGAGGTCGAGGTGGTGTTCGGACTGTGGGCCTTCATCCTCATCATCGCCATCGCCTTTGTCTCGGGTGGCGAGCAAGCCATCGCCTATGCCGAAAGCCGCACCTACACCGAGCCGCTGTTCGTATTCGTCATCATGGTCGTGGCCGCATCCAAGCCGGTGCTCGAAAGCATACGCGCGGCCATTGCCGCTCTCGCCCGCCTGGTGCCGCTGCGCACGCCGCTGGTGCGGGTCTGGCTGTGCCTGGCAATGGTCCCGCTGCTGGGCTCCCTGATCACGGAACCGGCCGCCATGACGCTGGCCGCCCTGATGCTGGGGCCGCAAATCTTTCGCCAGGATCGCGGCATGCCGGAGTGGATCAAGTACGCCGCGCTCGGCGTGCTGTTCGTGAACATTTCAATCGGCGGCACGCTGACCTCGTTTGCCGCGCCGCCGGTGTTGATGGTGGCCGCCGCCTGGCACTGGGACAGCGCCTTCATGGCTGCCACTTTCGGCTGGAAGGCGGCGCTGGCGGTCGTCATCAACGCCACCGCCGTCACCATCCTGCTGCGCCGCCACGTCGGGGCCGACGACCCGCACGCGGCCCCCGCCGCGCCCATCCCGCTGCTGGTCTCGGCCATTCACCTGCTGTTCCTCGCGGCCGTGGTGGGGTTCGCACATCACCCGGTCATTTTCATGGGCCTGTTCATGTTTTTTTTGGGCTTTACCACCGCCTACGAGCAGTATCAGAATCCGCTGATCCTCAAGCAAGGTTTGCTGGTGGGCTTTTTCCTGGCCGGGCTGGTGGTGCTGGGCGGAATGCAGCAATGGTGGCTGCAGCCGATCGTCTCGAGCCTGGAACCGGGCGCCCTGTTCCTTGGCGCCACCGCCTTGACGGCGGTGACCGACAATGCCGCGCTGACCTACCTCGGTTCGCTCATCGCGGGCATGAGCGATGAGGCCAAATACATGCTGGTGGCCGGCGCCGTGGCCGGCGGCGGGCTGACCGTGATCGCCAACGCCCCCAACCCGGCCGGCGTCTCGCTGCTGCGCGACGGCTTTGCCGACGAGTCGATCGGCGTGGCCGGCCTGCTGGCCGGGGCGCTGCCGCCGACCTTGGTGGCGATGGCCGCGCTTTTCTTTCTATAACGACAATCTATTGATCAGGATCAAAGGATGAGCCTGCCTGGGGCTGCACTATTTCCGCTAGGGCCGTAGGATTCGGCCGAACACTAGCGGAGGTTGTATGGAAAGTCGCGTCACCCTGGTCGATGCCGAGCATCCGGAGCGCACTGCTGCGCCGGTCAGCTATATCCCCACCCCCAGCGCGCAATATCGCCAGCACCGCAAGGCCGCAGCGCTGATCCTCGAACCCGGTCGCCCGCGCGTGGGCCTGGGCGCGGAGCCGCCCTCCCCGTTCGGCATCGGCGCGCGCGTGCTGATGTGGAAGCAGGACCCGTCGGTCAGCGAAATCGGCACCCGCAAAGTGTTTTTGCCCGGCCTGGTGCTCGACGGCCCGCGCGACGCGCGCATCATGTTCGGCCAGCCGGGCATCACGCCGGTCAGCCCGAATGCGTTCGGCGACTTTGTCACCATGCCCGATACGCCCCAGTTTGACGCCGTGCACACCTACGCCGTGGTGCGCCAGACGCTCACCATGTACCAGCGCGCGCTGGCCGACGGCAGCGACGACACGCCACTGCCGTGGCAATGGAACAGCAGCGCCGACGTGGCGCCGATTGACATTTTTCCGTATGGGCTGCCCAACGTGATGAACGCGTTCTACAGCCGCTCGCAATGCTGCCTGAAATTTGGCGACTTCATTCCCGGCGGCCAGGCCGAACGGGTATTTACCTGCCGCTCGTTCGACATCGTCTCGCACGAAACCGGGCACGCCGTGCTCGACGGCTTGAAGCCCGAGTGGCTGCTGGCCGACAATCCGCCCCAGACCGGCGGCCTGCACGAAGCTTTTGGCGACCTGACCGCCATTTTCCTGTGCCTGTCCCAGCTTGACCAGTGCGAGGCGATCGTGGCCCAGACCAAGGCGCGCCTGCATGACAAAACCTTCCTCGCCGATATCGCCGAGGAGTTCGGCCTGGCGCTTGGCCGCTCGAACGGTTTGCGCAACGCCGACAACGACATCACGCTGTCGCAGGCCGGCAACGAAGTGCATGCCATTTCGCAAGTGTTCACCGGGGCCGTCTACGACATCCTGGCCGACCTGTTCGCCTTTGAGCGCAATCCGGCCCTGCGCGATTGCGCCGCAGTCCTGCACGAGGTGGCCGCCTACCTGCGCTCGGCGCTGCTGCGCGCATTGATCGCCGCGCCCGATCACGCCGCCACCTATGCGGACGTGGTCAACGCCATGCTGCGCACCGTGGCCGAGGATGGCAAGCCGGTCGACTACCGCAATGCGATCCGCAACCGCTTCGTGCTGCGCGAGGTGGTGCGCTCGCCCGTGCCGCTGACCGAAGACCATGTGGCCGGGACCGACCTGTTGCCGGCGGTGCAGGACGCGCCGGACGCAGTGCAGGACAGGAGCGCCTGCTGCGGGACCATGAACCTGGCCGAATACCATGACGTTGAACGGCTGCTGGCGGCCGAACTGGACGCGCTGGCGCAGTGGTGCGCCACGCACGGGCGCGGCGCGAGCGCGCCGCCGCTGCTGCCCGAACCGGCCCCGGACGACCCCGGCCTATAGAGCATGCCCACGCTGCAAAAGCCGCACTTGTGCGGCTTTTGCCGTTAAAGTATCGACAACATCGGTGGGGGCGCGCGCATTTGCTTATGTGTATTGTGTCTAAGCCTAATTTGTGGGAACAGGCGAATTGCCTTAAAATACAGTGCTTTGCTTTAGCAGACGGCGGCGGTACGCACGTCGACGCGCAGCACCCCTCATTTGATAGGACTGTTATGACCCACGTTGTCACCGAATCGTGCATCAGCTGTCGTTACACCGATTGCGTCGATGTATGCCCGGTCGATTGTTTCCGGGAAGGCCCAAATTTCCTGACCATCGACCCGGACGAGTGCATCGATTGCGCCGTCTGCGTGGCCGAATGCCCCGTCAACGCCATCTTCGCCGAGGAAGATGTGCCGGCCGACCAGCAAGCTTTCATCAAGATCAACGTTGAACTGGCGCGCAACTGGCCGTCGATCACCAAGACCAAGGCGGCCTTGCCTGACGCCGAGCAGTGGAAAGACGTCAAGGACAAGCTCGGCCAGCTGGTCCGCTAGATTCTCCCGGCGCCGCCGCCCGGCGCGCCTGCGGGCGCTTGGGGCAACCGTGCCCGTATTACCGTTTAACACCTACAGGAAGTGCGCATGTCAACCACCCACGAAGCGGGCAGCATCGCTGCCAACAGTTCTTTTGCCGGCGCCATCGATACCGATGCCGTGATCATTGGCGCAGGCCCCGTCGGCCTGTTCCAGGTGTTCGAACTCGGCCTGCTCGAGATCAAGGCCCACATCATCGACTCGCTGCCGGCCGTTGGCGGCCAGTGCGTGGAACTGTATCCTGACAAGCCGATCTACGACATCCCCGCCGTGCCCGTATGCACCGGCCAGGAATTGACCGACAACCTGCTCAAGCAGATCGAGCCGTTCGAGCCGACCTTCCACCTGAACCAGGAAGTGACGCTCGTGCAGCGCCGCGAAGACAGCCGCTTCAATGTCGAAACCTCGGCCGGCACGCGCTTCATCACCAAGACCATCTTCATTGCCGCCGGCGTCGGTTCGTTCCAGGCGCGCACCATCAAGGTCGACGGCATCGACGTATTCGAAGGCTCGCAGCTGCATTACCGCGTCAAGGATCCGTCCCAGTTCGAGGGCAAGAACCTGATCATCTGCGGCGGCGGCGATTCGGCCCTCGACTGGGCCCTCAATTTCGTCGGCAAGGCCGAATCTGTTGTTTTGCTGCACCGCCGCGAAGATTTCCGCGCCGCGCCGGCCTCGGTCGCCAAGATGAAGGCAATGTGCGACGCTTACGAAATGCAATTGATCATCGGCCAAGTCACCGGTTTCGATACCAAGGATGACAAGTTGACGGAAGTAAAAGTCACCGGTGCGGACGGCGTCACGCGCCGCGTGCCGCTCGACATGCTGCTGGTGTTCTTTGGCCTGTCGCCGAAACTGGGCCCGATCGCCGACTGGGGCCTCGATATCGAGCGGCGCCAGCTCAAGGTGCAGAACACGGAAAAGTTCGAGACCAACGTGCCGGGCATTTTTGCCGTGGGCGACATCAACACCTATCCGGGCAAGAAGAAACTGATTCTGTCGGGCTTTCACGAGGCGGCGCTGGCCGCTTTCGGCGCGGCGCCGTACATCTTCCCGGATAAAAAGATCCACATGCAGTACACCACCACGTCGCCAAAACTGCACAAGATCCTCGGTGTCGAGAGTCCCGTATTTGACTGATATCGTTCAGTAACTCGCACGCAACAATGCCCCGTCCAGCCGGGGCATTTTCAATTTGCGTTAGGTAGCTCATAAACGCACTGCACCATTTTGTGTTAAAACTGCTTATCGATCACGGTTTGCTTACGCGAAATTTACAGAATGTTCAATTTCTCTCAAGCACCCAGAATTGCAAACCCGCCGCCCAAATAGCCTATAATTAATCTGCGTACCCTGCAAACGATTGCAGACGTGTCGATTATCTTGAAGGAATATGTATGCTTTACCAACTGCACGAGATGCAACGCTCATTCCTAACGCCGCTGATGCAGTGGGCTGACGCTTCATCCAAATTATTCACGAATCCGGTCTCGCCGCTGGCACACACGCCCTTTGCGCAGCGCATCGCCGCCGGATACGAACTGATGTACCGCCTGGGCAAGGATTACGAAAAGCCAGCCTTTGACATCCGCGACACCACGATCAACGGCGACACCGTCGGCATCCTGGAACAAGTGGTTGTCGAACGCGCTTTTTGCCGGCTGCTGCACTTTAAAAAAGACTTGACCGACAAGCAGTATGCCAAGCTGCAGCAACCAAAAGTGCTGTTGGTGGCGCCGCTGTCGGGCCACCACTCGACGCTGCTGCGCGACACGGTGCGCTCGCTGCTGACCGACCATGACGTGTACATCACCGACTGGACCGATGCGCGCATGGTGCCGCTGTCAGAAGGCGCTTTCCACCTGGACGACTATATCTACTACGTGCAGGATTTCATTCGCCTGCTGGCACCCGATCTGCATGTCATTTCCGTGTGCCAGCCGACGGTGCCGGTACTGGCCGCGATCTCGCTGATGGCCACGGCCAAGGATCCGCAACTGCCCAAGACGATGACGATGATGGGCGGCCCGATCGACCCGCGCAAGTCGCCGACCGCAGTCAACGACCTGGCCATTGAAAAGCCGTTTTCGTGGTTCGAAAACACCGTCATCTACGCGGTGCCGTCGAACTATCCGGCCTACGGACGGCGCGTCTATCCGGGCTTTTTGCAGCACGCCGGTTTCATTGCCATGAATCCGGGGCGGCACGCGCAAAGCCACCGCGAGTTCTACATGCACCTGGTGACGGGCGACGACGATCCTGCGGAAGGCCATCGCCGCTTCTACGACGAGTACAACGCCGTGCTCGACATGCCGGCCGAGTACTACCTCGACACCATCAAGACCGTGTTCCAGGAATTCAGCCTGCCGATGGGCACCTGGGTCGTGGGCGGCAACCTGGTGCGTCCGCAAGACATCACCACGGTCGCGCTGTTTACGGTCGAAGGCGAACTCGATGATATTTCGGGCGCCGGCCAGACCCAGGCGGCGCATGATTTGTGTTCGGGCATTCCAGCCAACATGCAGCAGGATTTTGTGGCGCCTGGCTGCGGCCACTACGGCATTTTTTCCGGTCGCCGCTGGCGCGATGTGATTTGCCCAAAAATTGGCGCCTTCATCAAGGAACATGGCTGATCGTCATTCGCTTGAAAGAAAATGCCGCCGCGACGCGGCATTTTTTTCGCCCATACGCATGGGCAAAACCGTAGGGCGGATAAGCGATAGCGCAATCTGCCATGGGCCGACGGCGGCGCGTGGCGGATTGCGCCGTCGCTTATCGGCCCTACATGTACGCCGGCGCCCAGACGACTATAATGACGCTTTGCTACCCACTCGCGCGCCGTGATCAAAACCCTCGCCGACCAGGTCGAAGACCTCCTCCCGCAAACCCAGTGCACCAAGTGCGGGTACGCGGGCTGCCGCCCCTATGCGCAAGCGATTGCCGACGGCACGGCCGACATCAACCAGTGCCCCCCGGGCGGCCTGGAAGGCGTGGCCAGCCTGGCTGGCCTGCTGGGCAGAACGACCATTCCGATCAACCCGGTCAACGGCATTGAACGCCCGCGTCCGGTCGCCTTTATCGACGAAGCGCTGTGCATCGGCTGCACGCTGTGCATCCAGGCCTGCCCGGTGGACGCCATCCTGGGCGCGGCCAAGCAAATGCACACGATTTTGCCCAGCCTGTGCACCGGCTGCGACCTGTGCGTGGCGCCCTGCCCGGTCGACTGCATCTCGATGATGCCGGTCACGGGCGAGCGCACCGGCTGGGACGCCTGGACCCAGCCGCAGGCCGACGCGGCCCGCGCGCGGCATGACTTCCGCACGCTGCGCCTGCAGCGCGAACGCGACGAAAACGATGCGCGCCTGGCCGCCAAAGCCGTCGCCAAGATGAAGGAAGTCACCGCCTCGGAAGCGAACACGCCGGAACAACTGGCCGAAAAAGAACGCAAGCGCGCCATCATCGCAGCGGCCATGGAACGCGCGCGCCAGAAAGCGGCAGGCCAATGAATCCCGCAAAACGGCAAGCCATCTTCGAGCGCCTGCGCGCAGCGAACCCGAATCCAAAAACCGAACTCGAATACAGCACGCCGTTCGAACTGTTAATTGCCGTGCTGCTGTCGGCGCAAGCCACCGATGTGGGCGTGAACAAGGCCACGCGCAAGCTGTACCCGGTGGCCAATACGCCGGCGGCTATTTTGGCACTGGGCATCGACGAACTCAAGTCGTTCATCCAGACCATCGGCCTGTACCCGACCAAGGCCAAGAACGTGATGGCCACCTGCCAGATTCTGGTCGACCAGTACGGCGGCGAAGTGCCGCGCACGCGCGAGGCGCTCGAATCACTGCCCGGCGTGGGCCGCAAGACGGCCAACGTGGTGCTCAATACCGCCTTTGGCGAACTGGCGATGGCGGTCGATACGCACATCTTCCGCGTCTCGAACCGGACCCGGATCGCGCCCGGCAAAGACGTGATCGAAGTTGAAAACAAGCTGATGAAGTTCGTGCCCAAAGCGTTTTTGCTGGACGCGCATCACTGGCTGATCCTACACGGCCGCTACACCTGCATTGCGCGCAAGCCGCTGTGCTGGAACTGCATCATCGCCGACCTGTGCGAGTACAAGGACAAGACGCCGGCACCAGACGGCGTATAGTCGATCGCCTTGCCGGCGGCCACTTAATACCAGAGCATGTGCGACGTGATCCGGTCGTTCCAGCCGTGAGGCACCAGATTTGGCACCCATGAATTGCCTGGTACCCAGAGCGTATTGGTGAAATCGCCGTAATCCAGATTGGGCGCATCAAAGAAGACAACAAAACGGGCGCTGACCGTAATATCCATGCTCGAGACGACGTCGTTCGCGTTCTTCCAACCCCACCACAGAAATCCGCAAGCCCATAGATTGCTATAGTCTCCCACTGTATGGTTGTCCTGCTCTAACAGCCGCCAGCTGCACCCGTCAAAATCGATATGTTCATACAGTTCCATGTAGCCGCCGTCGGGTGGAACTGCTGTTTCTGCTGATTTCGCTGTTTTCACCGCTTCAGCGCTCGTCGCTGCTAGCTTGCTTCGCTGTTGCTCACGGCGGCTGAGCGCGTACGCGGATGGTTTTCTCTGCGGTATGGATCGAGCAAACTCTTCCGCCTGGATTTTGCTCGTAAATAAATTCAACATCTTGCCGTCAATCGCGTCATGATCGACGACCGTGTGCAACGCTGTGCCGGTCAGGTCACGCACATCGGTTGGGTCGGCGTTTTGCTGATCGATCATGACTGGCATGCGTGGAACCTTGTGAACCTTCGGACTCTTGCAATCGCAAGCGCGGCTGCCGGACGAGAAGGGCATTAGCATGGTGTTCATGGAATTCATCATTTCATTCTCCTTAGATTCAGTGAGGCGTCAAACTGCGTCGTCGTCCCGGACACGTGATACCGCTATCCAGCGTACGGGCGCTGGCGAGCGGCGTATGCGGTTGAATCAAAGGGAGAGGTTCTGCGGCGTAGACACTGAACCATGCCATGATTTAATAATGGAACTTATCGCAAGCACACAAACGGTTTCACATCTCCTTGTGCGTCCGCGTCACTATCCGCATCGCAGGCATTTTTGGACGCAGCGTCGCTACCTCCTGGAAGCGCGACGGCTGCGCCTTGGTGAGCTTAGCGGCGCACTGCCTCGGCCACGACCTTGCCTTCCTCGCGCACCGTAAGCGAGCGCCCGCGGCCGGCCGGGTCGCGCCCGAACGTCATCGTCAGCGGGCGATCGCTGACAAAAATTCGTTCTTGTCCGCTGCCTTGAGCACGAACACCGACGGCCCGCTGGCAACCGACAGGCGCTTTCCGTCGCGCCGAACGTCCATGAAAGCGCCGTCTTTTTCGACATAGTGCCCGGCCAGCTGGTCCAGTTGCGCCGCGCTGATGCTCGCTTCGGCGCGCAGCGACTCCTGGCGCGCAGGCCCATGGTCAAAACTGAGCACGCGCGACACTTTCCATTGGCCGCCCTCCAGCAACAGCATGTGGGTGAACCGCGCCTGGCCGGTCAGCACTTCCTTGCCGCCCTTGGGTATTTCGTAAAAGCGGTGCTCGCCCGAGACGACCGCGCCGTACAGCCTGGCGCCGTCGCGCATCGGAAAAAAGACGCATGCTCTCGGGGACCGCTTCACGCCGCACGCGCACGCCGGGGCGCCCGCAAATGTTCTTCCCGACCGATTCGGAAAAGATGGCCTTTCCCTTCGAGATGCCGCCCACATCATGGTAAAACTCGAGGTCGTCGGTGTTCATGGCGGTCAGCTTTTCAATCTCGCACTCGTTGAATGCCTTCCAGTACTGGGTGTCGAACTGGCGCACGTCGACTTCCCACGCGTTCGACTGCTGGGCGAAGGCCGCGCACGGCAAGACAAGCAGGGACAGGACGGCAGCGCTAGCGTGCTTTTTCATGTGGGGCCCGGGGTGGATTGATCGAAACGGGACAATACACGAGGCGCGGCGCAATGGCACGGGCGAAGGGACTGGCGGCAGTGCGGACAGCTTGAACGGCAATTGGCGGCGACGAACGGTCAGGTCGGCGTGTCGACCTGGTCCCAGGGTGCGTGCTGGAAGCGCACCAGCCAGTTGAGCGCGCGGTGGCGTTCAATGACGACGTCCGCATCGAGTCCGGCGGGGGCAACGCCGTTTTTCAGGCGCGACTGGCGGATATGCCAGTGCAGGCGGTAATGCAGGTCGAGCGCATCGAGGATCTCGGCGGCCGGGCGCAGGTGCGGCCCGCGCATCTCGATCAGCGTTGCCACCACGTTGGCGGGATCGGCCGGCGCAGTTGGATATGGCAGCTCAGCGACCAGGCCAAGCGCCCATTCCAGCAGGTACAGGCTTTCGTAACGCCAGATGAACTGGGCGCAATCGGCCTGCGCTGGCGCTTCCTGGTCCAGGAAGGCCTGCTCCTGGGGCGAGAGCGCGTCGTCCACCAGGGGCATTTTGGCAAGCAGCGTCTCGACCGGCATCGCCTCGCCAGAGGCGACCGACTCGGCGCGCAGCGCAACGAGCAGCAAGGCGCGCGCACGCTCGACTGTCTCGTCCCGGCTGCGCAATGCCAGTTCGGCTTCGCACACAAGGGGCGGCAGCGTGACGGGCACGTCAACGCCGCGCGCGGCGAGCATGGCAACGGTGGCGTCCTTGCGCGCCAGCGCCTGCTCGGGATACGGCAGCCGAGCCTGCGGATCGGCCTTGCCGTCGTCCACGCCGACCAGCACGCGCCCTTGCGGGTCGGTGACGCTGCCGTCCGGCCCGATCAGCAGCGCATTGGCTTGCGCGGCCCATGCATAAAACGCCGCCAGACCATCAACGCTCACGCTGATGCTCAGGTGATGCTGCACCCGCTGCAGGTGCAAAATCACGTGGTATTTGTCGCGTGACATCTCGCCGTCGCCGCGGCTCAATACATAGCCGCAAAAATCGTTCAGGTCGGCCAGCAGCGCCGGATCGGACAAATCGAAGCGCTCGTGCAGCGTGTGCGCAAAAACAGGCTGCGCGATCTCGAGCCGCGTGCAGTATGCATTCAACAGGATCGTCTCGCCCACCGGCGCCGGGACTGGCGCCGGCGAGCTGCCCTTGCGCGCGAACAGCGCCTTGAATCGCTCGATCATGTTGCTCACACCAGGACCAGATTATCACGATGGATCAGCTCAGGACCCTCCAGGAAACCGAGCAATGCTTCGATCTCGGACGAAGGCCGGCGCATGATGCGGCGCGCCTCCGTGCTGGTGTAGTTGCTGATGCCGCGCGCAATGGCGCTGCCGTCTTCGGCCAGGCAGGTGATGACGGCGCCGCGCCCGAATTCACCCTTCACTTCGATCACGCCGATCGGCAGCAGCGACTTGCCTTCGCGCGTGAGCTTGGCCACGGCGCCCGCATCAAGCACCACCTTGCCGGCGGTATGCAGGTGATCCGACATCCACTGCTTGCGTGCCGTCAGGCGCCCGGTTTGCGCAAGGAGCTGGGTGCCGATCGCTTCGCCGGCGGCCAGGCGCGTGAGCACATCGCTGTCGCGGCCCCAGGCGATGATGGTGTGCGCGCCGGAACCGGCCGCGCGGCGCGCCGCCAGGATCTTGGTCAGCATACCGCCGCGCCCGATGCTGCTGCCGGCGCCGCCGGCCATCGCTTCGAGCGCCGGGTCGCCCGCCTTGCCCTGGGCGATCAGCACCGCGTTCGGATCCTTGCGCGGGTCGGCCGAAAACAGGCCGTGCTGGTCGGTCAGGATGATCAGGGCATCGGCCTCGATCAGGTTGGCCACCAGCGCGCCGAGCGTGTCATTGTCACCGAACTTGATTTCATCGGTGACGACGGTATCGTTCTCGTTGATGATGGGGACCACTTTCAGGCGCAGCAGCGTGGTCAGCGTCGAGCGCGCGTTCAGGTAGCGTTCGCGGTCGGCCAGGTCGGCGTGCGTGAGCAGCACTTGCGCCGTGCCCAGGCCATGCGCGCGAAAGCTCGACTCGTAAATTTGCGCCAGCCCCATCTGTCCGACGGCGGCGCAGGCCTGCAGTTCGTGGATGTCGGTGGGGCGCTTTTCAAAGCCCAGGCGCAGCATGCCTTCGGCAATCGCGCCGGAGCTGACCAGCACCACTTCCTTGCCGAGCGCGCGCAGCGCGGCGATCTGGCATGCCCAGCGCGCGATGGCGCCGTGATCGAGCCCGCGCCCGTCGTTGGTGACGAGCGAGGAGCCTACTTTGATGATGATGCGGTTGGCTGTTTGTATGACGGATTTCATCGGCGGGTCGGAGTCGGCGTGGGCGGGCGCAAGGCGAGCAGCGCGACGCCGCACAGCACTTCGAGCCCGCAAAGGACGAGTAAAAATCCCTGTGGCAGACCGATGGCAAAGGCCGCGATGAAGCGGCCGACCGGCTGCGCCAGGACGAACAAAGCTGTGATATCGCCGAGCAGTGGCTGGTCGCCGTGCCTTGCCGCCAACAGCGCCAGGGCCGCGGTAGCGAGCCTGACGCCGACGTACATGGCGTAAAACTGGCTGTAGCCGTTTACGCCAACGAGTAACATGCCCAGGCCCGTCGCGATGCGGTCCGGGTCCAGCAGCGCCCACAGGGCGGCCAGCGAACAGACGAGCGCAACGACCTTGAGCAGCGTGGCGCGCTCTACGGTCCTGGACTTTGAAACAAACAACACTTAATCGAGGATCTTGAAGCGCGGATCGTCCGGATCGATCGACGCAATGCCGCGTGCTTCTTCGGTCATCTGCGTTTCTTCGGCGCGGTGTTCGCTTTGCTTCTTGGCCTCGAGGTGCTGGTAAATCGCGTTGACCAGTTCAGGACAACCCTGGTGGTTCAGCGCCGAGATCTCGAACACGGGACCCTTCCAGGCCATGCGCTTGACGAAATCCTTGACCAGCTTTTTGCGGTCTTCTTCCGGCACCACGTCGAGCTTGTTGAGCACGAACCAGCGCGGCTTGTCGACCAGCGACTCGTCGTACTTTTCCAGCTCTTTAATGAGCGCCTTGGCTTCCTTGACCGGATCGACGTTGGTCTCGAACGGCGCCATGTCGACGATGTGCAGCAGCAGGCCGGTGCGCTGCAGGTGGCGCAGGAACTGGTGCCCGAGGCCCGCGCCTTCGGAGGCGCCTTCGATCAGGCCGGGAATGTCGGCGATCACAAAGCTTTTTTCGTGCGAAACGCGCACCACGCCCAGGTTCGGGTGCAGCGTGGTGAACGGGTAGTCGG
Organism: Massilia sp. TWP1-3-3; assembly: GCF_049897805.1. Classification (NCBI taxonomy): domain Bacteria; kingdom Pseudomonadati; phylum Pseudomonadota; class Betaproteobacteria; order Burkholderiales; family Oxalobacteraceae; genus Massilia; species Massilia sp. TWP1-3-3. Next base: position 105,704 of record NZ_JAFCWX010000004.1, read on the forward strand.
CGATCTTCGGCTTGGCGTTCGACACGGCCGTAATAAATGTCGACTTGCCGGCGTTGGGCATGCCCAACAGGCCAACGTCGGCGAGCACTTTGAGCTCCAAACGCAGTTCGCGCCGCTCGCCTTCCTTGCCCTCGCCCTTTTGGCGCGGTGCGCGGTTGGTCGAGGACTTGAAGTGGATGTTGCCCCAGCCGCCCTCGCCGCCCTTGGCCAGCAGTTCGGTCTGGCCGTGTTCGGTCAGGTCGGCGATGATCTCGCCGTTGTTGTTATCGACGATCAGCGTTCCCACCGGCATGCGCATGAAAATGTCGTCCGCGCCCTTGCCATAGCAATCAGCGCCGCGGCCAGGTTCGCCGTCTTTGCCCTTGTGCATTTTGGAGTAGCGGAAATCCACCAGCGTATTGATGTTGCGGTCTGCAACTGCCCAGATGGACGCGCCCTTGCCGCCATCGCCACCGTCCGGTCCGCCAAATGGGCGGAACTTCTCGCGACAGAACGAGGCGCAGCCATTGCCGCCGTCGCCGGCGATGACTTCGATTTTTGCTTCGTCGATAAACTTCATATTTTTGCCGCCATAAAACTAAAAAGGCTCTACCTTGGGGAGAGCCTTTCGATTGAAGGCTCGCGCCTTACAAATGCGCGCCATGACGGCGCGCTTTACAACTGAACTGCCAACTTACGCTGCTGCTACCACTGCTGCTGGCGCTTCGTTCGGGATCACGGTGACGAATTGCTTCGAACCGGCACCCTTGACAACGAACTTGACCTTGCCGTCGACCAGCGCGAACAAGGTGTGATCCTTGCCCAGGCCGACGTTTTCGCCTGCGCGCACCGGAGTGCCGCGCTGACGGATGATGATGCCGCCGGCATTGATCGCCTGGCCGCCGTAGACCTTAACGCCAAGGCGCTTTGATTCTGAGTCGCGGCCGTTGCGCGTTGTGCCGCCGCCTTTTTTGTGTGCCATTTGTTACTCCTGATAGCTGGTTAACCGGACGAGATACGTCGGGCAACGGCAATTAGCCGTTAATCGATACGATTTGGATTTCGGTGAAATTCTGACGATGGCCTTGGTGTTTCTGGTAGTGCTTACGACGACGCATCTTGAAAATCTTCACTTTATCGTGACGACCGTGTGCCACAACAGTGACCAGTACCGTTGCACCTTCGACCAATGGCGCACCAAACTTAATGGTGTCGCCCGCTCCTACTGCGAGTACTTGATCGATGGTGATTTCGGAACCAATGTCTGCCGGTATCTGTTCTACTTTAAGTTTTTCGCCAGCGACAACTTTATACTGCTTGCCACCGGTTTTTATGACCGCATACATGATATGAAACCTCATCAAATGTTAAAAGATTTCCCTGGCCTAAGCCGGGGGAACCGCAGATTATACATGGATTGTTTTTTTTCGTCAAAAGGTAAGCACAGCGCCGCTGGTTCGTGGTATGTCGACAACTTGACTCACTGGCCGCCGTAAGAGCGGCGGATCCGCTCGAGCACGCCGCGCCGCTGCAGGCGGACAATGGCGGCGTCAATCCGCTCGACGTCGGCCTGGGGCACGGTGGCACGGTTGAACATCAAATGCACGGGGGCCTGCACCACCCAGAACGGGAGCGGCTGGACCTGGACGCCCGCGCGCACAGCGGCGTGCTCGACTGCGGCAGCGTCGCCCAGCATGAGACTGACGCGACCGGCAGCGAGCATGTGGATGCCCTGCGCAAAGTCGCCAAAGCGCGACAGGCGCCCGGCGCCGCGCAAGGCAGCGGCCTCGCGCTCGAACACCGGGCCGTACCAGCCGGCGCGCGGCGCCACCAGCGATACGGGCGCGGCCAAAAAGTCGGGAAAGCTGCGAATGGCGCGAAAGTGCTCGGCCTGCTGGGCCAGCGCAAACAGGCCGATCGTCTCGTCCCGGTAGGGTTGACTGAAATGGGCCAGTTTCAGCCGCTCTGGCGTGCGCGAGGCGCCCGACATCAGGTCGATGTCACCTTGTTCGAACAGGGTCATGTTGCGCGTGGCGGGCTTGTAGTCCAGCTCGATCAACTGGCAGTCAGCCTCCTTGAAGATGGCGCGCACCATGTCGGCATCGATTCCGGTGAAATGCATGGCGGCATCGTAATACGCATACGGTTCCCAGCGCCCGGTAGCCATGCTGATCGAGCGGCTGCAAGATTGCGCCTGCGCCACGGCGGGCCACGCAAGGGCCAGCGCCGCCAGGACCAGGCCCAACTCCTTGCATCGTCGCATCATCCACACCATTGCACTCTCCATTCTGCCAGCATAAAGGGCAATCGGCCGGCACGAGCGCCCATCCGGCCCCAAGGGCGCTTTTGTTGCATGGCCGGATTGTCGCGATTGCAACGTTTTCACGCCTTGCAAGTTGCAAACACGGCGGCGTCGCGGGCCATGTCGTATAATCTCCGCACCCAACGTCTATTGCAGGTTCGCCTTGTCCGCCGCCATCCTTACCGCCCCACAAAATAATATCGCCCACTCGATCGCCGCCGACATGGCTGCGGTCAACACGGTGATCCGCGAGCGCCTGCATTCCGAGGTCAGCCTTGTGAACCAGATCGCCGAGTACATCATCAGTGCCGGCGGCAAGCGGATTCGTCCGGTCTTGGTGCTGCTGGTGGCCAACGCGTATGGCTACCAAGGCACGGCGCACCATGAGCTGGCGGCGGTGGTTGAATTCATCCACACCGCCACGCTGCTGCACGACGACGTCGTCGACGAATCGTCGATGCGGCGCGGGCGCCAGACGGCCAACGCGCTGTTCGGCAATGCCGCCTCGGTGCTGGTGGGCGACTTTTTATATTCGCGCGCCTTCCAGATGATGGTGGGTTTGAACAATATGCGCGTTATGCAAATTCTGTCGGACGCCACCAACGTGATCGCCGAAGGCGAAGTGCTGCAGTTACTGAACATGCACGATCCGGACGTCAGCCAGGAAAGTTATTTGCGGGTGATCCGCTCCAAGACGGCCAAGCTGTTCGAAGCGGCCGCTGAACTGGGCGCGCTCATTTCCGGCGCCAGCGACGCCGACATTTTGGCCGCTGGCGATTATGGCCGTTCGCTGGGTACGGCGTTCCAGTTGATCGACGACGTGCTCGACTATGCGGGCGACGCCACTGAAATCGGCAAGAACGTGGGCGACGACCTGCGCGAAGGCAAGCCGACGTTGCCCCTGATCTACCTGATGGAAAACGGCACGCCGGAACAGCGCGAGCTGGTGCGCGACTGCATCGAGCAGGGCGACGAGCAGCATTTCGACGCCATCCTGGCGGCCATTACCAGCAGCGGCGCGCTCGACTTTACGCGGCGCGCGGCCGAAGTGGCCGCCAAGCGGGCCTCGGACGCCATCGCCGGCTTGCCGGACAGCGTATACAAACAAAGCTTGCTGCAGCTGTGCACGTTTGCGGTCGACCGCAACCATTAACAGACACCCTTCGCGCCGCCCAATCTCGGCCGCGCTGGCGACGATTCCAAACTTCATTGAAGCACGGCCGCAATCGCGATGACCGGGTTTCACCTGATGCTCACTACGGACAAAGTTGACGCCATCGCTGCGGCACTGCGCACCATTATCGCGCGCGACTATGGTGCGCGCGGGCTCCACGACATTGGCCCCTTGCAGGTCGTGGCAGGTAAGGATGCCGTTGGCGACGATGACTATGGCAGGAACGGTATCGTCACGGTCTCGGGGAACGGCATTGTGTTTTGGCAGCGGATAGAACACGACAGGGGGCCGTATTCGATCCTGCGCGTGCCAATTGACGGCCTTGCCGGCTTTATGAGCGTGGTGATGTGGCCGCGCCTGATAAAAGCGTGGGATGCACACCGGCTGATGGCCGACAACGCCTGGACCGGGCAAGAACGCGCCGCGATCGATGCCTGGGAATTGGCGAAGGCGCGACTGCGGCGCCTGATTCACCGGGATCATCTTGAGCGCATGGCGCCCCATCCGCAATTGCGCGATTTTTATCTGGCAGTGCACAGCCGCGATGCGCCCGCGCTGCGGCGCTACGCGGGGGAACTTCCAGGCCACGTGGCGCAAATCGATGGCGCGCAAATCCAGACCCTGGCCCAGGCCCAGGCCATCCAGGATGGCGATCGCGAGCTTACGCTCTCGCAGGAAAGCTTCCTGGTCTTTCGCGCAATGTTCATAGCCGTCATGGAGAACGGCGACTACGATTACCGGAGCGACGAGCAGGGTGCCAGTTTGAACGAGGTAATGGAACAGAGCACCGCCGTCTTTCGCGCGGCGCAGCGGCGCTATTCGGCGCAGTTCCTGGCATTATGTTTATCCCCGCAGCTGCTCGGCATTCGGGCGCTGCATTTCGCCGGCATGCCGGAGGGTGAATGCGCCGCCTATTGCGCCCTGATGTCGGACTTCGTCGATGCGAAGCTGGCGACCTACGAGCAGCCGTCATAGTGCCGCTAGCTGCAGCGCCTCAAAACAGGCGGCTGTGGCGGCTGACCGCGCAGCGATACACAGGCGGTTCACGCGGTCAAGGCACAACCGGACATTAGTCCGCTTCCAAACAAGCATGGTTTCCGCCATTCCGGCGCATAAGCAACTTGCGCTTTCCTCAGCCATCGAAGCTTGTGACGGACGGCCACCGAACGCGGACCACCCAAGCCCTGGATCCAGCCGCCCTCACCGGGACCACGCGACTGGACAGAAATAAATTAGGCCGTATCATGCACAACCTCCTTGGCACAATTACCGATCGGCATACGCCGCGCCGCTCCCCACCTTCATGTTGAAATCCACGCTAGAGCTACTTGCCTGTCCTGCCTGCCGGGTTGCCCTGCACACGGGATCGGCGCAGCATTCCGGCAGCCGCCTGATGTCGGGCGTGCTGTCGTGCCCGCATTGTGCGCTCCAGGTCCCCGTGACAGAAGGCTTCGCCTTGTTCACTTGCACGGCGCCAGGCACGCTCCCGGAATCAGCCAAGGAACAACTCGGTGCGTCGGCCGCCTACCGGTCCTTCGTGCACCAGCGCCACACGCGGCGCCTGCCCGACCGCTACGCCGCGTTCCAGCCGTTTAACGAGTCGACGCGCGCCTTTTACGCCCTGCTCGACCTGATTCGTCCGCGCTTGAAGCCCGGCGACGCGATCCTCGACACCTGGGGCCGCACCGGATGGAGCGGCGAAATGCTGGCGGCGGCGTTTCCAGAGCAACACATCGTTTCCATTTGGGAGGGCAATTTTGACGTGCTGGGCTATGCGGGCTATGCCCACTGGCTGCCGGCCGCGCGCCGCGCGCCCAATCACGACGTCATCTTCGTCGCGCCGGGCGGCGGCTTGCCTTTCCTCGATCACGCATTTGCGCTGGTGCACGGCCTGGACTCGCTGCACCGCTATGCGGCGTCGATGTTCGCCGGCGAAGTCTTGCGCGTGGCGCGCGCGGACGGCGTGATCGTGTTCCCTCATGTGCATTTGTCGAACAGCGAGCCAACACCTTTTTTCGAACGCGGCGGCAATATCGTGCCTGGCCGCAGCTACCAGCAACGCTTTGAGCAGGCCGCCGCACGGGCCGGGCGCAGCGTGGTGGTGATGGCCGAAGCGGTGCTGTTTGCCGGCGGCGAGCGTCTGCGCTCGGACCCCGAGACGCCCCACTACAACGCGCTGGTGGCGCTGGTGCCGCCCGCCTTCGACGGCGCGCCGCTGCGCAGCGCCAATCTGGATCTGTGCCTGCCGCACGCGCGGGCGGTCTTCAATCCCTTGCTGCGCGTCGATAGCCTCGATGGCAGCGCGGCGCCCGATCCGCATGCGTTCGGCGGCCTGACAGAAGAGTTGTTGCTGCGCCACCCCTGCTACGCCCAGCGCCTGGCCGCACTGGGGATGCAGCGGCTCGACGCTACGCAACTGCGCATCCTGTTCCAGTTGAGCCAGCTGCTGACGCTGGAAGAAACCGCGCAGCGCCTCGCTATGCCGTTCGAGACCGTGGCGCTGCTGGTCGGGCGCATGGTGACCCAGGAAATGCTGCAAGTGGCGCCGCTGAGCGGCGCGATGCATCAGCTGCAGTCGTACTACAGCGACCAGATCGTGCGGCCCCTGCCGCGCGAAAGCAACTTTGAATATCTGTGGCGCTTGCTGCCGGACTTGTACGGCGACAAGCCGTTGCTCGTTTCCGGTGCTGACGACAGCGCGTTCGGCTGGGACGAGGTCCAGCTGCTGGTGCCGGCGCTGCAGCGCGGCTTGCTCGCGCTCGGCGTCAAGGCGGGCGACCGGGTGGCCATGCTGAGCGCGCCACATCCGGAAGCCATGCTGCTGACCTGGGCAATCTGGCGCAATGGCAGCGTGCTGGTGCCGCTGCGCAAAGAACTGGCCGAGAACCCGACCGAGCTGACCGAACTGCTGCAACGCATCGCGCCGGCCTTGGTGATACTGGACCGTCCGCGCGCCGCCGCTGCCGCCTTGTCCGCCGCTCCGATACTGCTGCTCGACGATTGTGCCGGCGACGCCGGCGACGCGCTGCCCGGCGAGCCGCAACTGGCTCACTTGCTGCCCGACTGGCTGGACCTGCCGGCCGCCGCCACCCCGGCCGTTGCCCCGGACGCTCCTGCCGTCATTCTGTTCACGTCCGGCAGCACGGGCCGGCCGAAAGGGGTAGTGCTGAGCCAGCGGGCGCTGCTGCTTAGTGGTCAACTGGCCGCTACCGAATTTGGCTGGCACGACAAGGACGTCCTGCTGTCCCTGGGCGAGCAGCACACCATGAGCGGCTTGCGCAACCCGGCGCTGGCGGCCCTGTTTGCAGGCGCCACCGTCTACCTGCCGAGCGCGGCCCAGCGCGCGCATCCGGGCGCGACCTTGCAGGCAGCCGCCGAACACGGCGTCACGCTGCTCGCTGCCGGCCCGGCCTGGCTGGCGCTGCTGGACCGGCTGGCGCCGCACCTGACTTGCCATCCAAGCGCGCTGCGCCAGATCGTCACGACCGGCGCCACCTTGCCGTCGGCGCTGCACGCTGCATTCTGCGCGCGCATGCGGGTGCAGATCGTCGATTATTTCGGGCTCACCGAAACCGGCGGCCTGTGCCTCGTGTTCGAGCACGACGGCGGTGCAACGGCGTGCGGCCGACCCGCTGGCGCGCTGCTGCAAATTTGCGACAGCGACGATCAACCGGTCGCCCCCGGCATCGCCGGGCAATTACGGGTGCACAGCAATCAGTTACTGAGCGCCTATTGGGGCGACCAGGCCGGCAGCGCCCTGCGCGGCGGCTGGTTTTATACGGGCGACATCGCCAGCCACGACGGCCAAGGCCGGATCGTGCTGCTGGGAAGGCGCGACGACCAGCTGAAAAACGAATTTGGCGAAGTGGTCCACCCGGCCCCGCTCGAGCGCCTGCTGGCCGGCCACCCGCACGTGCGCGAGGCCGCGCTGGTGCAAGGGCCGCACGGGCTGGTCAGCCTGCTCGTCACCGACGCCGGGTTCGACCTGCCCGACTTTGCCAACTGGTGCCGCAGCCGCAGCGCCGGCACCTACCTGCCGCGCGCCGTGGTCCAGGTTGCGGCGTTGCCACAGACGGCGGCGGGAAAACTGGACCGGCGCCGCCTTGCAGCACTTCTTTAACAACAGGAATCTCATGTTTCAACCACGCCCGACAGCCTTGCAATTTCTGTGCGGCCCCCACCCGCTGACCTACGCCGCGCTGGAACAGGCAATTGCCCAGGTTGCCGCCCACTTGCTGGCGCGCGAACTGGGTGGCAAGCGGGTCCTGTTCGCAGTGGCCGACGACCACCATGCGGCGCCGCTGCTGCTCGGCTGCATGCGCGCGGGGGCGCTGCCGCTGTTGCTCGATCCCGGCACGCCGGCCCTGCAAGTAGGTGCCATCCTGGCCGCGCACGCCATCGACGGCATGATCGCCGACGCCGCCCTGATCGAACGCTGGGCCGGCCAGCCTCTGCCCGCAAAGCAACTGCGCGTGACCGCCGGCGCCGGCAAGGGCATGCTGCTCAACAAGCTGCTGGGACGGCGCGCACCGGCCGACCTGGACAGTTGGCCTGGCTTGCTGGCCGGACCCAAGGAACCGGTGTTGCCGCCGCCGCAACAGCATGGCAGCGCCTATGTCGTGTTCACTTCCGGCAGCACGGCGCGCCCGAAGGGGGTCGAGATGAGCTGGCCGGCCCTGCACAGCCACCTCGATACCATCGAGCGCCAGTACGCGCTGCAAGATGATGCCCGCCTGATGAACCTGATGCCACTGTCGCATGCAGACGGCCTGGTGCAAGGCTTGCTGCTGTGCTACCGGCGCGGCATCACGCTGGTGCGCCCGGCGCCGTTTTCCATCCCGGCAATTGAACGCATCCTGATCGCCCTGTACCGTGATCGGGTCAGCCACCTGGTGGCGGCGCCAACCGCGCTGGCGCTGCTGCAGCACTACGGCAGCCATCTGGCGGAAAATTTTGCGACCGAGCATTTTCGCTTCGCCATTTCCTGCAGCGCGCCCCTGAGCAGCGCCGTCTGGAATGGCTTTAGCGACACCTTCAAGGTCAAGCTGATCAACACCTATGGATTGAGCGAAACGGGGAGCTGCGGCCTGTACGCGGGCCCGGATGAGGCCAGCCACAAGATCGGCAGCGTGGGCATGCCGCGTGACATGGCCGCGAAGATCCTGCGCAGCGATGGCAGCGAAGCGGGCAGTGACGAGGATGGCGAACTGTGCCTTCAAGGCGCCAATCTGATGCAGGGCTATCTGGACGATCCGCAAGCGAGCGCGAAAGTGCTGATCGACGGCTGGCTGCACACGGGCGACCAGGCCCGGCGCGACGCCGACGGTATTTACTGGATCGTGGGACGGATCAAGGACTTGATCATTTGCGGTGGCTACAACTTGTCGCCGGAAGCGATCAACAGCGTGCTGATGCTGCATCCGGCTGTGCTCGAAGCGGCCGCGCTCGGCGTGCCCGATGCGCTGTGGGGCGAAATTCCGGTCGCGTGCGTCGTCTTGCGCCCCGGCATGCATGCCGACAGCGTGCAGCTGCTGGCCCATTGCGCGCTGCACCTGGGCGTGCATGAATTGCCGAAGAAAATACAGTTCGTCAGCCAGTTGCCGCGCACGCCATCGGGCAAGGTGATGCTGGGGCAGCTGCAGCAGGCGCTGCACCAGGAAAGCCGGCCGGACGCGGGCGGCGACCTGCAGGCGCAAATTTTCGCGCTGGCCGCCGGCTTGTTCAACCTGGCGCCGGGTCAGCTGCGGCCCGATTCGGGACCGTCGAATACGCCCGGCTGGGATTCGCTGGCGCACATCAATTTTGTCATTGGCCTGGAAAGCATGTTCGACATCCGCCTGCAGCCGTCCGATGTGGTGCGCATGGAAAGCATGGATGCGACCGTGGCGCTGGTCAAGCGGCTGCGCGCCTGAGATGCGACAGGCCCCTCCTTTGTACGTGTGGGTCGCCGCCGGCGCGCTGGCGCTGGGCATTATCGCCATCGCGTTCCTGCGTCACGCCTCGCTAAACGTCCCGCACGATCCATTGGCGAGCGCCGCCTTGGCAAGGCAGCTGTTGACGGCGCCACGCGCGGCCGGGGAAATCCGGGTATTGGGGCTGGGCTCCTCGCTGCTATGGGCAGCCACACCGCCGGGGCAATTCGACCAGCAATACAAGCAAAGAGGGTTGCACTGGATGCGCCTGATCAAGACAGATGTTGGCCTTGGCGCACTGGGGCCAAGTTTGACGGAAATCGAACACGCACCGCCGGACATTCTGGTGATCGAAAAAAATTTGTTTTTTCTGGATCCGGGCAGGACACGCAACGACGAGGTGACGATCGAAATCAAGGGAACGCTCAAAGCCGGCTTGGCCAAACTGGCTCCCGGAGTATTGCCGCCGCAACCGGTGCAGCAGCAAGAGGCGTTGCCAATGGCAGCGCAGCATTATGCGCTGCCATGCGCGCCGCAGCCTGCGCCGCTTAGCCCGCTACAGCGCGCCCAGTATTTCCGCGGCTCGCAGCTCGCCTACGCCCAGGCGCAGATCGACCCAGCATTGGTCGCCGGCCTGCTGCGCCTGGCGCGGCGTGGCGTCCGTATCATGATTCTGGACATTCCGCGCCATGCAGATCTGGAGCAGAGCACGGCCAGCGTAAAAGAACACTGGTTTGCCCGCCTTCGCCAAGCCCTGCCGCCCGGCCCCGCGCTGAGCTATCACACGGCACCCTCGCACCGGCAAACCGATTTGTATTGCGACGGCGCACACCTGAGTGCCGCCGGCAGTCGCTTGTTCGGCCGCTGGTGGCTGGACGAACTGGCTACCAGCATGAAAGATGCACCCTGATGGTCTGGCTGACCAGCTTTGGATTGCTCTTCATGGCGGGTACCATCTTGCTGTACTGGAGTGTAGCGGCTGCTTGGCGGCCCGCTGTACTGAGTGCTGCCGGCGCGGCGCTGGTGGCACACGACGGCTGGTCCAGCCTGCTCGCCTGGAGCGCGCTGGTCGCGTGGCTGGCCGTGCTGTGCGGCCCGCGCTGGCAGCGCGCCGCCCTGGTCAAAAACATCGGCCTGGCCGGCTTGCTGCTCGGGTTCGGACTATATCAGTATGCCAAGGCTTGGCACGGGATGGCTGCCTACCTGGGGTTCGCATTCGTCAGTCTGAAGGCCTGGCATATGCTTGCCGAGCACGGCGAGGGCGCATCCAGCCAGGGGCGCATGCCAAGTTCGCTGGCCTACCTGCTCTTCCCGGCCACGATCGCGGTCGGCCCGGTGCAGCGTTTTGACGCTTTCAGACTCGAATTGATGCGCGCGCGATGGGCCAGCCAGGACGCATCGCGCGCATTGGAACGCATGCTGTATGGCTATTGCAAGGTGGTTTTGCTCGCCAACTACCTGCTGGCCCGCAATCTCAACGCTCTGCAAGGATTCACCGGCGACCCCTGGTGCGAAACTTACCTGGGGCTGGTGGCCTATGGCCTGGACCTGTACTGGCAATTTTCCGGCTATTGCGATATCGCGATCGGGTTTGCAGCCTTGCTGGGCATACGGGTGCCGGAAAACTTCCGCTTCCCGTTCGCGGCGCGCAGCCTGCCCGACTTTTGGCGGCGCTGGCATATCACGGTGTCCGAATGGTGCCGCGATTTCGTGTTCCGGCCGGTGCTTGCGCGCAGCCATCAATATTTGCTGGCGAGCCTGTGCGGCATGATGGTGCTCGGCCTGTGGCACGAACTGTCGCCGCGCTACCTGCTGTGGGGCGCCTTTCACGGGCTCGGCCTGGGCATCGCCCACCTGTGGTCCAAGCACGCCCCTTTCGCGGCAAAGTTACGCGATTACAAGGCATGGCGCATTACGTGCTGGTGGTTAACGCTGCAATTTGTGATCGTCAGCTTTGCCTTCACCTCCACCGACTCGCTGGCTGACGCTGTCGGGCAAATCCGCATCCTGGCGGGATTTTAAAGGGACATCATGCGCATCTATGCAATGCTGCGGCGGTGGCTGCCCGCGCCGCTTGCCAATCTGGTGATGGTGCTGTGGTATGGCGCCTTGCTGCTCGCACTCTGGCTGGCGCCCGCGGTCGGTTTGGGGTTTCGCTACGGGCAAATATAGCGGGCGATCACCCTCTTGCGAATCGAACAGCCCGTATCAACGTCGTCCGCGATAGGGCCGCCTTGCAACGCCTAAGGTTTCGCGATGGTCTGGAGCAGCAAGACCTTGTCAGCCTTCCTGGAGACCACATGCAAGGCCCCATCGATGGGATAGCTGAAGACCGGCTCGCCTACGATACCCGCCACGCCGGTTTCAAGCCCTGTTTTCCTGCTGAACGCCATCAGCCGGGCCCCTTGCCCCGCCTTGGCGCAGCTCGCGCGCACCGCATACACCACCTCGGCCGAGGCACTCATCGACGTCACCTTGCATGCACTGCTCTTGAACGTCAGCGCCGGCGCCAACTTGCCGTCAGCGCCGACCACGGTCAGCGTGGACACGCCGCGGGCGTCAGCGAGCGAGACGACCTCGTCGGCCGGGGAGATGGCCGTGGCAACGTCTTGCGCGTGTCCTGTTTGCGCCTGCGGCCGGACGCTGAACTGGTATTTGTCGCCAACGATCTTCGATACCGCGTAATCGTTGACTGCTGCGGTATCGGCCGCGGTGGCTGGTAAAAAGCTGCCGCCCAATAGCGCGCTTTTCGCCGCCAACTTTACCGTGGAACCATTCATGAAAGCGCCAGTGGCCAACTTGCTGTAGGTAGCTTTTTTCAGCGCGGTATCGAGCCTGGCGAAATAGATCGCGTTCAATTGGCTGGCGCCCTTTCGATCATTGACCATGCCAACCACCGTCAATGCGCTGGCGTCGCGGTCGAGGTCGAGGTCGTAGACAAACGCATTGCGCCCTCCGACCAGCAATTCTTTCTTGCCGAGTAGTTTGCCGTGCTGATCGAACTTGTAGACGTAGGCCAGCGTCTGGCTCAGCGACGGCGAGGAATTGGTTTGCACGTTTCCCGCCACGTAAGTGAATGTGCCGTCCGAACGGCAGGCGGCAAAACCGAGCATGTAGCCCTCTTCGGGAGCATCGATGGTTTGCTGCCATACCACCTGATTTTTATCAGTGTTAAAGAGAATGATCTTGCCCCGCGTTTGCAGGTCACCGTCGGGATCCATTGTTTCGCCGGCCAGACAAATACGGCCTGCACCGGCCCGGCTGATCTGGGAAATGAAGGTGGCGATGTCGGGCGGACTCAGTGCAACCGGCGCGCCATGGGCCTGTGCAAGTACGCTGCCGGAAAGGAAGAAGAACCATACGAGACGAGGGAAAGTTTTTGGATGCATAGGCTTGTCGTGAATGTCCATTTGGTACGAATGCCCATTTTACTAAGGATTAAGATTGCAGGGATAGCATGAATACCGCGCGGAGTAGCGAGGCTATGGTGCAGTCGATAGCGGCGCTGCGGAAAAAACTGTCTGCTCCACAAATCCTACTGGCATGATGTAGAGAGAGTTTGAGGCGTCCCATGGCCGTGACGCGCGACCGTTGAAGGCGGCGGAAATATCTGCTGTAATGATTCTTTCGTCAGGGTGTGGCTCAGCCTGGTAGAGCGCTGCGTTCGGGACGCAGAGGCCGGAGGTTCGAATCCTCTCACCCCGACCAAGTGGAGCGTTTCGCACGGCCCAACAGGCGCTCGGGGAATCGCGGCAAGGCGTCAGAATAGCGTTACCGCTGTTGAGTGTGCGCCGGCTCCACATTCCAGGAAAGAAAACGGTTGTTCAGAGTTTGCGAAGACACTCTGGCCGCTGGTCCGGCATCAAGTAAAGCGGCGCAGCCTCCGGGGCCGGTTCACTTCAGGTTGCGGCTGCTGTTGGCAAGCATGCGCGCTTGAAAGTCCGCCATGCGACGGGCGACGTCCGTGCACGCCGCAGCCGGGATCTGGCCCTTGACGTCCAAAGGGTAGAAGGGGTAACGGTCCGTGAAAGCGCCCTTGACGCCGTTCTGGCAAGCGTAGGAGACCATGCCTTCCAGAATAATGTAGCGGCTAATCATGTCCGACACCTTCGGTGCAACGCACGTGCCGCCGCTGTCGGCAACCTTGATTTCGTCTAGCGTCTTGGCGCTCATCAAGGTCTTCAGACTGATCGGAACGGTCGTATCGAAGCTGCCATTAACCCAGGCTCCGACGTTGACGGCCGCACCAGCGCCATCAATGGCTGCCAGCGGGTAGCTGTTTTCGCCAGCCGCTGCAAGGACACGCCACACTTGATTCTGTGGCAAGTCATACATGATGCCGAAGCGCTCGATTCCCATCAATAGCTCGCCCATGGTCAGTGACTGAAACTGGCTATAGCCCTTGTCGGTGGCGATGCTTCCTTTCAGTACATTCAGGTACACCGAGGTGTCATCCTCCAATGCGAGGTTGGCGACGTCGAGCTGCAGTGTGCGAGCCATCCCGAACTTGAAGGCGTCCACCAGCGTCGACCCGGTCTTGGCCTTGTAGGCCATGATATGGCTTGCGATATCGCTGACTGGACTGATCTGCAGGTGATTGTAAGCCGTGGTGACGAACGGCGCTGTCAGCGCCATCGACTCGACCGGATGGTGACTGTTGTCTTCTCGACGAACGATTTTTCCGCCACGCGAAACCAGGCGCACCCATGAAGTTGGCGCAGACGACAGCGTCAAAGTGAAGACACCACCCACATCGGAGGTGGTTGGCGCGCTCAGCACGGTGCTGGAACTACCGTCAGGATTGACCAGGTAGGCGGTCACGACGCCGTACGGATTGGTCATGCCGGACAAGGTCGTGGTTGCAGTGCCAGGGGCAACGCCGCCGGTGAGTGGATTGGTGAGTGGATTGGTGAGTGGATTGGAGAGTGGCTTGGCGATGGGTGCGGATGCAGGCGGTGGTGCAACCACCACCGAAGGGGGCGTGCTCGGGCCAGTGCTGCCGCCTCCGCCACATGCGCTCAAGAGAGCCGCCGCCGACAGCGTAAAGATATAAATTAATTTTTTCATCATAGTCACCTTGGTATCCTGGTTATGCCTTCAATTCGTCCTTAGCACTTGACACTCTCAAGTCTGGGAGCGCAGTTCATTGGCGGTCGCAAACGCGCTGGCAACCGCCGGACTTGACGGGGGCGGTACTCGCTCAGTTCTTGCCGAAGAGGATGCCGGTTGGAAGTTCAGTGAGTTCCGGCTGGCCTTCGAGGCGCACACTCTTGGCGCCAGTCGCCTTTTCAATGGCGCGGACGGTATCGAGAATCGTCTTGTTGACCCACTGTTCCGGTGTGCCGACCAGCGAATTGGCGATGGTGCGTGAAATCTGGTACACGCCGCCTTCAGTCTTTTTGAACACCGCATAGGTGTTGAGGCGGTAGCCGGCCTGATACTTATACAGGCAGCTGTACAGCGTCAAATTGCTGGAGCCGGCGATAGTGCGCTGCGCGCGCGACGTCCAGACCGCGTCATCGCATCGCGCAGCCTTGATGCTCACGCCGCCGTTCTGCATCGCAGCCATTTGCATCATGGCGCCGATTCCCGTGTTAGAGCCCGCCAGCTTCGCACCTATGTCGTCGATAACAAAACGACCCGGTTCGACAGGAACCGTCTTGCCCATCTGCAGCGGCAACGTTTGATTCAGGTCGCTTGTATTTTGTGCCAGCCCGTCAGCTGCGGCCTTGGTCAACACGTTCGTGCCAGCCATCGTTTTAATATCGAAAATATGGTACATCTCGACAGTCGTATTGCGGTTTGCTAAGTAGCTATTGCCCGTGGCGCAACCGGTGAGTGCGGCGACGACCGGAAGAATGCAGAGCGCAATTTTTTTCATGAGTACCCTTTTGGTCAGTTGAGATTGCCAAGCAGCAATTTGCCTGCACAAGAAGCATCCTATTGCCAACAGAAGCGTCGCGCCATTGTCGTGCGACGAGCCGATGGATTTCCGGAACGGATGAAGGAAAAATTGGCATTGGGCATCATTTTTTTCTACCTGATGCAGCTTTGGGTGGGATGGGGACGCGATCTCATCGGCCCATATCATTGGCCTTGACGTGACGGATGCGTACGCGGCAATAATGGCGGCATTGGCGTCGGCAGATGACTCAGGCGATCAATTGGAGACTGCCAGCCCGATTACAGCTGACGAAATGCTGCCTGATAGCCGACACTGACATTCAAGCGTTCATCGCGGTCCCGGAGCCGAACCTCCATGTGGCCATCGGCGCGGTAGATCGACTCGACGCGACGCAGGTTGACGATTGCGCCGCGGTTCACCTGGATGAAGTCGTCCGGATTGAGTTCGCCCATCAGGTCCTTGATAGGCTTGCGAATCAGTGCCTCGGCATGGGCCGTGACGACCCGCGTATACTTTGCATCGGCCTGAAAAAAATAAATTTCATCCGTGGTAATCAGGCGCAGAAGGCTGCCGACCGAGGCTTGAATCCAGCGCAGATATTTCGGTTCGGCTTTTGGCGGTGCAAGCGCCTCCCACACGGCAGTCGGGACGGGCGCTTGGTCACGGCCAAGCGTGCCCTTCAAGCGCTCTATCGTCTGCATAAGCCGGCCGCGATGCAAGGGCTTGACCAGATAGTCTACGGCGCCGAGGTCGAACGCCTCAAGCGCATGCTGGTTGTACGCCGTCAGGAACACGACGGCGGTCTTGCCTTGGATGACCTTGGCGACTTCCAGTCCGGTCAACTGCGGCATATTGATGTCGAGAAAAACCAGGTCGGGTGCGCGCTCCTGAATTGCGCGCAGCGTACTGATGCCATCGCTGGTTTCAGCAAGAATGTCCAGTTCTGGCCAAAGCACCGATAAGGCCTCATGAAGTTCCGCACGAAGAATCGGCTCATCTTCTGCGAGGATTACTGTTGGCATCTTTACGCGCTTTCTGGAGTTGGAATGATGATGCTTGCCATGAAACCGCCGGTGGCCATGGCGCCTACCTCAAGCCAGGCGCGCGTGCCGTACATTGCCTCAAGACGCTGCCGTATATTGCTCAGGCCAACACCGCTTCCCTGTACGCTTGAAAATCCTGCTCCGTTATCAAGAACGGTTACCCTCAGGTGCTGCCCTTCCCGAGCGGCGCTGATTGTCAGCTTACCATCCGGCCTGTTGTTCAGACCATGCATGATTGCATTCTCGACCAGTGAAATGAGCATGGCAGGCGGAAACGCCATGGCTGCGACCTGCTCCGAACTGATAAACGCATACGCCAAACGCTCGCCCATCCGGATCTTCATGATGGCAAGGTAATGCAGTACCAAGTCCATTTCCTTGCCAACCGTGGACACATCCGAGCGGAGTTCTTCCAGGGTGCTGCGCAGGTACACGATAAGGTGGTCCATCATCGACTCCCCTTCCTCGACGTTAGAGCGGTACAAATGGCGCACGTTTGCAAGTGTATTGAACAGGAAATGCGGCTCAATCTGCGCCTGCAAAATGCGTAGTTGCGATTCAACTGCTTGGCGCCGCATTTCTTCTTGCTTGCGCACTGCGCCCGACAGCGCCATCTCGCTGGTCAGCGGTTCAATGAGGTTCGTTTGCAGGTATTGCAGAACGGGGAGCACGACCGCCGGATTGGGGAACAACTCAAGCCGATGGATTCCACCTCTCAGTTCGCAGCGGACGCGCAGTTCTGCGGCGCCCGCGCCAACAGCGGCAAGCGTGACGATCACGCGAACCGGCAACAGCACCCAGCTTAAAGAATATGCATGCTGGCCATCGCTGCGGGTGCGAATGATGGAGATATTCGCTTGATAGAACATCCTGGAAAAACGCGGGGTCATCTTGCTCATCAACCTCACGACGTGTTTGTCGAGCACCACGGCTACCGTCTCGCATGGGGCAAGGATGGCAATCCGTTTGTCGCTAAAAGTACCATCAAGCAGGGCGCTGAAATCGGCGCCGTTTCGCTTCAGCGACAAACACCGCCACCACGAAATCGATATTGAGTACACGATAGCCAATTGCGCAAAAAACGAGAACACCGGCAGATAAACGTGCGCCGGCACGCGCGCGGCACCCTGCACTGGCGCAAATGTCAGCTCGTCGATTCCGATCACAACAATCAGGATAACGGCGCCGCGCGTGAGCACTTGCAGAGCGACCTGTAACTGGATTCTTAACGCAAAGGCTCTAACAGTCCTGGGCAGTACGGACTTTGGCGCGCAGGCGGTCATCCATGCGAGAAACGCCCCCTCAAACCCGGCGTACGCTACAAAGAATGCGAGCGTAACGGAAATATCGATCATCCCGGACGAACTATCCATGAACAAACCAATGGCGCGGCCCGTCAGCACTGGAATAATCACAATCAAGAGAAGCAAGGGAAGGTCTGCAAGGCGCCAACCACGGGTCGATATTTTCATGCAAGGTCCTTTGGCTCTGCTTTGTCATCCATGATGGCCAGATGCTGCATCTCAAGCGCCCGGGGCCAACATGCCTGCGGCACTCGGCCTGACCAGCGCACGCAAATAGCGCAAATCGATCACACGGGCAAAAACTAGTTGGCTGCTCATATTCATCGTTCACTCCAGGGTTGTTCAGATGCAGTGAGGATGCCCCTTTGCCGGCGCCTTGGCACCTTCATTGCGACGAACTCAGGAAAATGCGGAAGCAGACCCGGCTTTTGTTGGAATATCCAGATGGCAAATTTCAATGGCAATTGGCAAAGCCTCCCCGCCTTCCTTCGACCGGTCGCCCAAAGGTGCTCGATTTTCAGCGATTTCATGCACCCTGTCTAATTTATTTCCCATATGCACTATTTTTGACAAGCTTTACGGGCGGACGTGCGTGCCCGCCCGATGCGTTGCACACCAGCACGGCACGATACGATTGAGAAATTTTCAAAAGAAAATGCGGTATCATCGTCGTCATGCAAGCGGCTTCTGTCGTCGGCCCGGGCCCCAAACGTGCGGCCCGCACCCGACCACCGATACAATGTGGTTCCGCATGCGCCGCCTCTACGCGGCGAACCGACCTGCGGCCAAGCCTCCCGCCGCACCACTGACCACCGCGCACCGGCCCGCCTTTCGCTCCGTGGCGCGGCATAGCGCGTGCCTTCCGGCCGGGAGTATCTTATGCAGAACCACCACGACCCCTTGCGGACAATTGCCATCGAGGCCGATAAATTGATGCTGTGCGTGCTGTGGGCATTGCAACTGTTTTCACTCGCGCTGGCCGGCATCCACAATACCTGGACTTTGGCGCTCCTGGTCGGACTGCCCACGGCCGGGCTGCCAACCATCCTCTACCTGCAGGCACGCGGGACGCTCCTTACGCGCTGCGTGGTAGCCGTTGCCGTGATGGTCTTTGCGGCGCTCAATATTCACCAGGGCGCTGGCTTGACGGAACTGCACTTCGGCATTTTTGTCTACCTGGCATTCTTGCTCGCTTACCGCGACTGGCGCCCGATCGTCGTCGCTGCCGCCACCATTGCCATCCATCACCTGAGTTTCCATTATCTGCAGGAAATGAACTACGGCGTGCTTTGCTTCACGCGGCCGCAGTTGTCCACGGTATTCATCCACGCAGCCTACGTCGTGGTCGAATCGGGCGTGCTCATTTTTCTTGCGACCGTGCTGCGCCAGTCGGCCTGCCAGGCGGCGGAATTCGAGAAAATCGTGTCGGCCTTGGCAGCAGTGGAAGGCCGGATCGACCTGTCGGCAATTGGCGAGGCGCCGCAAGGCCGCCTGGCCCGCTCGCTGTTCGAGATGCTGGTCACCATGCGCGATACGATTGGTGGCATGCGCGAAGGCGCCCACACCATCGCCGGCAATTCAGGCGAGATCGCGCACGGCAATGCCGAGCTCTCGCTGCGCACCGAGCGCCAGGCCGGCGGCATTGAGCAGACCGTCGCATCGATGGCACGGCTGGCCGCCACCGTCCACCAGCACAATGACAGCGCGCGCCAGGCCAATGCGCTTGCGCACAGTGCATCTGCGATCGCGCTCGAGGGCGGCAATGCGGTACGGCAGGTAGTCAATACGATGGGCGAAATCAATGCCTCGTCGCGCAAGATCGTCGACATCATCAGCGTGATTGACGCGATTGCGTTCCAGACCAATATTCTCGCGCTGAACGCGGCGGTGGAAGCGGCGCGCGCCGGCGAACAGGGCCGCGGCTTTGCCGTAGTGGCGGCCGAGGTGCGCAGTCTGGCGCATCGTTCGGCGGCGGCGGCCAAGGAAATCAAGGAGCTGATCAGCAATACGGTCCAGACGGTGGAAAGCGGCAGCCGGCTGGTCGACCAGGCCGGCGCGACCATGTTGCAGGTGGTCGACAGCGTTCAGCGCGTGACGGCAATCATGGGCGAAATGAGCAACGCCAGCGAAGAACAGAACCAGGGAATCAAGTACGTCAACGAGGCGGTCGTCGAGTTCGACGCCAGCACGCAGCAAAACGCCACGCTGGTCAAGCAAGTTGCGGCGGCGGCCGATGCGCTGGCCGACGAGGGCCAGCGCCTGAGCGCCCTGGTGACGGCATTCAAACTCGAGGCCGGCTAAGGGTCATGCTGAAAAAAGCTGGTTCCCGCAAGTGGAACCAGCCTTGTTATCACACTGCTTTGCGGATCGTGCAGACCGTATCGAACCACGACTGCATTCCCACCAGCGGCTGGGGATTGATCGGCAAAATGGCATTGATATTCACCCCGCTGCCGCGCCCGCCGTTCTTTTCGTCCCACCACAGGCCGAACTCAAGGTCGTCGACCGCCGGGGCCGGCCCGAACGCCAGCGCCGCATCCGGCGCCAGCCCTTTGGCCGCCACCTCCACCCGCCGCCCGCGTTCGCCCTCGGCCGCGCGGCCGCCGGTGATCCAGCCTAACGAATTGGACACCGCCACCACGCGCGGATGAATGCCCTTCGTCACGAACGCCTTGACCTGCGCGGAGCCAAGCACTTCCCCGTTGCCGCGATAGGCCTTGTCGCCCAGCACGCCGCTGACGGGCCGGTACGTGGTCAGCTCCACCGTGTCGCCCGTCTTGATGCCAAGTTTGCCGGCGGTCGTGGCATGGATCCACATCGGATTGTCATGCACAATCTCGGCCAGGTACTTTTGCGACGCGGTCCTGCCCTGCGTGTGAACGTTCCATTTGAACGTGGTCAAGATCAGGCGATCGGCGCCAAGGTCCACGTGCGACGGCACCTCGTGGAACGTGGGCAGCCCGTCGTCGCGCATGCCCATCGTGGCGGCCACTTTCTCCACTTCCGGCGCATAGATTTCGAACTTGCGCGACGGCGTGGCAAAGCCGCGCACCGGTGTCGCATCCACCATCAGCCCGATCGCTTTTTCCTTGCCCTTCTCGTCGGCCTGGTAGATCACGCGCGTTTTCTCGTCCACCCGGCTACCCTTGAGCGCGGCCGGGGTCAGCGCCTTGCGGTACACCTCGTACGGCTTGGGCGCGGCGCTGTCGACGTACACCCCGTAGTGCTTCATGAACTCGAAGCCATCCTTGAATACTTTGCCGTCGGCGCCCTTGGTCGGCAGTTTTGAGCATTGGTGCCGCACGAAGTCTTCGTGCTTGCCGAACTGAAAATACTTCGACTGCTCCGGCCCCAGCCGCTTGCCAATTTCGAACAGCACATCGGCAAAGCTGGTTGCGCCTTCGGGCGGGGTCACCATGGGCTGGCGCAACGTGACGAAATGCTGCAATTCCATGTTGTTGCGGATGTCCATGCCCCAGCGTTCGAGGTAGGTCGCGTCGGGCAGGATCATGTCGGCATAGTGCGCCATTTCCGAATACACCACGTCCGAACAAGCGTGAAAGGGAATCAGTTTTTCATCCTTGAGCACGTCGACCGTGGTGCTGCGCCCTTCCGGCCAGGTCATTGGCGCGGCAATCGTGTAACTGAGGTAGACGTCCAGCTTGGCGCGGCCCTGGCGCAGGTAGTCGAAGACGACTTGCCCGACCTTCATCTTTTGCCAGCGGTTGGCCAGCGGCCACTCCGGCGGGTCTTCCAGGTCGGTGCGGACGGCCGGTTTCGGCGGCCTCGGTTCGGGAGCGGGATAGCGCGCCTGCGACAGCTTTTCATCCAGCCCGTAGCAGTAGCCGCCCACCTTGGCCACCGATCCCACCAGCGCATTGAGCATGACGACGGCGCGCTCGGCGTTAAAACCATTGTAGTGGGCGCCGGTGCCGCGGTTGGTAAAGGCGGCCACCGCCGGGCGCTTGCGCGCGAACTCCAGCGCCAGCCGGGTGATATCGGCGGCAGCGACGCCCGAGAGCTTTTCGGCCCACTTCGGCGTGCAAGGCGCCAGCCAGGCGCGGATGGTGTCCAGCCCGGGCTGCACGAATTTGTCGATGAAGTCATGGTCCACTTCATTGTCACGCACGATCACGTGCGCCATCGCCAGGGCAAGCGCGCCTTCCGTGCCGGGAAACGGCTGGTGCCATTCGTCGCTGCGCCCGGCCGTATTGGACAGCCGGACGTCAAAGGTGACCAGCTTGGCGCCATGGTCGTAGCGCGCCTTGACCACGCGCGAGACCAGGTGCAGACCGCCCTGGTGCGCCTCGTAGAAATTGGCGCCGAAGTTGAGGAAATAGGTGCAGCGCTCGGCGTCGATCGACTCCCAGTCGGTCTCCCCGAGCGAGACGTAATTGGCCGCGCGCTTGTTCGACGAACAGATCGCGCGGTGATTGAGCAGCACCGGCGTGCCGATGGCGTCCAGAAAGCGCCCGATCTCGGCCTCGATGCGCGAGCGGCCCTGGTGGATGCACACGCGTTCCGGGTGGCCGGCGTCGATGCTGGCGCGGATGCGGCGCGCGACTTCTTCGTAAGCTTGCTCCCAGGTGATGCGCTTCCACAGGCCCGAGCCGCGCTCGCCGGCGCGCGCCAGCGGGTACAGCAAGCGCTCCGGATAATCGTTCACGTTGGGGCCAGACTGGCCCTTGGCGCACGTCATGTGGCTGCCCATGTTCGGGTCGAGCGGATTGCCGCGTATCTTGATGACCTTGTTATCCTGCACAAAGCCTTCAATGCCGCACACGGTGGAGCAATTGAGGCACACGCTGGTGACCCGCTTTGCCGTCCTGTAGTTGTTTTTGATCTTGCGCTGGTGGCCGTCGGCCAGCGGCCGGTACGACATCGCCTGCGCGGTGGACGGCGTGAGCATAATGAGTTCGCCCACGCCAAGCGTGGCCATCGAGCCGATGCCGTTCCTGATGAATGTTCTGCGGTCCATGTCGTCAGCCTTTCTTGACCGGGGACCGGGCGAACTGCGACTGCAGCTGGCCCCAGGTATCGATCTCGTAGGAAAACGGGTCGTGGTTGTGGCCCTTGGGGATTTTCTTTTCCATGGCACGCGGCGCGACCGTGCCGATGCCGCGGTATTTGACTGCCGGCCTGGTTTTTTCTTCGGGCTTGAGCACCGACAATTCCTTGCCGTGCTTCTTGTTGAAGGCATTGATCTTGCTGGCCGGATCATTCAGGTCGCCAAAGGCGAAGACATCGGCCGGGCACACTTCCACGCAGGCGGGCAGCAAGTGTGCTTCCAGACGATGCGAGCAAAAGTCGCACTTGTCGGCCAGCTTGGTCACCGGGTCCTGGTGGATGGCGCCGTACGGGCACGCCTTGATGCATGCGCGGTCGCTGTCGCACTTGTTTTCGTTGATGCGCACAATGCCGTCGGCGTCGCGGGTGATGGCGTCCTGCTCGCAGGCGCTCAGGCACGGTGCGTCTTCGCACTGCATGCACAGCGTGGGCAGGAAGGCGCGCTTCATCGT
Organism: Massilia sp. TWP1-3-3; assembly: GCF_049897805.1. Taxonomy (NCBI): domain Bacteria; kingdom Pseudomonadati; phylum Pseudomonadota; class Betaproteobacteria; order Burkholderiales; family Oxalobacteraceae; genus Massilia; species Massilia sp. TWP1-3-3. Next base: position 128,842 of record NZ_JAFCWX010000004.1, read on the forward strand.
TTCCTTCTTGTTGAAGGGGTTGATGGCGGCGAAGTCATAGTAGTAAACCTTGGTGCGGAAATTGCCCAGTGGGACGGAATTTTCGACTTTACAAGCAACCGAACAGGCGTGGCACCCGATGCAGCGTTCCAGGTCAAGCGCCATGCCCCATTTCGGGGTGGTCGCGGGCAGTGAGGGCATCTGGGCTCCAATGGGAAAAGCTACCTAGTTAACCACAGTTTGGGACGAGCTCTTCAGCCTCCCGTTTCTGCCCATATTGCCGAGATTTGCTGCACTGCACAGCGTCATTTGGGGACAGCGGCGCGCCCGTAAGGTGCACGGCGCGCTTGGCTGGCGCACTGCTGTCACGCAAAAACGCTTCATTTCTGTCGGAAAACTTTACACTTGATCAAATAAACACGTGATAAAAATCCAAAGGCGAACAGAATCAAGGTGTTGGGGATCTGGTATGAAAGTTGCTCATATTATGGCCTGTCCGTAGACATTTCGTCGCCAAAACGCGCTATCAAAATGTTAACGTTCAGAAAAACCAGTTCTTTACTGCACTGCAATAAAACAGGGAATCATGCATTCGGTCACAAACTTTATGCATAGAAGATCCCGCTATTACTTACTTCGGAGAAATAAGAGAATGATCAAGCAAGCTTTAGGCGCCATCGCCCTGATCGGGACCATGGCTACAGCAAATGCAAGTGTTCTGGTAAGCCAGGATTTCAATAATGTTGCCGCCCTGACTAGTGCAGGTTGGGTGCTCAACAATGCCAGCCCGAACGTCGGCGTGGCCGCAGACTGGTTCCAAGGTGTGCCAAGCCTGATGCATGCCCAGGCAGGCGCCACCCATCAATACATCGCAGCGGGCTATAACAATGCAAGCCAGGGCGCGATCAACAACTGGCTGATCTCGCCGACGTTCTCGGTGGTCAGCTCGGGCAGCATTTCGTTCTGGGCCAAGGCTGATGCGGCTGACGGTTTCAGCGACCAGCTGGCCTTCGGCATGAGCAACGGCAGCAGCGCCCTGAATGCGTTCACGCTCAATCCCGTGTTTACCGTGCCGACCGGCGAGTGGACCCGCTATGTGCTCAATTTCGCCGGCATGGGCTCGGGCGTGGCGCGCTTCGGCATTCAGTATTCTGGTTCCTACGAAGCGTCCAACTTCGTCGGCGTCGATTCGCTTCTGATCACGACCGTACCGGAACCTGCGACCATGTTCATGTTTGGCGCCGGCCTGCTCGGCCTGATGGCAGCACGCCGCCGCCAGATTCGCCGTTAATGAACCACTGGCGTCCTATCGCAAACGCCACTGATCGCACCACCAAACAAGGAGATTGACATGTCTGACCAAATCAAATCGCAGCGCGCCCTGCGCGCTGCCGCACTGTGCCTGGCACTGGCCGGCGCGTTCGCGCTGCCCCACGCAAATGCGCAAGCCGCAAATGAACTCACGCAGGACGACGCTGTCGTCGTACGCGACAAGGATAGCGGCAAGCTGCGCGCTGCCACGCCGGAAGAACACAATGCACTGCGCGCGGCACGCAAAGCAAAAATCGCGGCCATGCGCATCGCACCGGAGCCGATGCGCAGCAAACACCATCGCAGCGGCGCTGCCGGCCTGCGCCTGAACGACGACATGATCAGCAGCGCCACCGTGGTGCGCGCCGCCGACGGTACGCTGGTCCATGAGTGCCAGGATGCCGCTGGTCACGCCAATCACACCCCGCATGCCGTCACCCCGGCACCAACCACGGTCACGGAGTAAGCCCAATGCGTATGTTTTCTATCCCAACAGCAACCCGCACCTTCATCGCTCTGGCCTGCGCCGTCACCTGCCTGGCCTCGTCGGCGGCCACCATCACCATTTCCAAGCGCGACGCGCCGGGCGTGGGCTTCAATGACCCGACCCCGGTCGCGCCAGTTGGCGGCAACATGGGCACCACGCTGGGCGAGCAGCGCTACATCGTGTACCGCCACGTGGCCGACATCTGGGAACGCAACCTCCAGAGCAACGTCAACATCACCGTCAGCGCCGGCTGGGAAGCACTGACCTGCACCGCCAACTCGGCGGTACTGGGCAGCGCCGGCGCGTGGAACATCTGGCATGATTTCCCAGGCGCTCTGCCTAACACCTGGTACCACCAGGCACTGGCCAACAAAATTGCCGGCACCAACCTGAGCGAAGGCGAACCGGACGACGGTACGGGCTACGGCAACGTCGACATCAAGACCCAGTTCAACGCCAACCTGGGCAATCCTGATTGCCTGGCCGGCAGCTCCTTCTACCTGGGCCTGGACGGCAATGCTGGCTCCAACGTCAACTTCGTTGAAACGCTGCTGCATGAACTGGGTCACGGACTGGGCTTTTCGGCACTGACCATCACGACCTCGACCGGCGCGCGCGTGCAGAACCGTCCAAGCGTGTGGGAACAGTTTATGTACGACAACACGGCCCAGAAGACCTGGCTAAACATGACGGATGCCGAGCGCAAGGCATCGGCTGTTAACCCGCTCAAGCTGGCGTGGATCGGCACCAACGCAGTCAAAGCGGCGGCACTGCTCAAGGCCACGCCGGTACTGCAAATAACCTCACCGCAGCCTGGCGCCTCGCGCGTGATCGACTACAACCCGTCGCCGTTCGGCGCCGTCCCGGTCACGCCAAGCACCTTCGGCGCGCTGGCCAACATCAAGGCCCAGGCTGGCGAAGCTGGGCCTGGCTGCGCCCCGTACGAGGCTGCTAACACAATGGCCGTCAAGGGCAAGGTCGCCATCATTTCGCGCGGCGGTTGCACCTTTGTCATCAAGGTGAAAAATGCCCAGAACGCCGGCGCAATTGGCGCCATCCTGGTCAACAACGTGGCGGGCGCCTTGCTGCCGGCCGGCGCCGATGGCTCGATCACGATTCCTTCGGGCGCCGTAGCGATGGCTGACGGCGACCTGCTCAAGGCCGCCGTACCGGGCGCGGTGCCTTACGGCTCGCGCAATGGTCCAGGAACCGCGACGGCGCTGTGGTCGTCCGATCCAACCCGCATCGCTGGTGCTGACTCGCGTGGCCGTCCGCTGCTGTACACCCCCTCCGTGCTCGCCTCTGGTTCGTCGGTATCGCACTGGGATGTCTCGGCCTCGCCTAACCTGCTGATGGAGCCGAACATCAACGCCGATCTGGGCATCGTGCTGGACGCGCCGAAGGACTTGACGCTGCCGCTGATGCGCGACATCGGCTGGTAATCTCGCCGCTCAGCGTACGATGAAAAATGCCGCTAGCAATAGCGGCATTTTTTCGTCCCATCAAAACTGGGGGTCAGACCACTTTTGCCGAACCCCAAAGCTTGCCGTAAACGCGACGCCCCCGCAGGTGGCGGGGGCGTTTGCTGCTTGAAAAGATCGTCCTGGTGAACGGCCCGGTCTTGCTTACTCGGCGATGTCGGCGCCCACGTTGATGGCCGCGTAGGCGCGCTGGACAGCCTTCGCTTCCCTGCTGCCCACGCCATACAGTTCCTGCGCGGCGGCCAGCACCTTGGTGCGGGCGTCGGCATAGTTGGTCGTCGAGGTGAACTTGGTGCTCAGCGCCTTGAACCAGATGCGCATCGCCTTGTCGCTGCCAATGCCGGTCATGGCCTTCGGCGCCTGGACCAGGTACTTGCTGTAGTACTCGCTGGTGCTGGTAGCGTTCGAACCTTGCGACAGGAAATAGAACATGCGGTTGTTCGGGCCGCTGCTGTAGTGCACGTCCAGGCGCTTGAGCGAGGTGCTCCATGCGTCAGGGCTGGCGCCATCCTTGCTTGGCTTGTACATGTAGCGCAGCGGCAAGCCATCCTTGGCGATTTCCTTGCCGGTCACCCAGTCGTTGCCCGTGTTCGGGATGACGGTGCCAGTGCCGCCGGCGCGCGCGTAGGCTTCGGTCATGTCGCCGCCGATATCCGAGTTCGACTCGTTCAGGCCGCCGGACTCGCCGCGGTAAGCCAGGTTCGACGTGGCAGCGGTGATACCGTGCGACATTTCGTGACCGATCACGTCGATTGAACCCAGGTTGTTGAAGCCGCTGCCGCCGTCGCCGATGTACATGCATTTGCACGTGTCGGTGTAATAGGCGTTGTCGTAAGCGGTGTTGACGTGCACGGCAATGTAGGTCGCGGTGTTCTGGCCGTTCAGCGACTGCCAGCCCAACACGTTCTTGTACATGTCGTAGGTGTTCATCAAGCCCCACATGGCATTGACCGCCGCGGTCTCGCCGTTGGCATTGGTGGTGCTGCCGCCGGCGATGTACTGCTGGCCGTCGCCCCAGGTATTGGTTGTGTTGCTGTAGAGCGCGCCGGCCGTGGTGCCATGGTTGGCGTTGGTGATCGCCATGCCGCCGTAAGTGCCGGCCACGCCGCGCGAGGTGTCGATCATCTGGTAGGCGGAACCGACCAACTTGGTGTTGAGCGGCACGCTGCCGTTGTACTGGCTGTTACCGGTGCCGGCCACGGTCTGCAGCGCATCCCATTGCTCGAGGATGGCGCCGGTCTTGGCGCTGACGATGGTGTCGTGGAATACGCGGCGCTCGCCGGCCAGGGTCCGGGTCTTGACCAGGTAGGCCAGTTCGTAGCCGGAAACGACTTCTTCCAGGTCCATCGCGTTCAGTTCGCTCTCAGCCTTGTTGGCGGCGGACGCAACGCGTACTTCCTTCATGATCGGGTAGAGCATCAGTTCGGCGCTTGGCGGATCGATCGCCGCACCTTTTTGTACCGAGCCTGCGGCTTTGGCAATGGCGGCTGCTGCCGTTACCGAGGCGTTCACGTTCAAGGCGCCTTGCCGGCCCAGCGACGAACGGCGGTCGGCGATGGACTCGCTGACGATTTCGCCACGCGAACCGGTCACCACGACCGACTCCGAACCGTACACGCGCACGCCCTTGTAAGTGTGGTGCAGGCGCGAAATCGTGGTGCCGGACACGCCCGGGTGCTGGGCCGCGACTGCGAAGCCGTGCTCTGCGCCAAGGCCGTTCTTGCCGCGCTGGGACATCAGCGCGCCGACCACGCCTGCTTGCGCAGAAGCCGAGATAGCGACCGGGCCGCCCATCAATTGATTCGATGCGAACGCCGATTCCGCAGCCAGCAATGGCAAGGCAGCAATGGCGGCGGCCAGCAAAGTCTTTTGAAAATTCATGTTTACTCCAAGAAGGTAAATATATTGTATGGGTCCGACTGGATCGCAGCCAGATGCGTCGCTATGCGCATCGATTGAGGCTAAGGCGCGCGCACGAGCTTGGTCAATTGATTTATCGAAATGAGTCCAATTGTGTCTTGATGTTTATTTTGAGACAGAATTCTTGTCGTAAAAGATTCCAATTAGAATCTTTTAACCCGTATTCAATATCAATTTACAAATTTCTACAACTTCAACGACAAATGGTGACTTGCAGGCGGCGCAAAGTGTGCTGCGATTCCTGTGCAATTTCCCGACTATCGGCTTGAAGAGGCGCGCTTGAACTTCTCTAAGAGCAATAAAAGTTTCCATACGTCAAGTGAATATCTCGTATTGGCGGCGGTGATCGCGCGGCGTGCAGGCGTCCTCAGATATTCGTATTTTTTATGACGACCATCACAAATCTAAATTTTCTTTATTTCTTGTGGACTCATATAATTGACAGCAACAACTTAATGCACTCGAGGATACGCCATGAGCACCGCCACTTTCCACTCCACCGCCACCTTGCGCAGTCATCTGCGCGATGCCGTCAAGGCAGCGCGGACTTTCGCCAAGGCCCTGTTTGCCGCACAGGAGCGCCAGTTCGTCGCGCAGGAAATTAAGGCCGGGACGCCAGGCGTGTCGGGGCGTCAGCGCGCGAAAAACCACATGAAATTGATCTCGATGGCGAACGAATACCAGGACATGCAGCCAAGCCTGGCGGCCGAGCTGCGCCAGCTGGCCTCGCGGGGCTGATCGTGGAACTGGTTGAGTACATGCCAGGCGCGCTGGCCGCCGGCTGGATGGCCTTCAGGATCGTTATCCTGTTACGGAACGGGCAGCCGAAAGTTGCGCACAACAAGCAAGACGGCTGAACCGGCGAAGAATCGGTTTTGAAAGCGTCCCTTCCCCCTGCCGGGTGCAGGGGGTGGGCCGAGCAGCCGGGCTAAGCAGCCGGGTCAGCGTTCTGAGCACCCAGAAAATCAAGCAGCGTCAAGGCCACCACCTTGGTCGCCTTGCGCAAATCATCGAGCGCGAGCCGCTCGTCCGCTTTTTTCGCATTCGACTCGGGCACCGTGCGCGGCCCCGCCCCATACAGCACTGCCGGTATCCCATGCTCGCCATACAGGCGCGCGTCGGCATACAGCGGCGTGCCCAGCGCCGTAATCTCCTGGCCCATCAGCTGCCTGCCGTTTTTCTGCAAACTGGCCACCAGTTTGTCCGACCCCGGCAACGCTCGCAGCGCATGCGACAGCAGCAGGCGCCGAATCTCCAGCCGGATCCCCGGCAGACCGGCCACCGCGCCTTCGATCAGCGCGCGCACCTGCGCCTCTACCACCACCGGGTCCTCGTCCGGAATCATGCGCCGGTCCATCTTCATGACCACTTTTCCCGGCACCACGTTGGTGTTGGTGCCGCCGTCAATCCGGCCCACCAGCATGGTCGGCGAATCGATGCCCGGCACGGTCGACTTGATTTTCCCCAGCGCCGGCAGCGCGTCGTAGATCGCGGTGAGGATCTTGTTCGCGGCCTGCAGCGCATCGTGCCCCGTCTCCGGCATGGCGCCGTGCCCCGATTTGCCGTGCACGGTCACTTCAAGCTGCAGGCATGCGTTGTGCGCGGTGACGATGTTGTAGCTAAATCCCGCCGCGATGACGAAGTCGGGCCGGGTCAGCTTTTGCTCCAGCAGCCAGAGCGGTCCCAGCAGGCCGCCGAATTCTTCGTCATACGTAAAGTGCAGCTCCAGCGCGCCGGTGAGCGGCACGCCGATCGCTTCGAGCGCGCGCACGGCGAATATATAAGTCGAAAAATCGCTTTTTGACACCGCCGCCGCGCGTCCGTAGATATAGCCGTCGGCCACTTCGCCGCCGTACGGATCATGGGTCCAGCCTTCGCCCGGCGGCACCACGTCGCCATGCGCATTGAGCGCGATGGTCGGGCCGCCGTCGGCATACGGCCGGCGGATGATCAAGTTGGTGATGCTTTGCATGCCGTAGTCGTGCACGGCCTGCGCCGGCACCGCATGCTGCTCGGCGTGCCAGCCGAAGGCCTCGACCAGGCCCGCCACCAGTTCGGCGTGCGGCGCGTTGTCGCCGGGCGGCGTATCGGTGCTCTTTTGAATCAGCCGCTGCAGGAACGCGATCTGTTCGTTGAAGTGGGCGTCGATCCAGCCGGTGAGTTTTTCCTGGGTTTGCATGGTCATCGCTTTCCTTGTTTTGGTCGTGCTTCGTTTTTATTTGGCGCCCGCTTCGAACCACGCAGCGAGCTGCGCCCGTTCGGCGTCCGTCATGTTGGTCAGGTTCGCCAGCGGCATGGCCTTGAGCTGCACGGCCTGCTGGTAGATCTTGGCCGCATTCTTGCGGATCTCCGCTTCGCTGTGCAGCATGATGCCGGCCGGCGCGCTGGCAAAGCCCGGCTGCGTGGGACTGGCCGCGTGGCAGCTCACGCAGCGCTGCGTGACGATGGCCTGGACGCGCGCGAACTGCACCGCAGGGTCGGCAGCGGCAGCCGCGGTTACAGGTGCCTTGGGCGCAATCGCCACCGCAAGGCCAAACAGCAGCGCCACGCCCGCCACCGGATAGCGCCACGCCACCCGGCCCTTGTGGCGCAGGTTGAAGAAGTGGCGGATCAGGACTCCTGCGGCCATCATCACCGCCAGCACCGCCCATGCATGCTGGTGGCGGTAGGTCATCGCGTAGTGGTTGCTGATCATGATGAACAGGACCGGCAGCGTGAAGTAGTTGTTATGCACGCTGCGCTGCTTGGCCTTCTGGCCGTGCACCGGGTCGGGCGTTTGCCCCGCCGTCATGGCCGCGACCATCTTACGCTGGCCGGGAATAATCAGCATCAGCACATTGGCCACCATCATGGTGCCGATCATCGCACCCACGTGGATATAGGCCGCGCGACCGCTCAACAATTTGTTGAGCACAAAGGCGCTGGCGACCAGGAACAAAAAGATCACCACGCCGAAGGCCAGGTCATGCTTGCCCAGCCTTGACCGGCACAGCAGGTCGTAGACGGTCCAGCCGACGACCAGGCTGCCAAGGCCGATGCCCACCGCCTGCCAGGACGACAGGTCGGCCACGGCCTGGTCAACCATCATCGCTTGCGCGTTGAAGTAGTACACGATGGTGAGCAGCGCAAAGCCCGACAGCCACGTCGAATACGCTTCCCACTTGAACCAGTGCAGCTCCTTGGGCAGTTCAGGCGGCGCGTTCAGGTACTTTTGCGGATTGTAAAAGCCGCCGCCGTGCACCGCCCACAGTTCGCCCGAGACACCCTTGGCGGCCAGGCTTGACCCCGGCGCGGGAGGGCGGATCGTGTTATCAAGCCAGACAAAGTAAAACGAAGCGCCGATCCACGCAATACCGGTGATCACGTGCAGCCAGCGCACGATCAGGTTGAGCCACTCAAGGCCATACGGGACCAGATATGCAAAAACTTCCATGGGGTTCCTTGGTTTTCCTTGTTGCGAGAGCGAGGGATGCAGGAGTGCTATCTTATCAACGATAGCCTCATTCTCAGCCTTCAACATGAAATATCGCGTATATTTGACATACCCGAATTCATATATAGAGCGCATCATGGCCAGCCTCCCCCAGCACCTCGACCTGCACCTGATCCGCATCCTGTACCTGCTGCTGGTCGAAAAAAACGTTTCGCGCGTGGCGCTCAAGCTCAACCAGCCGCAGCCTTCCATTTCAGCCTCGCTGCGCAAGCTGCGCGAACTCACCGGCGACCCATTGCTGGTGCGCGGCGCGCGCGGCATGGTGCCCACCCAGCACGGCGAAAGCTTGCTCAAGCCGGCCAAGCGCATCCTCGACGAAACCGAGAGCCTGTTCACCCGCAAGGCGCCCTTCGTGCCGCAGGAAGAAGCGCGCACCTTCCACATCGCCGCGCCCGACTACCTCGACAGCCAGTTCCTGCCCAATGTGGTGGCCGACCTGCGCCGCGGTTCGCCCAACAGCCGCGTAGTGATCCACAGCCTGGGCCCGGGCGTCGACTACATCCGCATGCTCTCGGACGGCGACATGGACCTGGTCATCGCCAACTGGGACGAGCCGCCCGCGCACCTGCATATTTCCAAGCTGTTCGAAGACCCGATCATCTGCGCCATGCGCGCCGACAGCCCGTACGCCAGGCGCACCGAGGCCGACGCCATGACCATCGACGACTATCTGGGCCTGCCGCACGTGGCGCCGTCGCAGATGCTGCCCGGCTACCATGGCGTGATCGACGCCTTCCTCGAGCGCCAGGGCATGCAGCGCAAGGTGGCGGTGGAGTCGGCCTACTTTGGCCTGATCCCCTACATGCTGACCCAGACCGACCTGGTGCTCACCACCGGGCGCCAGTTCATCCGCTTCTATGAAAAAACGCTGCCGCTGAAAATTTTCACGGTGCCCGTCAAGTTCCCGCCGATGCGTTTTTATCAGCTGTGGCACGAGCGCGTGCACCAGGCGCCCGAACACAAATGGCTGCGCGACCAGGTCAGCGCCGCGGCCAGGGCGCTGGTGCAGCGATAAGACTTATCAGCCATGCCATATGAACGGGAGCGTCGTCGGCGCTATCATCTGAAGACATTCCACATGATACCCACACCATGACGACACTTGCCCACTTGAACAGCTGCGCGCCGAGCGACTTTGTCGCCACCCTGCGCGGGATCTACGAGCATTCGCCCTGGATCGCCCAGCGCGCCGCCGGCCAGCGCCCGTTTGCCAGCGTGGCTGCGCTCAAGTTCGCCCTGCAAGGCGTGGTCAGCGCCGCCAGCGTCGACGAGCAGCTTGCCCTGTTGCGCGCCCACCCGGAACTGGCCGGCAAGGCGGCAATCGCGGGCCAGCTGACGGCCGAGTCGACGATCGAACAAGCCAGGTCAGGCCTGAACCTGTGCAGCGCGACTGAATTTACCGCGCTGCACGCGCTCAACGCCGCCTACAACGCCAAGTTCGGCTTTCCGTTCATCCTGGCCGTCAAGGGTCCCACCGGTCAAGGCCTCACGCGCGAAGCGATTATCGCGACCTTTGCGCGCCGGCTAAGGCTATCTAACGCGCGCGTCGGCGAAATGGCCGAATGCCTGCGCCAGGTCCACCGCATCGCCGAACTGCGCATCAACGACCTGCTGGGCGTGCAGCACGCGTTCGGACCATTGCTGATGGAGTGGCTCGACACCATCGGTGCCTGGAGTGAAATGGAAGACGGCCTGACCTGCTCCTACATGACCGGCGTGCACCGGCGCACCGCCGAACAGCTGGCCACATGGATGCGCGAGGCCGGCATGCAAGTGCAGATCGACGCCGTCGGCAACGTGGCCGGGCGCTACCTGTCCGACGTAGCGGGCGCCAAGACCTTGATGACCGGTTCGCACTACGACACCGTGCGCGACGGCGGCAAGTACGACGGGCGCCTGGGCATCGTGCTGCCCATCGCGCTGGTGCGGCACCTGCACGCGCGCGGCGAGCGACTGCCCTTTCACCTGGAGGTAGTGGCCTTTGCCGAAGAAGAAGGCGTGCGCTTCAAGAGCACTTTTTTGGGCAGCAACGCGGTCACCGGTGCGTTCGACGTGGCGCTGCTCGACAAAATTGACGCCGACGGCGTGACGATGCGCGAGGCGCTGGCGGCAGCCGGCCACGACCCGGCTGCCATCCCATCCATCGCGCGCGACCCGCAGGCGCTGCTCGGCTTTTTTGAAGTGCACATCGAACAAGGCCCGGTGCTGCTTGAGCACGGCCTGGCGGTCGGCGTAGTGAGCGCGATTGCCGGCAGCTCGCGCTATCTGGTCGCGCTGACCGGGCTGGCCGGCCACGCCGGCACCACCCCCATGCACATGCGCCGCGACGCCGCTGCGGCAGCCGCCGAAATCGTCCTGCTGGTCGAACAGCGCTGCGCCCAAGGGCCGGCGCTGGTGGGCACGGTCGGGCAGCTTGAAGTGCCCAATGGCTCGGTCAACGTGATCCCCGGGCATTGCACACTCTCGCTCGACATTCGCGCCGCCGACGACGCGGTGCGCCTGGCGGCCGTGCAAGACATCCTCGACGGCATCGCTGCCATTTGCGCGCGGCGCCAGGTGGAAGCGGGCGTCGAGCAGATTGTCTCGGCGGCGGCCGCGCCGTGCGCGCCGTGGCTGATGGCGCAGCTTGGGAGCGCCATCGAACGGGCCGGCCTGCCGCGCCACGACCTTGCTTCCGGCGCCGGGCACGATGCCATGGCCATGGCCAGGGTGACCGACGTCGCCATGCTGTTCGCGCGCTGCGGCAATGGCGGCATCAGCCACAACCGGCTCGAGACGATGACGGCCGACGACGCCGAACTGGCCGCGCAAGTCGTCCTCGACTTCCTGCGCAGTTTTCGCCCCGCATAAATTCACGCCGGGCCGGGTGTGTTATCGTTGCATCATGGAATTACTTTAGAAGTGCACCGACATGGTCAACGATGAGGCAAGCATTGCGTCCGACAGCAGCGACGCGGCGTTGATACTGGCCGTTTCCCACAGCGGCATCGGCGTGTGGGATCGCGACATCCCGAGCGGCCGCATTGTCTATTCGCGCGCCTGGAAGGCGATGCTGGGCTATGACGAGCACGAAGTAAGCGACCGCATCGAGGAGAGCTACACGCGCGTCCATCCTGCCGACCTGCTTGGCGTGCAGGCCACTATCCGTGCCCACTTCGACCAGGTCAGCGACAACTATGCGGTCGAACACCGGCTGCGGTGCAAGGATGGCAGCTATATTTGGGTACTTAGCCGGGGGCGGGTCGTCAGCCGCGATGCGCACGGCAAGCCGCTGCGCATGAGCGGCGTGACCACCGACATCACCGACACCGTGGCCCTGTCCGACAAGCTGCGCCGCAGCGCCGAACTGCTCACCAACCTCACCGATGAAGTCCCGGGCCTGGTCTACCAGTATCGCGAGGATGCCGACGGCGTGGCCAGCTTCCCGTATGCCAGCGCCGGCATCGAGGCCATCTTCGGCACCACCGCCACACTGGCAGCGCTGAACGCCTCGGTCGTCGAGTGCGTGATCCATCCCGAGGACTTGCACGCCTACCGCGATTCGCTGGCCGCATCCGGCGCCGCGCTGGAGCGTTGGCACATGCAGTTCAGGGTGCTGCTGCCCGACGTGGGCGAGCGCTGGCGCGAAGGTGAAGCGCGCCCGCGCCGCCTGGGCGACGGCAGCACCGTGTGGCACGGCTTCATCTCCGATATTACCGTCCACAAGCAGCTTGAACTCAAGCTGCACGACGCCGCCGCCACGGATTTTCTTACGGGCCTGCCCAACCGGCGCCAGATCATGGCGCGCATGGAGCAGGAACTGGCGCGCGTGCAGCGCGACGGCTCGGCGCTGGCGGCCGTGCTGATGTTCGACCTGGACCTGTTCAAGGAAATCAACGACCGCCATGGCCACGCGCGCGGCGACGACGTCTTGCGGCACTTTTCGCAAGTGCTGCTGCACGAGTTGCGCAAGGTCGATTCGGTGGGGCGCATCGGCGGCGAAGAGTTCGCCATCATCCTGTCGGGAGCCGACATGGCCGACGCTTTCGGTTTTGCCGAACGGGTACGCGCACGCCTGGCCGACTTCCCGCTGCGCGACGGCGCCTTGTGCATCGACGTTACCGTCAGCATCGGCATTTCGGTCATGGCGCGCGAGGATGCTGCCATTACCGCCTCGCTCTCGCGCGCCGACGCGGCGCTCTATCAGGCCAAGCAGGCCGGGCGCAACTGCGCCAGGATCGCCGCGCACGGCATGCACATCAAGGCGTCAGGATAACCTTGCGGCACTCGTCCTCCTTTTTGTCGAACATCTTGTAGCCTTCGGCGGCTTGCGCAAGCGGCAAGCGGTGCGAAATGATTTCGTGCGGGCGCAGGTCGCCGCGCTCAATCGCTTCAAGCAGCTCGGGCATGTACTTTTGCACGTTGGTCTGGCCGGTCTTGAACGAGATGCCCTTCTCGAACACGTCGCCAAACAAAAAGCCGTGGATGAAGCCCGCATACAGCCCCGGCACGCTGATGGTGCCGCCGCGCCGGCACGCCGCGATGCACTGGCGCAGTGCCTTGCCGCTGCTGCCTTCGAGCTTGAGGTTGGCCAGCACCGTTTCGACCGTGCTGCCCTTCGCTTCAAAGCCGACTGCGTCGACCACGCCGTCGACACCGCGAAAATCCGTATTATCGATGATGAATTCGGCCGCATCGCATTCATCAAAATTGACTGGGATGACGTTATAGGTCTTGCGCGCGAACTCCAGCCGGAACGGGTGATGGTCGACCATGAAGATTTTTTCGATGCCCAGCATGCGTGCCGATGCCGCCGCCATCTGGCCTACCGGGCCTGCGCCAAAAATGGCCAGGCTGCCGCCCTTGCCGACGCCCGTGTTCAAGACCGCCTGGTAGCCGGTGGGGAGGATATCGCTCAGGAACAGCACCTGCTCGTCGGTCAGCGTCATGGGGATCTTGATCGGACCCACGTTCGCCTTGGGCACGCGCACGTACTCGGCCTGTCCGCCCGGAATACCGCCGTACAGGTGACTAAAGCCAAACAGCGCGGCACCCGAACGCAGGCTTTTCTTGTTCATGATGGAGCCGCGCCCGGGATTGGTTTTTTCGCAGGCCGAAAAGGCCTCGAGGTCGCAGAAAAAACAGCTGCCGCAGGCGATCACGAAAGGCACCACCACGCGGTCGCCCTTTTGCAGTTTTTTGACGTCGGGACCGGCGTCGACCACTTCGCCCATGAATTCGTGGCCCAGGATGTCGCCGCTTTCCATGGCCGGGATCTTGCCGCGGTACATGTGCAGGTCGGAGCCGCAGATGGCGGTGGCCGTCACCTTCAACAAAATGTCGTCCGGCTCCTGCAAGATGGGGTCGGGGACGTTGTCGACCTTGACGTCGTGGCTGCCGTGGTACGTGAGTGCGCGCATGTCGTTATCTCCATAGAAATAGACAGCCTAACAAGCTAACGCACGTACCAGAATCGGATGCTCCCGCCTGCACCGGTAGGACTTCGCCGACGAGATTTCCGCAGTGAATTTTGAATAAGTCTAGCTCGCAACTACTGCCCGCTCAAGCATTGCGTGCAGCAGTACATTGCAGCCCGCTTCCAGGTGTTCCGGCTTGGCGTCTTCGATCTCGTTGTGGCTGATCCCGTCCTTGCACGGCACGAAGATCATGCCGGACGGCGCCAGGCGCGCGGCGTAGATCGCATCGTGGCCGGCGCCGGACACCACATCCATGGTCGAGTAACCGAGCATTTCAGTTGCCGCGCGCACCGCGCCTACGCAGGCAGGATGGAACGGGCATGGCGGGTAGTACGACACGCGCTCGATGCTGATGCCAAGGCCCGACTCGGCGCGCGTGCGGTCGATAAAGGCCAGCATTTCCTCGTGCATGGTGTTCAGCAGTTGGTCGCTCACATTGCGCAGGTCGATGCTGAAGGTGACCTGGCCGGGAATCACGTTGCGGCTGTTGGGGAACACCTGCACCATGCCGACCGTGCCGCGCCCGTAGGGCGGATAGCGGTTTGCAATGGCCACCACTTCCTGCATGATGCGCGTGGCGACTTGCAGCGCATCCTTGCGCAGCCCCATGGGCGTGGGCCCGGCGTGGGCCTCCATGCCGGTGACGACGCAGTCGTACCACGACAGTCCCATCACGGCCGGCACCACGCCGATCACCTTGTCGGCGTCTTCCAGCACCGGGCCTTGCTCGATGTGGGTTTCGAAATAGGCGCCGATCGGATGCTGGCCGGGGACTTGCTCGCCCAGGTAGCCGATGCGTTCGAGTTCATCCCTCACGCTCTTGCCTTCGGTGTCGCGGGCGGCGTAGGCGATTTCCAGGCTGAAGGCGCCGCAGAACACTCCCGAACCCATCATCACGGGCACGAAGCGCGAGCCTTCCTCGTTGGTCCAGAACGCCACTTCCAGCGGTGCTTCGGTCTGGATGTTCATGTCATTCAAGGTGCGGATCACTTCAAGGCCGGCCAGCACGCCATAATTGCCGTCGAATTTTCCGCCGGTGGGCTGGGTGTCGATATGGCTGCCGCTCATGACAGGCGGCAGAGATGCATTGCGCCCTTCGCGGCGCATGAAGACGTTGCCGATCTGGTCGACGGTGATGGCCAGGCCGGCTTCTTTTGCCCAGCCGACGACCAGGTCGCGGCCTTGCTTGTCGAGGTCGGTGAGGGCCAGGCGCTTGACGCCGCCTTTGGGGGTGGCGCCGATGCGGGCCAGTTCCATCAGCGACGCCCACAGGCGCTCGCCGTTGATGCGCAGTTCGTTCCGCAGTTGGTTCATATCGGTTCCAGATTCTTTATGCGTGGGTTTTGGTAAATGCTGGCCGCTCGACGTGCTTGCCCGCGCCTTGCACGGCGCGCAGCGCGCCCCGCTCAAAAACGACCTTGCCGGCAGCGAGCGTGTATGACGGAATCCCCTTCACGGTGCGGCCTTCAAATACATTGAAGCCACCCTTGGCAAACTGGGTCTTGGCCGAAATGGTCCTGGTCCCATCCGGATCCCAGACCACGATATCGGCGTCCGATCCGACCGCCACCACGCCCTTGCGCGGATACATATTGAAAATTTGCGCAGCATTGGTGGACGTCACCTTGACGAACTCGGACGGCGTCAGCTTGCCGGTATTGACCCCGGCATCCCACACCACCGCCATCCTGTCTTCCACTCCGCCGCAGCCATTGGGAATCTTGGTAAAGTCGTCCGCCCCGGCCGCCTTTTGCTCGGCGCAGAAGGTGCAGTGGTCCGTCGCCGTGGTGTGCAAATTCCCGCCCTGCAGTCCCTGCCACAGCGCGCCCTGGTGATGCTTGCTGCGAAACGGGGGGCTCATCACGTGCGCGCGCGCGAAGTCGAGGTCCGCACTGCGGTAGACGCTGTCGTCGATCACCAGGTGCCCGGCCAGCGCCTCGCCATACACGCGCTGGCCCTTGGCGCGCGCGCGCGCAATGGCGTCGAGCGACTCGGCGCACGATACGTGCACGATGTACACCGGGGTGCCCAGCACATTGGCAATCGCAATGGCCCGGTTGGCCGCTTCCGCTTCCACCTCGGGCGGGCGCGACAGCGGATGCGCGCTGGGGCCGGTAATGCCCTTCTTGAGCAAATCTTGCTGCAGCTGGAATACCAGCTCGCCGTTTTCGGCGTGCACGGTGGGAATCGCCCCCAGCTCCAGCGCCCGCGTAAAGCTCTTCACCAGCGTTTCGTCGTCCGCCATGATGGCATTCTTGTAGGCCATGAAGTGCTTGAAGCTGTTCACGCCGTGCTCGTGCACCAGCGTGCCCATATCCCGGTGCACCGACGCGTCCCACCACGTGACCGCCACGTGAAACGTATAGTCGCCGGCCGACTTGGCGGCCCAGCCGCGCCAGGTGTGATACGCCTCCAGCAGCGACTGCTGCGGATTGGGAATCACAAAGTCCATGATGGTGGTTGTGCCGCCGGCCAGGCCCGCCGCGGTCCCGGTGAAAAAATCATCGGCCGTGACGGTTCCCATGAAGGGCAGCTGCATGTGGGTGTGCGGGTCGATCCCGCCGGGCATCACGTACTGGCCGCCGGCGTCGATCACGGTGGCGCCGACGGGCGCCTCGAGGTTCTCGCCGATGGCGACGACCTTGCCGTCGCTTACCAGCACGTCGGCGCGAAATGCCCGGTCTGCGTTGACGACGGTGCCGCCGCGGATAATCGTTGTCATGACACTTGTCTCCTGATGTGTAGTTTGGGCACGCGGCCTTGCATGAAGGCGCCGTAGATCACCGCCGAGATCGCGACGCCCACGAACCACGCGTAGGTATAAATCGTTTTGAACAGGTCTCCCACGTCGGGGAACGATGCGGGGAAGGCCTTGTTCAGGAAGCCCGGAATGTTCGGCAGCACGCCCACCACAAAGGCGACGACGGCCACCATGTTCCAGCCGCTTCCATAGGAATAAATACCATCATTACGATACAGTTGTGGCACATCTAGCTCTGTTTTCCGTATCATATAATAGTCGACGATCAGGATCCCGGCGATCGGCCCCAGCAGCGCAGAATAGCCGACCAGCCAGGTGAAGATGTAACCCTCCGTGGACGCGAGTATCTTCCACGGCATCATCACCAGCGCGATACCGGCCGTGATGTAGCCGCCCGTGCGATACGAAATGTGTTTGGGCGAAAGCGACGAAAAATCGTACGCCGGCCCCACCAGGTTGGCCGCAAGGTTGACGCTGACGGTGTCGATCAGCAGCACGATCAGCGCAATCAGTACCGCCGCGCCCGTCATGCGGCTGGCCAGCTTGACCGGATCCCACAGCGCCTCGCCATACATGACGACGGTAGCTGAGGTGACGATCACGGCCAGCATGGCCAACAAGCCCATCGGCACCGGCAGACCGACCGACTGCCCGATCAGCTGGTCGCGCTGGGTTTTGGCAAAGCGGGTGAAGTCGGGGATGTTCAGCGCCAGCGTGGCCCAGAAACCCACCATCCCGGTCAGCGACGGCCAGAACGCGGCCCAGAACTGGCCCGCCTTCTTGCCCCCTTCGACAAACTGCGACGGCTGCTCGAGCAGCGCACCAAAGCCGCCCGCCTTGTTGTAGACCCAGCCGAGCAGCACGAAGCAGATCACGATCTTGAGCGGCGCGGTCCACGTTTCAAGCTTGCGGATCGCTTCCATGCCGTGCACGATGTACCAGAACTGGATGGCCCAAAAGCCGACGAAGCACAGCAGCTCGGCCCCGTTGATGCCCAGGCCGGCGATGGCGTCGCCGCCGATCGGCGCGCCGCGCAGCACGCCGAGCAGCGTGTAGATCATGCTGCCGCCAAACCAGGTCTGGATGCCGTACCAGCCGCAGGCGACGATGGCGCGCATCAGCGCCGGGATGCGCGCGCCCGTGGTGCCGAACGAGCAGCGCGCCAGGACCGCGTACGGAATGCCGTATTTGGTGCCGGCGTGGCCGATCAGGAGCATCGGCAGCAGGACGATGGCGTTGGCGATGAAGACCGTCATCACGGCCTGGTAGGCCGACATGCCGCCTTCGATCAGCCCGGCCGACAGGGTATAGGCCGGGATGCACATCACCATGCCGACCCACAGCGCGGCAAAATGGTACCAGCGCCAGGTGCGCTGGGCCGCCGTGGTGGGGGCCAGGTCTTCGTTCCAGAGCGCGGTGTTGGCCGACATGTCTTTATTCACAGGCGATCTCCATCAAAGAGAAGCAAACGGGAAACGTGGAACGTAGGGCGAAAAAGCGCAGCGCATTCCGCCGAAGGCCGAGGTCACGTTGACGCAGGCATGGCGGATTGCGCGTTCCGCTTATCCGCCCTACGTTCTACACTACCACTTCAGCACGTGGATTACGCGGATCCTGGGTCCAGTTCATGTACTTTTTCCCATTCGCCTGCGGCACCATCGTAATGCACGCTTCCACCGGACAGGTAATCTCGCACAGGTTGCAGCCCACGCACTCGGAGGTGATCACTTCATAGGTGCGCACGCCACTGGCCGCGTCGATCAACTGCGCGATCGACTGGTGCGAGGTATCCTCGCACGCCACATAGCACTTGCCGCACTTGATGCACTTGTCCTGATCGATCTGGGCAATCACCTCGTAGTTCATGTCGAGGTATTTCCAGTCGGTGGTATTGGCCACCGCCTTGCCCGAAAACTCGGCGATGCTCTTGTAGCCCTTTTCATCCATCCAGCGCGACAGCCCGTCCTTCATCTCTTCGACAATCCGGAAACCGTGCAGCATCGCCGCCGTGCACACCTGCACCGACCCCGCGCCGAGCGCGATGAATTCGGCCGCGTCGCGCCAGTTGCCAATGCCGCCGATGCCGGAAATGGGCAAGCCCTGCGTCTGCGGGTCGCGCGCGATCTCGGCCACCATGTTCAGCGCAATCGGCTTGACGGCCGAACCGCAATAGCCGCCGTGCGTGCTGGCATTGCCCACGATCGGGAACGCCACCATGCGGTCCAGGTCCAGGTGGGTGATCGAGTTGATGGTATTGATCAGCGACACCGCATCGGCGCCACCGGCCTTGGCCGCGCGCGCCGGCGCGCGCACGTCGGTGATATTGGGCGTGAGCTTGACGATCACCGGCAGCGACGAATACTTTTTGCACCAGCGCGTGACCATTTCGACGTACTCGGGCACCTGGCCCACGGCCGCGCCCATGCCGCGTTCGGGCATGCCGTGCGGGCAGCCGAAATTGAGCTCGATGCCGTCGGCGCCGGTCGCCTCCACCTTGGGCAAAATGGCCGCCCACAGCGCTTCTTCGCACGGCAGCATCAAGGACACCACCATCGCGCGGTCCGGCCAGTCGCGCTTGACCTGGGTGATTTCCATCAGGTTGATTTCCAGGCTGCGGTCGGTAATGAGCTCGATGTTGTTAAAGCCGAGTACCTCGCGGTTCTTGCCGTAGTGGGCCGAATAGCGCGACGACACGTTCACTGCCGCCGGGTCTTCGCCCAGCGTTTTCCAGACCACGCCGCCCCACCCTGCTTCAAAGGCGCGCACCACGTTGTAGGCTTTGTCGGTCGGCGGCGCGGACGCCAGCCAGAATGGATTGGGCGACTTGATGCCGCAAAAATCGATGCTCAGGTCAGCCATTATGCAGCCCCCACTGTTGATTGGATGTCGTCGTGAATGGCCATTGCAGCCAGTTTGCCATGCTGGACCGCCTGGACCGTCAGGTCCTGTCCCGGTGCCACGCAGTCGCCGCCCGCGTAGATGCCCGTCAGCGCCGTGCGAAAGCTGGCGTCAACGTGGATCTTGTCGCCTTCGCGCGTGATGTGCTGCGCCATCTCGCCCACAAGGCCGGCCGGCGCCAAGCTCTGGCCAATGGCCTTGAACACGGCGTCCGCCGCGATCTCGATAAAACCGCCCGTGCCGACCAGCTTGGCGCCATCCATCCGCGTTTCTTCAAAGCGCATGCCGCGCACGCGGCCGGCGTCGTCCAGCAGCACTTCCAGCGGCGCCGCCCAGGTCTTGATGCGCACCTGGTTTTGCTTGGCGATGTCCTGTTCGTGGTGGGTCGCCGTCATGGATTCAACACCGCGCCGATACACCAGCGTGACGTCTTCGGCGCCAAGCCGCTTGATCTGGACCGCCATGTCGATGGCGGTGTTGCCGGCGCCGATGACAATGGCGCGCTTGGGGACCGGGAGCGACGCCAGGTCGCTCGCCTGGCGCAGGTCGGCGATGTAGTCGACCGCCGCCATCAGGCCGGGAGCGTCTTCACCGGTCAGGCCGAGCCGGCGGCTGGCGTTCAAGCCCAGGCCCAGGAAGACGGCGTCGAACTGGGCATGCAGGTCTTGCAGGTGCAGGTTGGCGCCGAGCGTGCGGCCGTGCAGCACTTCAATGCCGCCGATTTCGAGCAGGAATGCAACTTCCTGTTGCGCAAAGTCGCCCGTCAGCTTGTATTTGGCGATGCCGTATTCGTTCAAGCCACCGGATTTTTCACGCGATTCAAAAATGACGACGTCGTTGCCGAGCATGGCTAGGCGGTGCGCGCAAGCCAAGCCGGCAGGGCCGGCGCCGACCACGGCGATCTTCTTGCCGGTCGAGGCGGCGCGCTGGAACGGGTGCGCCTTGAAGCTGGCGTGATCGAGCGCGTGGCGCTGCAGCAGGCCGATTTTAACAGGCTGGCCTTCTGCATCGTGGTTGCGCACACAGGCGTCCTCGCACAGGATTTCGGTCGGGCAGACGCGGGCGCAGCTGCCGCCCAGGATGTTCTGCCTCAGGATGCCGGCTGCGGCGCCGTTGATGTTCTGGTCGTGGATGTTGCGAATGAAGCTTGCGACATCGATGTCGGACGGGCAGATGCGGGTGCATGGCGCGTCGTAGCAGTACAGGCAGCGCGCGCTCTCGATGGCGGCCTGGCGCGCAGTTAGCGGCGGCGCCAGATCAGTAAAATGCTGCGCCAGTTCGCTGTTCGAGCCACCTGCGTGCGGCAGGTGCTTGAGAGATTCAATCATTGTTTGTCCCTATTCTCGTTCTAGTTATAAGTTCACCACCACGTCGTCCTCGCGCACGCGGGGACCCATAGAACGGTGATCTATAGGAAGCGCTATGGGTCCCCACGTGCGCGAGGACGATGTGGTAGTAGTGTTCCTCTACCTTGGCCTCTCTATTACTTCATCTGCGGAAAAGCAAACTCCACCCCCGCACTGGCCGTATTCGGCCAGCGCTGCATCACCGCCTTGTGCCGCGTATAAAACCGCACGCCTTCCGGGCCATAGGCATGATGGTCGCCAAACAAACTCTTCTTCCACCCGCCAAAGCTGTTGAACGCCATCGGCACCGGCAACGGCACATTCACCCCCACCATGCCGACCTGGATCTGCCTCACGAACTCGCGCGCGGTGCCGCCGTCGCGGGTATAAATGGCCACGCCATTGCCGTACTCATTCGCATTGATCAGCGTGACGGCGGTGGCCACGTCCGGCGCGCGCATCACGCACAGCACGGGCCCAAAAATCTCTTCCTTGTAGATCGTCATCTCCGGCGTCACGTGATCGAACAGCGTGCCGCCCACAAAAAATCCTTTCTCGCGTCCGACCACCTTGCAATCGCGTCCGTCAACCACCAGCGTCGCGCCCTGCTCCACGCCTTCGCCAATCAGTTTTTCGATGCGCATCTTGGCCGCAGCCGTGACCACTGGCCCCATTTCGGCATCGGCCGCCATGCCGTCGCGGATCTTGAGCGCGGCCGTGCGCTCGCCCAGTGCGCCAATAAGTTTGTCGCCCGAATCGCCCACCGCCACCACCACCGAAATGGCCATGCAGCGCTCGCCCGCCGAGCCAAAGGCCGCTCCAATGAGCGCATCGACGGCCATGTCGATGTCCGCGTCGGGCATGACGACCATGTGGTTCTTGGCTCCGCCCAGGGCCTGCACGCGCTTGCCGTTGGCCGTGCCGCGCGCGTAAATGTATTGCGCAATCGGGGTCGAGCCGACAAAGCTGATCGCCTGCACATCATCATGGTCGAGCAGTGCATCGACGGTGACTTTGTCACCCTGTATGACGTTAAATACCCCATTGGGCAAACCCGCCTCGGTCAGCAGTTTGGCGTGCAGCAGCGACGCCGAAGGATCGCGCTCGGACGGCTTCAAAATAAAGGTATTGCCGCACGCGATCGCCACCGGGAACATCCACATCGGCACCATCACCGGAAAGTTAAATGGCGTAATGCCCGCTACCACGCCAAGCGCCTGGCGCATCGACCAGGCATCGATGCCGCGCGAAATCTGGTCGGTGAATTCTCCTTTCAGCAGATGGGGAATGCCGACCGCAAATTCGACCATCTCGATACCGCGCGCCACTTCACCCTGAGCGTCCGAAAACGTTTTACCGTGCTCGCGGGTCAGCATGGCGGCAAATTCGTCGGTGTGCTGCTGGCACAGCTGCAGGTATTTGAACAGCACCCGCGCGCGCGTCAACGGCGGCGTGGCCGACCAGGCAGGAAAGGCCGCGGCGGCGGCGGCAACTGCCGCGTTGACGTCGTCCGCAGTGCCCAGCGCCACGCGCGCGCAAGGCTCGCCGAGCGCCGGATTGAACACGTCCGCATAGTGACCGCTTTGCGTATCGACCTTGGCGCCGTTGATGAAGTGGGTGATGGTATCGAGATTGCTCATGTTGTTTAATCCAGGTTTTTCAGTACGGTGGCAAGCTTGCCGAACATATCGTCGATGTGCTGCTTTTTAAGGACCAGCGGTGGCGAGAGCGCGATGATGTCACCGGTGGTGCGGATCAGGAGGCCGTCGGCGAACGCTTGCTTGAAGGCGGCGAACGCGCGCGCGCCCGGCTTGCCGTCGATGGCTTGCAGCTCGATGCCGGCGATCAGGCCAATGGTGCGAATGTCGATCACATGCGGCAAGCCCTTGAGCGAGTGCACAGCGTCAGCCCAGTAATCCTGGATGCCTTTGGCGTGCGCCAGGATGTCCTGTTCCTTGAACACTTCCAGCGTTGCCAGCGCGGCTGCGCAGGCCAGCGGATGGCCCGAATAAGTGTAACCATGGAACAGCTCGATGCCGGCCGGGCCGTCCATGAAGGTGTCGTGGATATGCTTTTTGGTGAACACCGCGCCCATCGGCACGGCCGCATTGGTCAAGCCTTTGGCCACCGTGACCATGTCCGGCTCGACGTCAAAGTAGTCGAACGCGAATGGCGTCGTCAGGCGCCCGAAGCCGGTGATGACTTCATCGAAAATGAGCAGGATGCCGTGCTTGGTGCACAGCTCGCGCAGGCGTTTCAGGTAGCCTTTGGGCGGAATCAGCACGCCGGTGGAACCGGCCACCGGCTCGACGATGACGGCGGCAATGGTCGAAACGTCGTGCAGCGCGATGATGCGTTCGAGGTCATCGGCCAGGTGCGCGCCGTATTCAGGTTCGCCGCGCGAGTAGGCGTTCCTTTCAAGGTTATGCGTGTGCGGCAAATGGTCGACCCCTGGCAGCAGCGGGCCGAACGTGCGGCGGTTGCCGCCGATGCCGCCCACCGAGATGCCGCCAAAGCCCACGCCATGGTAGCCGCGCTCGCGCCCGATCAGGCGGGTGCGCCCCGCTTCTCCGCGTGCACGGTGATACGCCAGCGCCATCTTGAGCGCCGTGTCGACCGCCTCGGAACCTGAATTGGTATAAAACACGTGGCCGAAGCGATAGCCGGTGTAATCCATCAGCTTTTCGGCCAGGTCGAAAGCGGCCGGGTGGCCCATCTGGAAGGTTGGCGCAAAGTCGAGCTGGCCGGCCATTTCACGGATGGCGGCGGTGATCCTGGGTTGAGCGTGTCCGCATGGCACGCACCACAGGCCGGCGGTGCCGTCGAGGATCTCGTTGCCGTCCACATCTTTGTAGTACATCCCTTCCGCGGAAACGAGCAAACGGGGGTTGGTCTTGTAATCTCGATTGTTGGTAAATGGCATCCAGAACGATGACATCGACTCGGGTTTGGATTCGTTCATACAGCTCTCCAATGATTTTTACGAGCAAAAAAATAATTTACCAGTTGGCAAAATGATGATGCAATAATAGTCAGCAGTACAACTATGGCACATATACACAAATTGCAAAACCGGCCAACCGTATCGGTGGCGCAAACAATACACTTTGTGTGTGTGCAGCAAAAGGAGTGGTGATGGAGCAGACGGAGACAGGCTGGCCGGTCCTGGTCATCGATCGCAACAAGCGCGGCAGCCTGGTCGACCAGATTGTGGCAGCGATCACGGAGATGGTAAACAGCCGCGAGCTACGTGTTGGCACCAAGATGCCCTCGGTTCGACGTTTCGCAAAGTGCAACGCGGTGAGCACCTTCACGGTCGTGGAATCGTATGACCGCCTGCTAACGCTGGGCCTGCTTTCATCGCGCCGCGGCTCGGGCTTTTTTGTTGCCCGCAGCGAAGCGCAAGCGCCGCAGCGGCTTGCCCTGCAGGCAACGCCGAGCGCCATCGACGCCCTCACCCCCGACCTGTATTCCGGCGTCTCGGATGCGCTGCCGGTGGGCGCCGGCTGGCTGCCGCCGGAATGGTACGGCGAGACCACCATCCTCGACGCCGTGCGCCACGCGATGAAGATCCCTGCCAACCGCCTGCGCGGCTACGGCCATCCGCTCGGCTTTCCCACGCTGCGCCAGCACATGGCCGCCACGCTGTCCGAAGAACTGTTCCAGGTCGGGACCGATCAGATCGTCCTGACGCACGGCGCCACCCACGCGTTCGACCTGATTCTGCGCACGCTGACCAAGCCGGGCGACACGGTGTTGGTCGAGGACCCGGGCTACAGCAATTTGATGTCGCTGGTGCGCCACCACGGCTGCATCCCGGTCGGCATAGCGCGCGGCGAGCATGGCCTGGATGTGGAGGACCTCGCGCAACAGGCCGCTGCCACCCAGCCCAAGCTCATGTTCGTCAATACGGTGCTGCAAAATCCGCTGGGCACCTCGCTTAGCCAGGCGCAGGCGCACCGGCTGCTGGGCGTGGCCGAGCAGTTCGATTTCTGGATCGTGGAAGACGACATCTACCGCGACTTGGCCGCGCGCGGCGAGGCGTCGCTCGCCGCCATGGACGGCTTGCGGCGCGTGATCCGGGTTGGCAGCTTTTCCAAGACCTTGTCGCCGGTGCTGCGGGTCGGGTCGATCTGCGCCTCCAATTCGCTGGCGCCCGAACTGCTGCGCGTGAAGATGCTCACTGGCCTGACGACGTCCGAAATTAACGAGCGCGCCGTGTACCACGCGATTTCTGCGCGGCCGTATCGCAAGATGGTCGAAAAGCTGATTGACCAATTGACGGCGGCCCGCGAACGCACCACGGAGCGCTTGCTCGATGCCGGCTTGACGCCGCTGGCCAAGCCGCGCGGTGGCATGTTTGTCAGCGCAGCTTTGCCACTGGCCCCAAGCGCGGACCTGAACGGCAGGGTGATTGCCGACCGCGCGCTGGCGTCCGGCATTTTGCTCTCGCCGGGTGAATTTTTTACGCTGCAAACACCCTCCAGCATCTGGTTCCGTTTTAACGCGGCCTACGCGGCCGACGCCCCGGCGCTGACCCAATTCCTGTTATCGATAGGCTGATCGACATGGCAAGCAAGAAGAACGAAAACATGACCGCCAGCGCGCGCCGCGTGATCAATCGCGACAAGCTGGAGGCCGACATCGTCGCCGAAGCGGTGCGGGTGTTCGCCGCATCCGGGTACGAGGGCGCGTCGATCGCCACCGTGGCCGAAAACGCGGGGCTGTCGAAGCAGAACCTGATGTACTACTTCCCCACCAAGCAGGCGCTGTACGAGCGCGTGCTTGACGGCGTGCTCGATGACTGGCTGGCACGCATGGACAGCCTGGCCGACCCGCAGCAGGATCCGCGCGATGTGCTGCGCGCGTACGTGCAGGCCAAGCTGAAGTTTTCGCGCGAACAGCCGTGGGCGTCGCGCGTGTATGCGATGGAAGTGATCAGCGGCGCGCAGTTGTACGGCGACCAGATCCAAAAGCGCGTGGTGCCGCTGCTGCGCAAGGATATCGAGGTGTTCGAGCGCTGGATTGGCGAGGGCAAAATCGGTCCCGTCAATGCGACCCATTTGTTGTTTGCGATTTGGGCGATGACGCAGTCGTATGCGGACTTTTCCACGCAGATGGCGCTGGTGTTGAACCGCAAGCAGCTGTCGAAAAAGGATTTTGAGGATGGGGAGATGATGATTACCAATATGGTGTTGGCGGCAGTGGCGCTGCCGCTTTTCCGACCTACGGTTCGCAGTGGGTGGTGTATGCTTGTAAAACAACAGCCCCACTCCAACAACCCAATGCCCGCCTTTTCCCCCATCACCCTCACCACCGACCGACTCACGCTGCGCTGGCTGGGCCATAGCGACACCGCCGCCCAGTACGCGATCTACGCCGACGACATCGCCATGCGCTACTGGAGCAGCGCCGCCTGGACCGACATGGACCAGGCCCGCGCCTCCATCGAGCAAGCCATCGCCGACTACGCCAGCGGCAAAGCGCTGCGCCTGGCCATCGAACTGCGCGACAGCGGCGCCATGATCGGCAACTTCAACCTGTACGCCTTTTCAGAATCGAACCGCCGCTGCGACGTCGGCTATGCCCTGAACCGCGCCCACTGGGGCCAAGGCTACCTGGGCGAAGCAATGACGGCAGCCCTCAACTACGCGTTCACCGCACTCGACCTGCACCGCATCGAAGCCGACATCGACCCGCGCAACGCAGCCTCGGCCAAACTCCTCGAGCGCAAGGCGTTTCAAAAGGAAGGCTACCTGCGCGAGCGCTGGATCGTCAACGGCGAAATCTGCGACACCGTCTTCTACGGCCTGCTGCGGCGCGACTGGGAAGCACGCTGATGGCCGGCCTGCGGATCGCTGCGGCGCAATCACACTCGGCCCCGGGCGACATCGCGGCCAACGTCGCGCGCCACTGCGTCTTCATCGACGCCGCAGTGGTAGCGGGCGTCGACCTGCTGGTGTTTCCCGAGCTGTCGCTAAGCGGCTATGAACCAGCGCTACTCGAAGGCGCCGCGCTGGGGCCAGGCGAAGCATTGCTAGCGCCACTGGCCGCGCGCGCCGTCACCAACAACATGACCATCGTCGCCGGCGCGCCGCTGCGCAATCCAAACGGCTTGCCCTTCATCGGCGCCATCGCCTTTCATCCCGATGGCCGCCACACCACCTATCGCAAGCACTTCCTGCACCCGGGCGAAGAACAAAATGCCGCGGCCGGCACCGCGATCAGCCAGGTGATCGACGTGCGCGGCGTGCCCGTCGCGCTGGCCATTTGCGCCGACACAGGCAACCAGCAGCATCCGCACGCAGCCGTCATGGCCGGCGCCACACTGTATGTGGCCGGCTCCGTAATCACGCCCGCAGGCTATGCGAAAGAGGCGAACCTGCTCTCCGGCCATGCAAAATTGTTCAACATCGGCATCCTGCTGGCCAACCATGCCTTTGAAACCGGCGGCTACCAGAGCGCGGGCCGCAGCGCCATCTGGCTGGCGGACGGCCAACTGCTGGTGGATGCCCCCGGCACCGGCGAATGCCTGGTCATTGGCGACCAGGACAACGGCGCCGTGGTCCCGGTCAGCACCCTTTCCTGCCGTTAGTCTCCTGTAGCGACCGGCCGACCCTTGAAACCGGCACTTCGTCACACTGTGCTGGAAGGCCCCGGCAGCGCTTGTTACAGTGAGTCCATCAACAAACCGATGGGAGAAGCAAAATGAACAACACCACTTTTAATTCCTTCTACGAAACCCTGGAGGAAATGGGCCGCGCGATCGCCAAGGCAGCACGCTACGGGGCCGCAGCCGTGGCCACCATGTCGTGGCCGGCGCTGGCGGTGTGCTGCGTGATGCTGGCCCTGGCCGTCACCATCGTGCCGCTCGCCTTGTTCCTGTTCGTGATGTTCATGGCGATCAAGCTGATTTTCAGCGTCATCGCCGAGCGCGGCCAGCGTGGCGTGCCAACGCCGTACAAGTCGTCCGACAACAAGGCTGAGTAAAACAGTGCGTGCCAGTCAACTCAACAAAGCCATGGACTTCCTGCGCGACGCACTCGCCGAAGCGAAGCTGCTGTGGTGGAGTTTTTTCGACTGGCTCGCCGTCGTCGAATGGCGCCAGCTGTACATCACCTGGTTCCTGCTGGTTTCGCTCGCCTCCATCTTCAAGGTGGTGGAGACGGCGGTCTGGTTCATCCTGCTCTCGTTCGGCGTCAAGGTGCTCGCCGGCGGCAAGCGCAAGGCCGAGCTGGCAGCGACCGAAGCGACCGCCAAGGCCGACGTGGCCACGCTGGAGCGGCGCCTGCTCGAAGCCCAGATGGCCACGCTGCAAGCCCAGATCGAGCCCCACTTTTTGTTCAACACCCTGGCGCTGATCGGCCAGCTGATCGAAACCGACCCGCCGCAGGCGGCCAAGATCCACATGAACCTGATCGACTACCTGCGCGCCACGCTGCCGCAGATGCGCGCGAACGGCGGCGGCACGCTCGGGCGCCAGGTGCAGCTCTCGCGCTCCTACCTAGCGATCATGCAGGCGCGGATGAAAGAGCGCCTGACCGTCAACTTTGACATACCCGCCAACCTGGAGCATGCGCCCTTCCCGCCGATGATGCTGCAAACGCTGATCGAAAACGCGATCAAGCATGGACTCGAACCCAAGATCGAAGGCGGGCGCATCGACATCAGCGCGCACCTGGATGGGGGCATCATGCAAGTCAATGTGCGCGACAACGGCGCCGGCTTCAACACGCATGCTGACGAAGGCGTAGGCCTGGCCAACATTCGCGAGCGCCTGCGCCTGCTGTACGACGACCGCGCGGAACTGGTCATCGAAGCGCCGCTGGACGGCGGCGCCATCGCCGCGATCCGCGTCCCCTTTTCCATACTCGACAAACACTGACATGATCACAGCTTCCAAGCCCGTACGGGCCCTGATCGCGGACGACGAATCGCCGATGCGCGACCAGTTGCGCGCGCGCCTTCGCGATGTGTGGCCCGAACTGCAGATCGTGGCCGAGGCAGCCAATGGTATCGAGGCGGTGGCGCTGGCCAACGAGCATGCGCCCGACATCGTCTTCCTGGACATCCGCATGCCCGGCCAGAGCGGCATCGAAGCCGCGCGCCATCTGTACGAGCGCTGCCACATTGTGTTCGTCACGGCTTACGACCAATACGCGGTCGACGCATTCGAGCATGGTGCGATGGATTACCTGCTCAAGCCGGTGGTGGCCGAACGGCTGCAGCTGACCTGCGAGCGCCTGCGCCAGCGTCTGGACAAGTCGCCCGAAAACATCGAGGCCCAGCTGGAACAACTCACGCGCATGGTGCAGCGCGGCGAGACCAAAAAAGTCGACTACCTGCGCTGGATCCAGGCCCAGGTTGGCAACAGCCTGCGCATGATCAGCACCAGGGAAGTGCTGTTCTTCCGCTCTGACGACAAGTACACGCTGGTGCAGACCGCGCAGGCCGAGATGCTGATTCGGAAAACGCTCAAGGAGTTGGCCGACGAACTCGATCCGAATGAATTCTGGCGCATCCACCGCTCCACGCTGGTGCGGGTGGACGCGATCGCCGAAGTGTCGCGCGACGATCGCGGACGCCAGATGATCAAGGTGCGCAACTTCCCCACAGCGCTGGAAGTGAGCCGCAACCATTCACACCTTTTTCAGCAAATGTAAGCCCACCACAAGATTTAAAATCAAGACAAGGAACGCATGAAGAAAACAACTGCAGCAGCACTGGTTTGCAGCGCAATGTTGGTCGCCGCCCCCGCTTTCGCAGCCGCTGAACCAAGCGAGCGCGAGAAGATCGAGCAAGTCGTCGAGACGTTCCGCGTGTCGATCATCAACAAGGACGCGGACAGCTTCATGAAGCTGTTCTACAGCGACACCATCCCGTGGATCGGCGTTACGACCGACAAGAGCCTGGCGCGGGAGAACGCGAACAAGCCGAAGCCGGACATGCCGGACGAGCAAAAGATTTCTGCGGGTGGCAGCCCCCGGAAATTTATTGAAGGGATTGTCAAACGTACCGACATGACCATCGAAGAGAAATTCGACAACGTGCGCATCGATTCCGACGGCGACGTGGCGCAGGTCTGGTTCGACTACAGCTTTAATCGAGACGACTACAAAAGCAACTGGGGCAAGGAAGCCTGGCACCTGGTGCGCACGGACGCCGGATGGAAAATCAGTTCCGTGATCTGGTCGATGGAGTTCAATCCCGAACCGCCGCCCAAGGTGAAAAAGAATACAAAACAATAAGCACGAGGTCTACATGAAGAAAATATTTGCAGCAGCACTACTCTGCAGCGCGCTGGCGACCTTCGCCGCACCTTCCTATGCTGCGTCCAAAGCGGGCGACCGTGAGAGCATCGAACAAATCGTCGAGACCTTCCGCGTCTCGATCATCAAGAAGGACAAAACAAGCTTCATGAAGTTGTTCTACAGCGACAAGATTCCCTGGATCGGCGTGACCACCGACAAGAGCCTGGCATGGGCTAAGGCGCACAAGCCCAAGCCAGACATGCAGGACTTGAAGAAAATTTTTGCCGCTGACAATCCCCAAAAATTCATCGACAATATCGAGGCCGGGGACGAAGAAAAATTCGAGAACGTGCGCATCGATTCCGACGGCGACGTAGCGCAGGTATGGTTCGACTACAGCTTCAATTTCAACGACTACAAGGCCAACTGGGGCAAGGAAGCGTGGCACCTGGTGCGCACCGATGCCGGATGGAAAATCAGTTCTGTCATCTGGTCGATGGAATTTAACCCGGAGCCGCCGCCCAAGGTCGAGAAGAAAAAGCCTTAAGCAAATGTGAGGCAGCGGATTCATAACTCCACTACCATTGGCTGTTCAATCATGATTCTTTAAAGGGAGAGTGACATGGCAGCCAATTCCAAGGCCACGCTGATTCCCTGCCTGCGCTATCGCAATGCGCCGGCAGCCATCGAATGGCTCTGCAACACCTTTGGTTTCGACAAGCAGATGGTCGTGCCTGGAGAAAACAATACCATCCTCCACGCACAACTGGCATTCGGCAACGGCATGCTGATGCTCGGCTCGGCCGATCGCAAGGACAGCGAGTTCGACAAGCTGATGAAGCAGCCCGACGACATCGGCGGCGCGCAGACCCAGACCACCTACCTGGTGGTGCCCGATGCCGACGCCGTGTACGAACGCGTGCGCCGCGCAGAGGCGGAGATCGTCATCGACATCAAGGATGAAGACTACGGCGGGCGCGGCTTCACCTGCCGCGACCTTGAAGGCCACGTCTGGAGCGTTGGCACCTACGACCCTTTTGCCTGACCGGGAGCAGCCATGTCACGAGCAGTCCACTTCGAAATCCATGCGTCCGATCCGCAGGCGTCGATGCATTTTTATTCCGCCCTGTTCGGCTGGTCCTTCAACAAGTGGGAGGGCGGCGACTATTGGCTGATCCATACCGGGCCGGACGACCAGCCGGGCATCAACGGCGGCCTGTTGCCGCGCCGCAGCGCCGTGCCCGAGTCCATGGCGGCGGTAAACGCCTTCGTGATCACGGTTGATGTGGAAGACGTCGACAATGCCGTATCAAGCGCCTTGGCGGGCGGCGGCGTGACGGCCGTGCCCAAAATGGCGGTGCCCGGGATCGGCTGGCTGGCCTACCTGAAGGACCCGGACGGGAATATTTTCGGCGTAATGCAAGCCGATACGCAGGCCAGATGAACACCGACGAACAAGCGATCCGCGATCTGATCGCACGCTGGATCGACGCCACGCGCGCCGGCGACGTGGACGCGGTGCTGGCACTGATGGCGCCGGACGCCACCTTCCTGATGGCTGGCCAAATGCCGATGGTTGGGCACGAAGCATTTGCCAACAGCCTGCGCGCTGTGCTGGCCGATCACGCGATCGAATCGAGCAGCACGGTAGACGAGGTGGCCGTCAGCGGCAACATGGCGTACTGCCGCACCAGCCTGACGGTGACGGTGACGTCGAAGCACGGCCAGTTGCCACTGCAGCGCACCGGGCACACGCTGACGATCCTGCGCAAAGGTGACGACGGCAAGTGGCTGCTCACGCGCGACGCCAACATGCTCGCCGCGCAGGGGTAAGGCAACATCGCAGCCCACGGCAGGGACGCACTAGCGCCAGCGCGTATTCGACATGAGCCATCGACGACGCTTGTCGGAATGCGCGCTTCGCGCTTTTCCAACCTACTGCCCGGCCGGTCAAATCGTCGCCATTCCGCCCTGCACGCTGGCCTGGCGAGGCTAAGTCAATAGCGCGTCCCGTGCAGGGTAAATACCGTGATCGACGCAGCGATGACCGTCTGCCCGCAGAACTCAGGGCGCCGGCAGCAGCGGCTTGAACGCCGCGCGAAACGCCTTCAGCGCGGCCGGATGGTCGATGGTGGCGTGCGTTTCATCGGGCCAGTCGTCATGGCGCAAGCTCAAGTTGGCGTCACCGGCGCTCTAGAACTTTATCGACAGTTCGCTCACTTGCGCTGCGATTTGCGCCTGGCCGCTGGTAGCCAGGTATAGCGCTGTGCGGTCTTTGAAGGTGGGCAGCGCACGCCGGCGCGATCGACAACCAGGCAAGTCCCAGGCATCGGATATTGCTGAGGCGACGAACTGGATCAAGCAAGCCCTGGACGAAGCAACAGCGGAAAAACCGATCAGCCAGTCGGTAACGCAGCCTGATGGGTGCTCTTTAAAACACAGCAGCGCCGGATGAATTAGTCGGCTTGACGGCCGGCAGCAATGACGGCGGCACCTGCGAGAGCCAGGCCGGCGCCGAGGTAATCGTTCCACTTGAGAGGCACGCCATCGACCAGATACAGCCAGAGTAGCGCTGTGGTAATGTACACGGCGCCGTAGGTCGCATACACACGGCCACTTGCACTCGGATGAAGTGTCAGCAGCCACACAAAAATGACGAGGCTTGCGGCAGCCGGGACCAGGAGCCAGGCCGAACCCTTTCCGGTGAGCCAGAGCAGGGGCAGGTAGCAACCCAACAGCTCGAACACTGCAGTTATGCCAAATAAGCCGAGCATCCGCGGTAGGCCGGTACCGACGATCATGCGCGCTTCAACTCGCGGGCAAACAATGGCTTGGCCGGCACGACAGGAGCACTACTGCAGCAAGACGCGGCTTTTGCACTGCTCGGCGATGGGCCGGCAGAAATATCGGTGATGATCACGCAGTCTGTTGTCGGGCCACCGATGCAGGAGGAATCACAGCCACCGATAAAGGCTTGAAGACTCGCCTCGAGATCTCGCATGTCAGCTATTTTCGCGCGGACCTGATCAAGATGGACTTGTGCCAGGTCGCGCACCTCAACGCATGGCCGAGCGCCATCATCAAACAAGTGCGCAAGGTCGCGCACCTGTTCGATAGGGAATCCGAAATCGCGGCAGCGTTTGATAAATGCCAGTCGACTCAAATCGGCAGCGCGGTAGTAGCGGTGCCCATTCTCGGCGCGTTCCGGCTTGGGTAACAAGCCGATTTGTTCGTAATACCGGATCGTCGGTACTGTGCAATTTGTCTGTTTCGAAAGCGCCCCGATGCTAATTCTGCAGGTATTCACGTTTTCCCTAAAAAGAACTTGCACCTCAAGTGGCTTGAGGTATTACCTTGGCACTTTATCAGATATCCACACGAGGAGAAATTCATGACATCGTCGAGCAAACGACCTGGCCTGGTAAACGGGCTGACCGGCGCGACTGGGATTGCACTGTTTGCCTGTACGGCGTGCTGTATTCCTATGCTGGCGCCGGCGCTGATATGGGTCGGAGTCGCAGCCTCCGCGCTGCCAGTGTCGAGCAGCTGGATTGCCGTCGGAACGGGGGCCGTCGTCGTTGCGGGTGTAGTAGCGTGGCGCCAACGCCAGCGTCGGTCTTGCGGCACCTCAGCAGCCAATGGGTGTGGTAATCAATGCAAGCCGAACGGCATTGACCAGCCAAAGCGCGACCTGGATGTGTAGGCATCAAAGATATTACCCCTGTTCCGGTTTCATTCCTTGGTAGAGACAGCAATCATGTCCTATTCCTACTTGAGTGATCTTGTTGAAGCCTTCACGGTTTCAGCCTGCCGTTACCGATCGCGATATTTTTCCTGTTGGACGCGCTTGCGACTGTTGGGCCGCGGATGGCGCCTCAAAGGACAGGGGGCCGGACGCGGCCGCGTGGAACTAGCGCCTCAGGACAGGCGTGCTGGCGGCGGTCAAGGACTATGTTGAACTGGCCAGCACGCACCCGATGACGCCCCCGATTGATGGCATCCATGCGCGGATAACGAAGCCGGGGGCATAGCCCACATCATGTGTGCAGGTCGCCGCCGCACGAAGAACGATCTAACTCTGCTGCATAGCTTTGCCCGGCGTTTTTTCGGGATGGGGCGGTAGGTCGGATTGCGCTCGCGCTTATCCGACCTACGCTCCGCATGGTTGCTGACTTTACCGTGGTCGTCATGCTTGCCGGGGTTGCTGGTGTACTGGCAGCGAACCGTCGAGGTTCCATCTGCGCAGCTAGCTTGTTGGCGCTGACCGCGAAAGTATAAGCGGACGATTTCACGGATGCGTGCGCTGCAACGGCCATGGATGGCGCCAATTAGGTCGCCCTTCGCAAGCAACTATCTGTTTTTGTGGAGCGGACTTCGGCCAACCGCTCCGGCGCAACTGGCTAAGTGAGCGCGGCAATCAGCGCCTGGTCCAGCACCTGCACCGGATTGATGCGGATGATGTCCCGGTACAGCGGCGGCATGTGTGCGCACAAGGCGGCAAGTTCGCTCGCCGTCACCGACGCCAGCACATACTGGAACTGCGCCAAATTATGCTCCGGCAGCGGGCCTTCCATCGTCGAGCCGTAGGCGCCCAGGTCCATCACGCTGTGCGCGCTCGCGTCCGGCCCGCGCGCAAACACAAAGGTACCCTCGCGCGGATGGGCCAAGTAGCGCCGCACCTCGGCCACGGCTGCCTCGCTGGCGCCTTGCATCAGCGTATAGCGCAACTGCGCATAGCGGCGCGTGCATTCCATGAAGGCGGTGCAGATTTGCGATTGCGAACGGCGGCCCGGCGCGCACAGCAGCAGGTTGCCGAACGCGTCGAGCAAGGCGACGGCGTCGCCCTGCCCGCCTTGCGCGACATCTTGCGCCATGGACGCGCGCAAAAATACCGCCAGCCGGGCGTCTGGCCGGTGCGGCGCGCAGCGGTAGGCCAGCGCGTCCGGATACAGCATCCT
This sequence comes from Massilia sp. TWP1-3-3, assembly GCF_049897805.1. NCBI lineage: Bacteria > Pseudomonadati > Pseudomonadota > Betaproteobacteria > Burkholderiales > Oxalobacteraceae > Massilia > Massilia sp. TWP1-3-3. The sequence continues at coordinate 164,183 of NZ_JAFCWX010000004.1, forward strand.
GAGTTTGCGTATTATCTGGTGGTTTGGCGCCAGCGTCGCCGGGTCCTTCAACTGTTCGCGCGGCAGGTCGGCGTTGAGCAGCGCCTGCACCTTGTCGCCGGTCGCCTCAAAGGCAAGCGAACACAGTGCCTGCGTCGGTTCGGCGATCGTTTTGCCGATGAAGAAGGACTTGGGCGCGGCGCCGGCGCTGTCGCGCGCAAAGCATGATGCACCGAGTACCGCTGGATAGAAAAAGCGGGCAGCGGCGCGTTCGCGCAGCGCCTCGGGCAGGCCCTCGAAGGCAAAGCCGGCGTCGTAGTTGATGCCCGCCTTGGGGTCGGTGGCGGCCGCCACCACGTTAAAGCCAGCCGTCAGAAGCGCACCGGTGCACATCGCGCATGGATCGAGCGAGGTGACGACAGTGATTTCGTTGGGCGGCGGCAGTGTGCGCCCGCGCGCGCGCTCGGCAAAATACCAGTCGATCAACTGGCGTTCGCCATGCGCGGTGGGGTCAAAAATAAGCCCTTCGCAAACGACGTTGTTCTGCAGCGCCTTGAGGACGTTGCCCTGCTGGTCGAGCAGCACCCCGCCGACACCATAGGTGCCCTGCGTCCTGGCGGCGATCGCCTGGGCGGCGGCCATGGCGACCGCCGTCTGTATGTCAATGGCCCTGGCTAACACTTACTTTTTCAAGTCCCAGCCGCCGAAGGCGTTGGGAAGCTGCCCCGCCGCCGTCGTTTCCAGGATGTCGCCATGCAGGTTGGTCAGCACCACCGGCAGGTCGTTGCCGCCCAATTCAAGGATCACCTGGCGGCAGGCGCCGCACGGCGCGATGGGGCCATCGGTCGCGCCGATCACGGCCAGCGCCGCAAAGTCACCGGGCTTGTAGCCGTGCGCGATGGCGCTGAAAAACGCCGTGCGCTCGGCGCAGTTGCACAAGCCGTAGGAAGCGTTTTCAACGTTACAGCCGCGAAACACACGGCCATCCTTGCATTCGAGCGCAGCGCCCACCTGAAAGTTGGAGTAAGGCGTGTAGGCCAGCGCGCGCGCGGCAGATGCTTCTGCGATCAGTTTTTCGTAGTTCATTGTGCAGTCCTGTTATGGGCGGATGGTACGGTAGATGACCGGGTTCGGCGCGCTCTTCGCGGCGCCTACCTGGTAGGCGGCCTGCACTTCGCGTACTGCCTGTTCGGCAGACGCCTGGGTGCGCGCGTGGACCATGGCCAGCGGCTGGCCAACGGCGATCTGGTCGCCCAGTTCCGCCAGGCCGGTAAGGCCCACGGCGAAGTCGATCGCGTCTTGCGGACGGCGGCGCCCGCCCCCGAGGCTGACCACCGCCAGACCAAGGCCGCGGCAATCGGTTGAAGTGGCAAAGCCGGCTTGCAGTGCCGGTACCGGCACAATGATCGGCGCCTTTTCCAGGTAGGCGTCGGGACGCTCGACCAGGTCGGCCGGGCCGCCAAGCGCTGCCACCATGCGCGAGAAGCGCTCGGCCGCTTCGCCAGAATCCAGGCCCGTCTGCAGTTTTGCGCGCGCCTCGGTCTCGTTGGCGGCCAGTTTGCCAAGAATGAGCATCTCGGCGCACAGCGCCATCGTCACTTCGTGCAGGCGCGCCGGGCGCGAACGGCCGGTCAGGTAATCCATCGCCAGGCGCACTTCAAGAGCGTTGCCGGCGACCGGGCCGAGCGACTCGTTCATTTCGGTCAGCAGGGCCGAGGTATGGGTGCCGGCACCGTTACCGACGGCCACAATGCTTTCAGCCAGCTCGACCGATTTGTCGTAGCTTGGCATGAAGGCGCCGCTGCCCACTTTGACGTCCATCACCAGCGCGTCCAGGCCGGCGGAGAGCTTCTTCGACAGGATCGAGCCGGTGATCATGGCCACCGATTCGACCGTGGCGGTGGTGTCGCGGATGCTGTAAAAGCGCTTGTCGGACGGCGCCAGTTGCGCCGTCTGGCCGATGATGGCCACGCCCACATCCTTGACGACGGTGCGAAACAGTTCAGGATCGGGCACGGTGCAGTAGCCGGGGATGGCGTCGAACTTGTCGAGCGTGCCGCCGGTGTGGCCCAGGCCGCGGCCCGAAATCATCGGCACAAAACCGCCGCAGGCAGCGATCATGGGTCCGAGCATCAGCGAGACCACGTCGCCCACCCCACCGGTGGAGTGCTTGTCGACGACCGGGCCGGGCAGATTGAGCGACTTCCATTCCATGACCTGGCCGGAGTCGCGCATGGCCAGCGTAAAGGCGACGCGTTCGTCCATGTTCATGTCGTTAAAAAAGACGGCCATCGCCAGTGCGGCGATCTGGCCTTCGGTGACGCTGTTGTCAGTGATGCCGCGGACAAAAAACTGGATTTCTTCTGCGCTCAAGGCGCCGCCGTCGCGCTTTTTGCGGATGATTTCTTGGGTTAAAAACATGGTGACTCCGGTTTGCTTCTTGTGTATGCGAGCAATGGCGGATTGCGCGTTCCGCTTATCCCCCCCACGATATACCGATACCGCTACCGTAGGGCGGATAAGCGCAGCGCAATCCGCCAAGCTATGTATTGGCTCAAACCCCGTAAGGGATCCAGACATTCTTAACCTGGCTCGCATGCGCCAGCACCGCGCGCCCGCCCGACTGCCTGGTGTCGTACCAGTCGCGCCCCTTGCCTCCGCCCACCCAGGTGCGCTTGAGCGACGTGGACGACAAGCGCTCAACTTCCGCGCAGCCTTCCAGCGAGCCATCATGCCGCCACACCGCATCCACATCCGAATGCGACGCCAGCGTTTTAGCCAGTTCGTCAGCCGACCCGGTCACGATATTGAGCGCTCCACCCGGCAAGTCCGAGGTATCGAGCACCTGGTACAGGTCCGTCGCCGCCAGTGGATACGCTTCCGACGGCACCGCCACCACGCGGTTGCCCAGCGCCAGCGCCGGCGCCACCAGCGAAATGAAGCCCAGCAGCGGCGACTCGTTCGGGCAAATGATCCCGATCACGCCCACCGGTTCGTTCAGCGCCACGGTAATGCCATGCATCGGCGGCTGGTGCGCCAGGCCGTCATACTTGTCGGCCCACGCAGCGTAGTAGAACAGGCGCTCGATCGACGCCTGCACTTCCTTCATCGGGTCTTTTGCACCCGTCATCGCGGTTAGACGCGCGGCAAATTCGTCGGCCCGGATCGCCAGGTTCTCGGCGATGTAATACAGCACCTGCGCGCGGTTGTGCGAGGTCGCCTTGGCCCAGCCGGACGCCTTGTGCGCCGCTTCTACCGCATTGCGAATGTCCTTGCGATTGCCCTCGCCTACATCGGCCAGAAAAGCGCCATTGGCGCCGGTGATCGCGCGGCTGTAGGCGCCGTCCGGGCGCGCCTGCTTGCCGCCGATGTACAGCTTGGCCGTGCGATCAATGCCAAACACGTCGCCCGCCCCGCTAGCCTTGACTTGGCCCTTGGCTTCAATCAATGGCAGCGCAGGACGCGCGTCTTCCGACAACGGCGTCATGTATTCATACATGCCTTCCTTGCCGCCTTCGCGGCCAAAGCCGGACTCGCGATAGCCGCCAAATCCACATGCGGCGTCGAACTGGTTTGCGGTATTGATCCATACAACGCCGGCCTTGATCTGCGGCGCCACGTCCAGCGCCAGGCTGATCGACTCTGACCACACGCAAGCGGCCAGGCCGTAGACCGTGTTGTTGGCCAGCTGGATGGCTTCAACCGGGGTACGGAAACTCATTGCGACCAGCACCGGTCCAAAGATTTCGGTCTGGGCGATGCCGGCCGAGGTCGATGCGCCAGTGATCAAGGTGGGCGCAAACCACGACCCGGCAGCGGGGATTTCGCAGGCCGGCTGGTAGATGGTGCAACCCTCGAGCCGGGCCGATTCAACCAGCGCTTCAATGCGCTGGCGCTGGACCGGATCGACCAAGGCGCCGATGTCCATCGACTTTTCAAGCGGGGAGCCCAGGCGCAGGTTGTCCATGCGGGTGCGCAGCTTGGCCAGGAAACGCTCTTCGATCGATTCTTGCACCAGCAGGCGCGAACCGGCGCAGCATACCTGCCCCTGGTTGAACCAGATCGAGTCGACCAGGCCCTCGACGGCGGCGTCTAGGTCCGCGTCTTCAAAGACGATGAAGGGCGACTTGCCGCCTAGTTCCAACGAGAGCTTCTTGCCGCTGCCCGCAGTGGCCTTGCGAATCAGGCGCCCCACTTCAGTCGAGCCGGTAAAGGCGAGCTTGTCGATGCCCGGATGGTTGACCATCGCTTCGCCCACGCGTCCGTCGCCGGTAACGATATTGACCACGCCCGCCGGCACGCCGGCCTGCTGGCAAATTTCGGCGAACAGCAGCGCGGAGAGCGACGTGAATTCGGCCGGCTTGAAGACCACCGTGTTACCGGCGGCCAGTGCCGGGGCGATTTTCCAGGCCAGCATCAGCAGCGGAAAATTCCAGGGAACGATCTGCCCTACCACGCCCACGGCGCGGTAGTCGGCAAATTCTTCGGCCATCAGTTGCGCCCAGCCGGCGTGATGATAGAAGTGGCGCGCGGCCAGCGGCAGGTCGGCGTCGCGCGTTTCGCGGATCGTCTTGCCGTTGTCCAGCGTTTCGATGACGGCGAACAGGCGCGCGTGCTTTTGCAGCAGGCGGGCCAGCGCATAGAGCACGCGCGCGCGGCCATGGCCGCCCAGCGCCACCCAGCCCGGCTGCGCGCGGCGCGCCGCGGCCACTGCCCGGTCGACGTCCTCGCCCGTGGCCTGCGTGATTTGCGCCAGTTCCTTGCCGTCGGCCGGATTGGTCGAGGCAAAGGTGTCGGCGGCACCGGTCCAGGCATTGTCGATGAACAGGCCAAAGCGGCCGGCGCGCTGGGCTAGCCATGCTTGCGCTTCCTTGGTGCTCTCGGGTGCAGGGCCGTAGTCCATAGTCTGAAGAATCTCGTTAATTGTTGGCATGACGAATCCGATGCTGAGTTTGATTACCTGAGTGTGATAACTATGGTTGCGCGTGGCGATGGTTGGCCGAGTAGTTCCCGGTGACGTAGTGTTCGAGCTGGCGCTCGATGTCGGTCAGCAGGCTCGATGCGCCAATCCGGAACAGGTGCGGTTCCAGCCAGTCGCGTCCCAGTTCTTCTTTCATCAGCGTCAGGTACTGCAGCGCGCTCTTCGCGGTTGCCACGCCGCCGGCGGGCTTGAAGCCGATCTGAAAGCCCGTCTGCTCGTGGTATTCGCGAATCGCCCGCACCATCGTCAGGGCCACGGGAATGGTGGCGTTCACGCCTTCCTTGCCGGTCGAGGTCTTGATGAAGTCGGAGCCGGCCATCATGCACACCCACGAGGCCTTGGCCACGTTTTCGAGCGTGAGCAGATCGCCCGTGGCGAGAATTGCTTTGACGTGCGCTTGGCCGCACGCCAGGCGGTAAGCGAGCATTTCGTCGTACAGCGCCTGCCAGTTACCGGTCAACACGTGCTGGCGCGTGATGACGATGTCGATTTCGGTGGCGCCGGCGGCGACCGACAGTTCAATCTCGCGCACCTTGGTTTCCATGCTCGACAGGCCGGCCGGAAAGGCGGTGGACACGGCGGCGATCGGCAAGCGGCCGTTCAGGATTTTTGCGGCCGGCGCGATCATTTCGTGGTATACGCAGACAGCGCCCGTGGTCAGGTTCGATACGCCGAGCGCCTCCATGAGGTCAGCGCGCAGCGGGCGCATGGCCTTCATGCACAGGCGCTCGACGCGGCCCGGGGTGTCGTCCCCGCCCAGCGTGGTCAGGTCGATGCATTGCAGCGCCTTGATCAGCCATGCGGCCTGGTATTCCTTCTTGACCGTGCGGCGGTTGGCCAGACTGGCGGCGCGGCGGTCGGCGGCGTTGCGGTTGACCTTGATCTGGTTGACCCAGCCCAGGTCCAGAGGCATGGCTTCATTGCGCTTGAATCCAAAGTCGTGACTCATAACAGGCTGGTTCCATTCGAAAGTGGTGGGACGCCGAGATGCTTGGCCAAGGTGGCGCCGATATCGGAAAACGTGTCGGACACCGGCAGCGCGCGCGGCGCGACGCCAGGTCCGAAGAAAATCATCGGAATGTGCTCGCGTGTGTGGTCCGACCCCGGCCAGCTTGGGTCGCAGCCATGGTCGGCGGTGATGACGACCAGGTCGCCAGCCTTGAGCTTGGCCATGAATTGCGGCAGGCGCGCGTCCAGCTCGTGCAGCGCGTTGGCGTAGCCGGCGATGTCGCGGCGGTGGCCAAAGGCCTGGTCGAAGTCGACGAAGTTGACGAACGTGAGCGACTTGTCGCCCACTTCATCGGTCACATTGAGCAGCGCGTCGAACAGCGCCATGTTGTCGACGCCCTTGACCACGCGCGAGACGCCCTTGGTGGCGAAAATATCGCTGATCTTGCCCAGGGCGACCACTTCGCCGCCCGCATCCTTGACATGGTCGAGCAGCGTGGCGCTTGGCGGCGGCACGGCGTAGTCGTGGCGGTTGCTGGTGCGCTTGTAGTTGCCGTTTTCGCCCGTGAAAGGACGCGCGATTACGCGTCCGATGTTGTACGGCTTGACCAGTTCGAACGCGGCCTCGCACAGCGCGTACAGGCGCTCAAGACCGAAGTGCTCTTCGTGCGCGGCGATCTGCATCACCGAGTCGCCCGAAGTGTACAAAATGACCTTGCCGCTGGCGACATGCTCGTCGCCGTGCTGGTTGATGATTTCCGTGCCCGAGGCGTGGCAGTTGCCCAGAAAGCCAGGCAGCTCGAACTGCTGTTGCAGCACATCGGTGATCGCGGCGGGAATCGATGGCACCTCGCGCGGGAAGTAGCCCCAATCGAAGGTGACGGGCACGCCGGCGATTTCCCAGTGGCCGCTCTGGGTGTCCTTGCCGGTGGAGCGCTCGCGCGCCGCGCCGTAGACGCCGGTAAAACCATCGCGCCGGGCAAAGCCTGCGGACCATTCGCCGCTGGCCAGGTGGGCGGCGGCGCCAAGGCCGAGCTTTTCAAGGTTCGGCAGGTCCATCGGCTTGCCCTGCGCCGCAGCCCAGCTGGCAATGTGGCCGAAGGTGTTGGCGCCTTCATCGCCAAAGGATGCGGCATCGGGCGTGGCGCCCAGGCCGAAGGAATCAAGCAGCAGGATGAATGCGCGGGACATGGTCGGCTCGCTATAAAAGGTGATTGTACGGGGCTTACTTGGCGGCCGGCGGCTGCTCCGACACGCGCTTCAAGAACGCGAGGATCAGCGTGACCAGGCCCTTGGCGCCGATGGCGGCGTACTTCAGGGTCTGCTCGTGCGACAGCGGGAACGGCGACATGCCTTCGGCCAGGTTGGTGATCACCGACACGCAGGTGACCTTCAGGCCGCAGTGGCGCGCCGAGACGACTTCGGGCACGACCGACATGCCGACCACGTCCGCGCCCAGAATCGCCATCATGCGAATTTCGGCGGCGGTTTCAAAATTGGGGCCCGGGTAGGCAATGAACACGCCTTCGTGCAGCGTGATGTCGTTTTCAACTGCGGTGGCCAGTACTTGCTTGCGAATGTCGCTGTCGTAGGCGTTGGCCATGCTGAAAAAACGCGGACCGAAGCGCTCGTCGTTGGCGCCGATCATCGGCGTGCCGGGCAGCCAGTTGATATGGTCGGTGATCGCCACCAGGCTGCCCGCATCGACGTCGGCGCGCAGCGAGCCGGCGGCATTGGTCACAAACAGCATCTCGCAGCCGAGCAGCTTGAGCGTGCGCACGGCGCTGGTCATCACGCCCATGCCGTAGCCCTCATAAAAGTGACCGCGGCCCTTCATGCACACCACCTGCACGCCCGACAGGGTGCCCATCACCAGTTCGCCGGCGTGGCCATGCACGGTGCTGATCGGAAAACCAGGCAGTTCGTCGAAGCCGATCGTGACCGCGTCTTGCATCTGCTCGGCCAGCACGCCCAGGCCGGAGCCAAGGATCATCGCCACGCGCGGTGCAAAACCTGGCTTGCGCGCACGGATGATATCGGCGGCTTCAAATGGGGTGTTGTTCGACATGACGGTTTTCCTTGTTGGTCTCAATGATGGGTCGACGGCAGCATGGAGGGCACATTGCTGTCACTTGCTAAGTATTATAACTATGCATGAGGGCCTATATGTATGGCAAATACCATTTTTCTTGCCAATTTATAGGCAAAAAATATAAATCACGTAGAAATCTTGTTGGAAGTAGGCAACACCACTTCCGACAATTACAATAGCGAAAGTTAATGATTGATTGACACGATTAAGACAACTGTCTAACATCAAAAACAATTGTTTAACTGGAATGCCCACTGTGACCGAACTTTCCAAAAAAGACCAGTTGTACGAGCTCATCCGAGCTAATCCCTTCATTTCGCAGCAGGATCTCGCCGTACAGCTGCGTCTGTCGCGCTCTGCGGTGGCAGGTTACATCGCCGGCCTGATCCGCGACCGGCGCCTGCTCGGCCGCGCCTATGTCCTGCCGGATAACCGGCCCATCGTCTGCCTGGGCGCCGCTAATCTGGACCGCAAACTGCGCTCGCACGCGACCATCAAGATGGGCACCTCGAACCCCGCGCGCCAGGACGAATCTTTTGGCGGCGTGGCGCGCAACATCGCCGAAAACCTCGCGCGCCTGGCCGCGCCGGTGTCCCTGATCACCGTGATCGGCGACGACACGTCCGGCAAAGCCTTGATCGATCACGCCGAGTCGGCCGGGATCGACACGCGCGGCACGCTCAAGCTGCAGGGCATCTGCACCGGCACCTACACAGCGGTGCTGGACGACCATGGCGAAATGATGGTGGCGCTGGCCGACATGGCCCTGTACGACTCGCTCACGCCCGAGTTTCTGGCCACGCGCCAGCCGCAGCGCACCGTCGGCGCGCTGACCGTGGCCGACATGAACCTGCCGCTGGACACCTTGCGCCTGCTGCTTGAAGACGCCACGCGCGACGCCATCCCGCTGGTGATCGTGGCCGTCTCGCAGCCGAAAATGGCGCGCCTGCCGAAAGACTTGCGCGGCCTGCGCCTGTTGATCTTGAACCAGGGCGAGCTCGAGACGCGCGTGGGTCACCCGCTCAAGACCGAAGCCGAACTGCTGGCCGCGTGCCGTCTGGTGCAGTCGCAAGGCGCGCAGGACGTCATTGTTACGCGCGGCGGCACCGGAGTGGTCTACACTACGCCAGATGGCATCGCCCACCTGGACGCTCCGGACGCCCACATTGTCGACGTCACCGGTGCGGGCGACGCGTTTTCGGCCGCCGTATGCTGGTCCCTGTTTCACGGCAGCGACGACCTGCTGCTGGCCTGCCGGCGCGGCCTGCGCCTGTCGGCCATGACGCTCGAATGCGAAGAAACGGTATGTCCATACCTGAGTGCCGACATCCTGTCGGAGATTCATAATTTTGACAGCGCCCCGGGCGCTTTGCAGACGTTCAACGCTCTCTATCAGGACTAGCCATGCTACAGCATCAGTTTCTGTTGTTTTCGCCCGAAGTGGCCGCCGCCCGCACCGCCGGCAAACCAATCGTGGCGCTCGAGTCGACCATCATTTCGCACGGCATGCCCTACCCGCAGAACATGACGATGGCCCATGAAGTCGAACAGGTGATCCGCGACGCCGGCGCCGTGCCGGCCACGATCGCCATCATCGACGGCAAAGTCTGCATTGGTCTCACCGCCGAACAGCTCGAACTGCTGGCCACCGCGCCCGACGCCATGAAGGTCAGCCGGCGCGACCTGCCGTTCGTGCTCTCCACCCGCCGCCTGGGCGCGACCACCGTGGCGGCCACCATGATCTGCGCGCAGCTGGCCGGCATCCAGGTGTTCGTCACCGGCGGCATCGGCGGCGTGCACCGCGGCGCCGAAACCAGCTTCGACATCTCGGCCGACCTGCAGGAGCTGGCCCAGACCAATGTGGCCGTGGTATGCGCCGGCGTCAAGTCGATCCTCGACATTGGCCTCACGCTCGAATACCTCGAAACCCACGGGGTACCGGTGGTCAGCGTCGGGCAGCCGGGCTTTCCCGCCTTTTTTACGCGCGACAGTGGCTTTGCGGCCGACTTCCAGCTCGACACCGCGCTCGAACAGGCCTCCTTCATCCGGACCAAGTGGCAACTTGGCCTGCAGGGCGGCGTCGTGATCGCCAATCCGGTGCCGGAACTGTTCGCCATGGAGAAGCAAGAGATCGACCGCTTTACCGAACAGGCGCTGTGCGAGGCGCAGAACGGCGGCGTCAAGGGCAAGGCCGTCACGCCGTTCCTGCTCGCGCGCATCAAGGAACTGACCGAGGGACGCAGCCTGGCGACCAACATCGCCCTGGTCAAGCACAACGCACTGGTCGGCGCGCAGCTGGCAGTGGCCATGCGCGACCTGCCGGGCATGAAACCGATCTGATAATTCCATAAGCGCTTAATGTCCATTGACCTGAAACAGCTCAAGTACTTCCTTGCGGTGGCTGAAGAAAAGAGCTTCAGCCGCGCGGCGGAGCGCCTGCACATCTCGCAGCCGCCGCTGAGCCAGCAGATCATGAAGCTTGAAAGTGAACTTGGCGTGCGCCTGTTCGCGCGCACCACCCGAACGTTCGAGCTGACGGTGGCCGGCAAGGCCTTGATGGGGGAAGCGGCCGACATGCTGGCCAGGATGCGCATGACGATTGACACCATCCGCCAGATCGACCGCGGCGAAGTGGGCCGGCTGCGGGTGGGCATTGTCGGCTCGGCGATGTGGGGGCCGATTCCCAGCCTGCTGGAGCAATTCCAGACCAAGTATCCGAGCGTGACCTGGACGTTGCACGAGTCGGGCCCCAACGTGCAGTACGAAGCGCTGCGCGCCAAGCAGATCGACGTCGGCTTCTGGCGCGAGCCCAAGCTTGACGAGGACGACCTCAAGAACGATCACCTGCGGCAGGAATTGTGCTTTCGCGAGAACGTGTGCGTGGCGGTCAACGAGCACCATCGGCTGGCCACACTGCCGTCTATTGAGCTGACCGACATTCGCGACGAGCCGATGCTCACGCTGGCGCTGGACAAGTCCGCGTTTCCCCGCTACCTGATCCAGTGTTGCGTGAAGGCGGGTTTTCAACCTGCCATTTTCCAGGAAGCGTCGGAGCCGCAGACGCTGCTGGCGATGGTGGGCGCGGGCCTGGGTGTGGCCTTGATGCCCGAGACGACCAGCAGGATCGGCTGGCCGGGCGTGATTTTTTTGCCGATCAAAACCGATCCGCCGTCGGCCAATTTGTATATCACCTACACCACACAGGACGACGCGCCGGTGGTACGGGCGTTTCTGAATATTCTCAACCCGAACGCGTTATAGGCGGCTCATGGCGGAAAAGGGCAACGCCCGCATTCCGCCAGGTGCCGCCCGGGGCATCACCTCTTGCACCTACCGGCTACCCTTGGCCTGCGCCTGCGCCATGGCACTCACGGTGCCCAGCTCCGACGGCGACAGCAGTGACAGCTGCGAGATGACCTGCCCCAGCGCCGACGACTCATCGTTCAATGACATCTCCGACGACTGCACCAGCACCGTCCCGGCGCCGGTAAAATCCATCTGCTTTTCCTCGCCCGACAGCGTGAACCCGCTCAAGGCGCCGACGGCCGAAACAAAGCCGTTCACATACTCGTAGTCGTAGCGGTACGACGGCGTCGGGCAATCGGCCCACCCCAGCACGGCCTGCGAATCAACCCGGCACGGCAGGTCAAGGAAGTGCACCGGCCCATTGGACGACGCAATCACCTTGCCGGTGCCGATCATCGTCACAAAGCCAGGCTGGGTCGACTCCTGGCACACGACGTCCTTGGAAAACGCGAGCAGGTTCTTGGCGCGGATCGTCATGTTGGCCGCGTCCAGGTCGTAGCAGGCCAGGTCGTTGCCGTTGTCGCCCAAGATCAGCTGGCCCTTGCCTTGCACAACGACGAAATGGTGGACGTACTTGGGCGCGTTGAAGGCATGCCGCACCACCATCTCGAGGATGCTGGAACCCATCGCTTCAAATTGCAGGCCTCCGTAAAAGGCAATCATCTTGCCCTTGCGGATGAACATCTGGTCGTTCACGTCGATCACGAACGCGAAGCGGTTCAGGTTATCGTTCTTGGGCAATGTGCCGGGGTTGTAGGTCGTCATGGTTTACCTCTCGCTCGCTTGGATGTACACGGTGCCGCGGCCGGAAAATTTGATCTGGTACGACTCGCCCGAAGCCTGGCCTACAAAGGTCTTCCAGTTCAGATCCGTGACGATGCTCGATGCAAGTTCGCCGGTGTGGCCAATGTAAGCTTGCGGATCGACGAACACGGGGACGCTGTCGCTGACCGGCAGGCCGATGCAATTGCCGTCCGAAAGAATGGCCACGTCGCCCGTGCCGCGCAGCGTGGTCGTAAACAGCCCCTGGCCCGATACCGCCCCGCGCAGCACGCCGGAAACGCCACCCTGGTTACCGAGGAACATGGTGCCGGCGGTAAGGCGCGCGTCGAAGGCGAGCAGCGCGTCGCTCTCGACGTAAAAGGTTTCATTGCGCACCGGGACAATGGTCGCAAACAGGCCGTTGTGGGCGTAATACACCTTGCCGCTGCCCTTGGCGACCATCAGCGCGTAGCCTTCGTTGGTTACTGCGCGCATGGCCATGCTTTGTACTCCCTGCCCGGCGAGGAAGGAGCGGCTGAAGCTGACGTCGCCCTGGTAGGAAATCATCGCGCCTTTGCGGGCGAAGACTTCTTCGTTGGTGAGCTGGACTTCGACCATTTTTTCATTGATCTGCTGGTAGACAGGCATCGTGCGCTCCTAGCGTTCCGCGGGTTGAATGAAGACGACGCCGGTACCGGTAAATTTATGCTGGTACGATTCGCCCGAACTTTGCCCGACCATGGTTCTCCAGTTCACGTCGAACACGAACTCCTGCCGAATGTCGCCCTTGAAGCCGACAAAGGCGTCCGGGTCCACGCGCAGCGGCGTGTCGGGTGCTACTTCGAGCATGATCAGGTTGCCGGTCGAGATAATGGCGATGTGCCCTTTGCCTTCCACCGTGGTGCTGAACAGGCCCTGGCCCGAGGCGGCGCCGCGCAGGCCGGCGAAGCTGGTGCCGGTGGTGAGCGTGGTGTCGTAGGCAAGCAGGCTGCTGCTTTCGATGGTGAGCTTTTCGCCCGTCAATTCGATGACCGTGATTTCGGCCGCGTTCTGCGCAAAGAACACGGTGCCGGTGCCGGAAGCCTGCATTACCTGCATGCCTTCGGAGGTGACCTTGCGTTTCAAGGCGCCAAAAAAACCTTCGCCGCCGAGCAGCGATTTTTCAAACTTGATGGCGCCGGTATAGGCGACCATGGCGCCGGCAATGGCGAGAACTTTTTCGTCTTGCAGCGTCACTTCCAGCAAACGATCGGTATTGGTGCGAAAACTCGTCACGTGCTCTCCCAGACTGGTGGAAACGGAAGGCTGACAATACGCCACGCGGCCAATCCAGGCAAGATGTTTGCGTTCATCCTCCAAAATGCCCCGCCGATCCCGCCGGCGGCCTATGTCGTCGCAGCGCTGCCGCAACACCAGCTTGGTAACATACGCTGCAGTCTTCACTCACCCCCTCCAAGGTTCCGCCATGCCAGCATTCTCATGCGATACGCGCCCACCCGCTACCGACCTGCTGCCGCCCGAAGTATCGTTGACCAGCGGCTGGTTCAGCCGCGCGCGCAGCTTTCCGATTTTCAGCCACCGCTGGTGGCAGTACCGCAGCCGCGCGCTGGTCGCCGGCGGCTGCATCGCTTAGCTGATCCTGGGCGCGCTGATCGGCGCGCCGCTGGTGTTTCAAGGCGCCACGCAGATCGACTGGAGCAACGCGGGCTACGTGATGGCCGTGTTCCTGCTGCCCATGCTGACGCTGTGCCTGACCGGGCCGGGGCTGGCGGTGCTGGTGCGCCGGCGCGCCCTGCAGCGCTTTGAAACGGCAGCGCTTCTCGCCGTCATCCTGCTTGGCATGGCGCTGAGCGCCGCTTTCTTCGCCTATCTCGCGACGCGCTATGAACAGCCGCAACGCGACCAGGCGAACGGTGTGGTGGTTGCCAGGTTCGTGCCGCGCCTCAGGATCAGCGTGCAGCTTGAAGACGGCCAGGCACGTACCTATTGGCAGCATCCGGCCGCGCGCGCAGAAACGGAAGAACTCAAGGCCGCGCTGGCCGAGTACAAGGCCACCAACGCCGCCGCGCCCGTCGCGAGCAAGCCGCAGCCGACGATGGGCATGGACTGGACGCCGGCCGACGAGCAGGCCTACGCCGATATGGAAAAGATTGACACCGGCGTCCTTGCCGCCACGCCGGCGCGCAAGGCTGCCATTGAAACAGCGTACCGGCACGCGCGCGACAAGATTCGGCTGAACAATGAGCGGGTCGGCGCGCTCATCGGCAGCGGCATTCCCGACACGCCCATGACGGCGCGCCAGGATGCCGCCTTCAAGCGCCTGAGCGCGGCCAGCGCGCGCCTGGCCGCGGCCGTTGCGGTGCCGGCCAGTCCTGCACAAGGGCTGGTATCGCGCCAGATCGGCATACTCGCCGTGGCCATTCTCACGTGCGGCGTTTTCCTGCTGGTGTGCTGGCTCGGCGGCCTGGTCGACCTCTCCACCTATCTGCGCCAGCGCGGGCGCCTGGTCGACGTGCTGCAAAAAAAGGAACTCGAACGCGCGCGCGCAGACCGCAGCACCGCCGAACTGCGCCTGTCGGTGCTGGCCGCACAGGTCGAGCCCCACTTTTTGTTCAACACGCTGGCCAGCATCCGCTCCGCGATCGACACCGATCCGCAGCGCGCAGCCCACATCGTCGATCACATGGTAGCCTTCCTGCGTTCTGCGATTCCCCAGATGCGCGACGAAGCGGCCAACACCACGGTCACGCTGGACAGCCAACTGCACATGGCGCGCTGCTACCTGGCGCTGATGCATGAGCGGATGGCGCGCCTGCAGTTTTCGGTGCGGGCCGAAGCAGGACTGGACGCGACGCTGGTGACGCCGTTGATGCTTATCTCGCTGGTCGAAAACGCCGTCAAGCATGGCGTCGAACCAAAGATCGGCCCCGCGCACATCAGTGTTGCAGCGCGCCGCGCGGGCAGCGACAGTGCGCCGGAGCTTGAGATCAACGTTGGCGACGATGGCGTCGGCTTCGGCGACGCTGCAAGCGGCGATGGACTGGGCCTGGCGAATATCCACGAACGGCTGCGCAACTACTTTGGCCAGCGCGCCAGCCTGACGCTCAAGGCCTTGCCCGGCGGCGGCGTAGCCGCTATCCTGCGCCTGCCGCTCTCCTTCGAACACTGACCAGGGAAACCATGCCAACTGCGATCATCGCCGACGATGAAGAACTGCCGCGCAGCGCGCTGCGCCGCCTGCTGGCCGAAGTCTGGCCGGCGCTGGAGATCGTGGCCGAGTGCGAACACGGCACCGACGCGCTCGAAGCGATCTACCGGCACCAGCCCGACATCGCCTTTCTCGACATCCGCATGCCGGCCCTGAGCGGGCTTGACGTGGCCAAGGCAGCGGCCGGACGCTGCCGCGTTGTGTTCGTCACCGCCCACGACAGCCACGCCTTCGACGCCTTTTCGGCCGGCGCCATCGACTATCTGCTCAAGCCGGTGGTGCGTGCACGCCTGCTGCAAACCATCGACCGGCTGCGCGAGCGCGCGCGCCTGGCCCAGCCGGCGCCCGACATGGAAGAAATGATGGCCGAACTTGACCGCCGCATGCGCGCCGGCGGCAATGTGCAGCGGATCCGCTGGATCAGCGCCAGCGTGGGCGACACCATCAAGGTCATTCCCATCGACGATGTGATTTTCTTCCAGTCCGAGGAAAAGTACACGCGCGTGGTGACCGCCGGCGACGAAGCGCATGTGCGCAAACCGATCCGGGAACTGGTCGAAGGGCTCGATCCCGACCAGTTCTGGCAGGTGCACCGCGGCGTGATCGTGCGCGCGGCGGCGATCGAAAAAGTGCAGCGCGACGAGATGGGCCGCATCGTCATCGGCTTGCGCGGGCATGCCGACACACTCAAGGCAAGCCAGGCCTATGCATGGCGGTTTCGGCCCATGTAGATTGGACGGGGCAAAAGAAAAACCCCGCACACCTTGCGGCATGCGGGGCACCAGCGAAACCGCTGCGACTTAGAACGTCGCCTTCAACTGCACCCCCAGCGTGCGCGGCTCGTTGACCATGCCGGTCAGGTTGACAAACTCGATCGCGGCCACGGTCTGCACTTCATTGGTGATGTTGCGGGCAAAGGCGGCGACCTCATAGTTTTCCCACTTGTAGCCGACACGCAGCCCCCCTTCGAGCAAGGACTTGGCCTTGTATTCGGCGGCCGTGTACAGGAACATATTGTAGGTGCTGCGATACGCCCAGTCGGTGTACGCATATAATTCGCCACTGGCCACCGGCACGCTGTAGCGTAGCGTGAAGTTGCCCTGCCACTTGGGTGCGCGCGGCAGCGGGTTGCCGTTGATGTAGGCGGTACCGGCGAACGGGCCGAGCGTATCGTTGACGGTGCAGCCGGTGGCCGGATTGTTGGTGGCATTGCCGCAGGTTTGCACGAACAGCGAACCATCCTTGATCTCGGTGTCGTTGTAGCTGCCGCCGAGCGTCATGCGCAGCGAATCGGACAGGATCGCCTGGAAGTCGATTTCCGCGCCCTGGCCGGTTACCTTGTCGGCGTTTTTCAGCAGATTCATGTTCACTGTTCCCGAACCGGCGGTCAGCTGCTTGTCCTTGACTTCATACTTGAACACGCTGGCCGAAATGCGCGCGCGGCGGTCGAACAGATCCTGCTTGATGCCGGCCTCGATCGATACCGCTTTCTCGGCATCGGCAATCGATGCCTTGTCGCCAATGGCGAACAGGCGGCCCTGAATGCTCGGGGCGCGGTAACCGGTCGCCAGGCGCGCGAACAGATTGGTGTCCTTGTTCAGTTCAAAGGTCGCCGCCAGGTCGCCGCTGACATTATGCGAATCACGGGTGATCACTTCGTGGGTCGACTTGGGCGACTCCACGCGGTCTGCGGAGAAGTCCTTGCTGTCGTTGGTGTAACGCAGGCCAGCGCGCAGCTTCAGGCGCTCCGTTGCCGTGTAATTCAGGGAGCCGAAAGCGGCGTACGACTTGGTGGACTGGTACTGGCTGGAGTATTTCGGGCTTTGCGGGTTGCCCGCGGCGAGCGAATCGAAGCCGATGCTATCGATCTGCATTTCTTCAGAGAAGTAAAACAGGCCGGCAATCCACTGCAGCGGCCCCTTCGTGCTGGACTCCAGACGGAATTCCTGCGTGTATTGGTTATGCTTTGGCAGCAAGTCGGCCGTCTCGACGGAGAACGGGTTAAAGCCAGGCCCGGATTGCGGAATCTGGCAGAAGCTGCAGCCATAGCCGCCGTCGACGTCACCACGGCTGTAAAAGTCGGCAGTTTCATAGCCGGTGATCGAATGCAGCGTCAAGCCGTCAAAATCCCAGCGCAGGCGCGCGCTGGCGCCCTTGGTCTTGAGCCACTGCTCATTGCCGCCGTCGGTCGAATAGGAATCGTAGTCGAAGCCGTCGACCAGGTCGTTGGTGCCTTTCTTCATGATGTTGGCACGAAACAGCATCGCGCTGCCCTTCATGTCGCGCGCGTGCACATTGAATAGGGCGCTGAAATCCCGGCTCGGCTTGACCAGCAATTGCAGGCGCGCGGCGTGGTCGTTGTAGCCTTCAAATTCCTGGGTCGGCGCGCTCTTGCGCGTGTTGGTGACGCGGTCGTCGCGGTTTTGCGACTGCAGCGAAATGCGCGCTGCTATGGTGTCGCTGATGGGCAGGTTGTAGGCGCCCTCGACATTGAACGCGCCGTAGTTGCCAAAGCCGACGCTGCCGTAGCCTTCGGTCTTGCCGATCACCGGCTTGGCCGAATCGAACTTGATCACGCCGGCCGGCGAGTTGCGCCCGAACAGCGTGCCTTGCGGGCCGCGCAGCACTTCTACCTGGTCGACGTCAAAGACCGGGAAACCCTTGAGCATCGGGCTTTCCTGGACAATGTCGTCCACCACCAGGCCCACTGGTTGCGACGCGTTCAGGTCGAAATCGGTATTACCCTGGCCGCGGATGTAAAAGCGCGGGAACGAACGGCCGTAGTCGGACTCGACCACGAGGCTTGGCGCGCGGCCGGACAGGAAACGGATGTCCTGGCCACCGGAGGTCAGCACGTCGAGCCTGTCGCCCTTGATCGCGGTGATTGCCATCGGCACGTCCTTGATGTTCTCGGAGCGGCGCTGGGCAGTCACGATGACCGTTTCGAGCTGGCCTTTGACGTTGGCCACGGGCTGGGTGTCTTGCGCCATTGCTGTGTGCAGTGGAAAGGCGCCGGCGATTGCCAAGGCGATCAGCGAACGGTGTGCGAAGTGCCTGCTCTTGTGTGTCATGCGATAACCTTTACGTGGTCCAACTTTGGTTGATCAATCAGCCCGTCATCTATAGCCAAATTACCTTTTGTTCGTCAAAAGGTAGTGGGCATCCTAGCATGAAAAGAAATGCTCGGAAATCATGAACTTCCCCACTTCATTTATATTTTGATTATATAAATGGCGAACTAAAATCGTATTTGCCATACATATTGGCACTGGTGCATAGTTCTGAAGCTGCGCTGCCGCCCTCCCTGCCCCGCCTATGGCGCAATCCGCCCGGCGCCGGGCACCATGGCGATTCATGCACCATTTGGCATGGCGCCGATAATGCTCGTTTAGGTATGTCTAGTGAGAAAAACATTTGTCGGCCAGCGCAGCACCTGTTGCAACCATACGACACGATTCGCCGCCAGGAAACTTCGCAATGACCGAAACCAGCGCTTTTACCAGCCGCCTCAAGGCGGTTGCCGCACTGGGCCAGCAAGTCTGGCTCGATAACCTGAGCCATGAGCTGGTGTCTTCCGGCGCGCTGGCCGCCTGGATCCGCGACGACGGCGTGCAAGGGGTGACCTCGAATCCTTCCATTTTCTACAATGCGATCCGCAGCGATCCGGCCTACCAGGCGGCACTGCCCGCCTTGCGCCTGGCCTTCGACAACCTTGACGCGCGCTTTGAAGCGCTGGTGTTGCCCGATGTGCAGCGCGCCTGCGACCTGTTCGCGCCGCTGTATGCCGAAAGCGATGGCAAGTCCGGCTTTGTCAGCTTTGAAGTGGCGCCGCGCCTGGCGCACGACGCCGCCGGCACCGTGGCCGACAGCGCGCGCCTGTGGGCCGCCATCGACCGTCCCAACGCAATGATCAAGATTCCAGCCACCGAAGCCGGCATCGCCGCGCTGGAAGAGGTCATTTTTGCCGGCATCAACGTCAACGTCACACTGATCTTCGGGCCGCGCCAGCTGGCCGCCGTGCGCGCCGCACACCGGCGCGGCCTGGCCCGGCGCCTGGAAGCGAGACTGTCGGTGCAGCGCATCGCCAGCGTGGCGAGCGTGTTCATCAGCCGGGTTGACGCCGCCGTCGATGCGCTGCTGCCGGCCGGCGCCGCGCACCTGAAAGGCCGCGCCGCGATTGCCGCCGCGCGCCTGGCCTACCGCGACTTTTGCGCCGACAGCAGCTTTGCCGTGTTTGCCGCATTCGGCGCCACGCCGCAATGGCTGCTGTGGGCCAGCACCGGCACCAAGGACCCGGCCATGCGCGACGTGGCATATGTCGAAGAACTGATCGGGGGCGCCACCGTCAACACCGTGCCCGACGCCACGCTGGCCGCTTTTCGCGACCATGGCGAAGCACGCTTGTCGTTGGCCGAAGGGGAGCAGGAAGCCCAGGCCGTCTTGCTGCAACTGGGCCGGCATGGCATCGATCTCGATACAATTGGTAACGACCTCTTGTGCAAAGGCCTGACACAATTCGAGCAAGCCCACGCCAGTTTGCTCGCGTTGCTTGCATAGATTACGCAAATGCAACGTGCAAATGCAACGTGCAACACCAATGCGGCTGGTGTGCCGGGTACAATATTGATATTCCCCCAGGAGTTACAGATGAAACTTAAGCAACTCACGCAATTGACTGTCACGATCGCGGCGCTGTGCGTCGCAGCAGGCGCCAGTGCGGCCACTCCAAAGCTGGCGATCGTGTACGACGCGGGCGGCAAATTCGACAAGTCATTCAACCAGTCCGCTTTTGAAGGCGCCGAGCGCTTCAAGAAGGAAACCGGCATCGCCTACATGGAAGCGCAGGCGTCGAGCGACACCCAGGCCGAGCAAATGCTGCGCAACCTGGCGCGCAAGCAGATGGACCTGATTGCAGCGATCGGCTTTTCGCAGACCCAGGCCGTGCAAAAGGTCGCCAAGGAGTTTCCAAAAGTCCATTTTGTATTGATCGACTCGATCGCCAAGGGCGACAATGTCAATTCGGTCCTGTTCAGGGAAGAAGAAGGCTCTTACCTGGTCGGCGTGGCTGCGGCCCTGTCGTCCAAGACCAAGAAGATCGGCTTTGTGGGCGGGATGGACATTCCCCTGATCCGCACCTTCAATTGCGGCTACGCCCAGGGCGCCAAGGCGGCCAACCCGAAGACTGAAAACTTCAGCAACATGGTCGGCACCACCAGCGCGGCCTGGAACAATCCGGCCAAGGGTGCTGAGCTGGCGCGCGCCCAATTTGACCGCGGCGTGGACGTGGTGTTTGCCGTGGCCGGCGGCAGCGGCATGGGCACGCTGCAAACGGCCAAGGAAAAAGGCAAGCTGGCCATTGGCGTGGACTCCAACCAGAACTACATCCACCCGGGCACCATGCTGACCTCGATGGTCAAGCATGTGGACACGGCGATCTACGACTCGTTCATGCAAATGAAAAACGGCACCTGGAAAGCCGGCGTCACCTACAAGGGCTTGAAAGAAGGCGGCGTGGACTGGGTCGTCGACAAGGACAACCGCAAGGTGGTCTCGCCCGAGGTGGAAAAGAAGGTCAACGAAGCGAAGACCAACATCATCAACGGCAAAATCAAGGTGCACGACTACCGCACCACCAGTACCTGCCCGGTCTGATTTTTTCGTCGCCGACAAAAGCGCGCCGCGCCGGTTCCCCCGGTCCGGCGCGCTTTTGAAATTATCCAATGATCCACCATGGTCCACTTATGCAGCCAGCTGTAGAATTTCGCAAAATTTGCAAAGCCTTCGGGGCGGTGCAGGCGAACGCCGACGTCAGCTTTTCGATTGCCAAGGGCTCGATCCATGGCGTGATCGGCGAGAACGGGGCCGGCAAGTCGACCCTGATGAGCATCCTGTACGGCTACTACCAGGCCGACAGTGGCCAGATCGCCATCGATGGCAAGGCGTGCCAGATCCGCACCAGCCACGCAGCCATCGAGATGGGCATCGGCATGGTGCACCAGCACTTCATGCTGGTCGATAATATGACCGTGCTCGACAACGTCATGCTCGGTTCGGAAGGCGCCTTTTGGCTCAAGCAAAACCGCAGCAAGGTCGAAGCGACGCTGCGCGAGATCTGCCAGCGCTACCGGCTCGACGTCGACCCGCTGGCTGTGATCGAAGAGCTGTCGGTGGGCGCCCAGCAGCGCGTGGAAATCCTCAAGCAGATCTACCGCAGCGCCAATATCCTGATCCTCGACGAGCCCACCGCGGTGCTCACAGCGCAGGAAACGGCGTCGCTGTTCGACATCCTGCGCCTGTTCAAGGAGCAGGGAAAAACCATCATCCTGATCACCCACAAGCTGGGCGAGATCATGGACATTACCGACGAAGTGACCGTCATGCGCGGCGGGCGCGTGGCCGGCGCGGTGCGCACCGCCGCCACCTCGAAAGAAGAACTGGCCAACATGATGGTCGGGCGCCCGATTGAAAGCGTGCTGCCGCGCGCACCGTTCAAGCCGGGCGCGCCGGTGCTGCAGGTCGAAGGCTTGCAACTGACCGACCAGAGCGGCGTGCGCCTGCTGGCCGACATCGACCTGACGCTGCGCGCGGGCGAAATCGTGGCCATTGCCGGCGTATCGGGCAACGGCCAGAGCCAGCTGCTGGAAATTTTGTCCGGCATGCGCGTGCCCAGCGCCGGCAAGGTGTCGCTGCTTGGCAAACTGCTGCCGTTCGGACGGCGGCGCGAAGCGGACGGCTTGCCGGCGCGGTTTCGCGAGCTGGGCATCGGCCACGTGCCGGAAGACCGGCTGCGCGACGGCGTGATCAAGGATTTCACGGTCATGGAAAACACTGTGTTCGGCTACCAGGACCGGGGCGAAGTCAAGGGCAAGAGCGGCCTGTTCGACTTCAAGGCCATCGCGGCGCGCTGCGCGCACCTGCTGCAAGCGTTCGACGTGCGCCCGAATAACCCGAACCTGCGCATTGGCCTGCTCTCGGGCGGCAACCAGCAAAAGGTGGTGATCGCGCGCGAAGTGTCGGCCAAGCCAAAGCTGATGCTGGTCGGGCAGCCCACGCGCGGGGTCGACATCGGCACCATTGAAAGCATCCACACCCAGCTGTTGCGCATGCGCGACGAAGGCGTGGCCATCTTGCTGGTGTCGGTCGAACTGGAGGAAGTGCGGGCGCTGGCCGACCGCATCGTCGTCATGTCGGGCGGACGCATTACCGGCGAACTTAATATTGAAGACTTCGACACCACCCGCATCGGTTTGCTGATGGGCGGGATGCATAGATCATGAAAAAAACCGTCATGAAAACGATCGGCATGAAAACGACCGAACTGCCACGCTGGGCGACTGCCGTCGCCATGCCCCTGCTAAACCTGCTGACAGCCTTGCTGGTGGCCGCGCTGGTGATCCGCCTGCTCGGCGAAAGCCCGATCGAGTCGCTCAAGATCCTGATCGAAGGCTCGGTGCTCACCATGGCCAACCTGGGCTACACCCTGTTTTACGCGACCACCTTCATCTTTACCGGCTTGTCGGTGTCGATTGCGATGAAGGCCGGCCTGTTCAACATCGGCAGCGAAGGCCAGATGTATATCGGCGGCCTGGGGCTGACGGCCGCCATGCTCACGCTCGACGAGCGCCTGCCTGCCCTGCTACTCATCCCCCTGGCAATTGGCGCCAGCGCCCTGTTCGGTGCGCTGTGGGCATTTTTGCCCGGCTACCTGCAGGCCAAGCGCGGCAGCCACGTGGTGGTCACCACCATCATGTTCAACTTTATCGCCGCCAGCCTGATGAATTTTGCGATCATCAAACTGATTCCGGCCGGCTCGCAAAACACCGCCACGCGCGAATTTGCCGAAGCAGGCGCCTTGCCGCGCCTGTCGCAATGGATCAGCGACCTGGCCGACGCGCCGCTCAACATCGCCTTTTTGCTCGCCATTGCAGCGCTGGCGGTGTACGGCGTGGTGGTGTGGCGCTCGCCATGGGGCTACAAGCTGCGCGCCACGGGCTTGAACGCCAACGCCGCCCATTATGCGGGCGTCTCGATCAGCACCATGATCATCGTCGCCATGCTGCTCTCGGGCGCGCTGGCGGGCCTGGGCGCGGTCAACTCGATCATGGGCTCGACCCACTACCTGTCGCTCAACTTCCCGGCCGGCGCCGGCTTTATCGGCATTGCGGTGGCGCTGATGGGCCGCCAGCACCCGGTCGGCATTTTCCTCTCGAGCGTGCTGTTCGGCGCGCTGATCCAGGGCGCCGGCGAACTGTCGTTCCAGAAGCCCGCCATCCCGGTCGAGACGCTGGTGTTCATCCAGGGCTTGATCATCCTGTTTTGCGGCGCGATGGAGAACCTGTACGGTCCCGCCCTGCTGAAACTGTTCAACGCAGGGAAGAAATAAGCCATGCTCGATACCCTCAGCGCCATTATCGTGTCGACCATTCACAATGCGCCGGTCCTCATTTTCGCCGGCATGGCGGGCCTGTTCGCCGAACGCAGCGGCGTCATCGATCTCGCCCTTGAAGGCAAGATGCTGGCCAGCGCCTTCGCCTCGGCGGCGGTGGCTTTCTCCACCCAGAACGTCTGGCTCGGCATCGGCGCCGGCATGCTGGTGTCGGCGCTGGTGGCGCTGGTCCAGGGCTTTGTCAGCATCACCCAGCGCGGCAACCAGCTCGTTGGCGGCATCGCCATCAACATCACCATGAGCGGCCTGACCTTCGTGCTGGCGCAGTACTTTTTTGCGCAAGGCGGGCAGACGCCGAACCTGGGCGACAACCGCCTGGCCGAAATTGTCTTGCCGGGCACCGCGGCGCTGGCCGACATTCCTTTCCTGGGCTGGTTTTACAGCCATATCCTAGGCGGGCATACGGTGCTGGTCTACATGGCCTTTGCGCTGATCCCGCTGGTGCACTTTGTGCTGTACCACAGCCGCTTTGGCCTGCGCCTGCGCGCCTGCGGCGAGAACCCGCACGCGGCCGACGCTGCGGGCGTCAACGTGCAGCGCACGCGCTACCTGGCCATGCTGATCGCCGGCGTGCTGTGCGCGTTTTCGGGCGCCTATGTGTCGATCGTGCAGAGCGGCTTCTTTTTAAAGGACATGACGGCGGGCGCAGGCTACCTGGCGCTGACGGCCATGGTATTTGGTAACTGGCGCCCGCTCTACACGGCCCTCGGCTGCCTGATGTTCGGCTTTTTTGGCGCCTTGCAGGTGCAGCTTGAAGGCGTGGACTTGCCCGTGGTGGGCACCATTCCTGGTTCGCTGATCCAGATGATTCCGTACGTGGTGACGGTGATCGTGCTGGCCGGCCTGATGGCCAAGTCGGTCGCGCCCAAGGCGATCGGAAAGCCTTTCGTCAAGTCGCGTTGAACCAGCGGGCAAAGCGCGGGGCAGTCGCTTTCGCCTGCTTGTCCGTGCTGGCCGCCGGCGCCGTGTTCGGCGCCGGCGAATATCTCAGTGCCGCCGCCCGCCATCCGGTGGGCGCTCCCCCTGCCACGCTGTTTGCCACCCCGGTCGTCATCCCAAGTGCCCAGGGCGACGTGGCCGGATGGGTCGCACGCGGCGCCGGCCACGGCGCGGTGCTGCTGCTGCACGGCGTGCGTTCGGACCGGCGCCAGATGCAGGACCGGGCGCTGTTTTTGAACCGGCTTGGCTACAGCGTGCTGCTGATCGACCTGGCCTCGCACGGCGAGAGCGAGGGCAAGCGGATTACCTTCGGCGCGCATGAAGCGCACAGCGTGCGCGCCGCGCTCGCTTACCTGCGGCGCGGCCTTCCCGGTGAAAAGATCGCCGTGATCGGCGTCTCGCTCGGCGCGGCGTCGGTGGTGCTGTCCACGCCTGGCCAGGGCATCGATGCGCTGGTGGTCGAATCGATGTACCCGACTATTGACGAGGCGGTGGAGAACCGGCTGGCCGCGCGCCTGGGCCCTGCCGGCAGGTGGGCCGCGCCACTGCTGCTGCAACAGATCCCCTTGCGTACCGACGTGTCGCTCGCCGCGCTGCGTCCGGTGGAGGCGATGGCGCGCGTTACGTGTCCGGTGTTCGTCATTGGCGGGGCAGCCGACGTGCAAACGCCCGCCGGCGAGACACGCCGTATTTTCGCGGCGGCGAACCAACCAAAGCAGTTATGGATCGTCGACGGCGCGGCGCATGTGGACTTGCACGGGTATGCTGGCGATGAATACGAACGGCGGGTTGGCCAGTTCCTGGGGCGTTACCTGGGGCGTAAGCCGTTCATGCAAGGTCTGGCGCAGAGCGAAAAGTAGGTCGCAAAAGCGAACGCGCATTCCGCCATGAGCCGCCAGCGACACGTGCCGGATCGGAGTGAGGCCCAATCCATGCTTTATCCTCACGTCCTCGATGCGGTAACATCACTCTGCGCGCGTCGCCATCCTGGCCGAACGCTTGATGGTCCAGGCAAAACCAGCGCCGACGGAAGCGCCGGTCGAGCGCTTCATCAGCGGACTGTCGCGGTTGACGGCATTGGCGTAACTTTCGTAGCGCATGAAGGCGAACATGCGCACGTCGCGATTGAGCATGCGCGAACCGGACAAGCCCGCGCGCACCAGCATCAGCCCGGCGCTCGCCTCGTATGCCGGGCGCGCCAAAGTGGCAAATTGCGGTGCTACTTCATAAAAGTAGCGGTTGATCTTGTTATTGCCGAACACCATGCCGACATGCGCATCCACGCTCCACTTGCCGCCCGGCGCGTCCAGCTCGTAGACCAGCTTGGGTTCAAAAGTGATGCCCTGGGTGCGCACGCCGCTACGCGCCTCGATCACCGCGCGCAGCGGCAGGTCCAGCCGCAGGCCGCTGTCGGGCGTGGGTTTCAGCAGGCGCACCTTGATGCGCGGGCCAAATTCAAGCAGCGTGCCAAGGTCGTTCATGCCGGCGCGGGCGCGCACGTCGTCGGAGCGCGCCGGCAGCGAGGCCGCCAGGCCCAGGTCGAGCTCGACCCGCTCGCTTTCAAACAGGCGCATCCCGATGCCCGACTGGTCGGCGCGGAACACCTGGCCGCGGTAGATCACGAAAGGCACAAGCAGCGAGCGCGACGAGCGGTCTTCGGACCCGGGATAGGCCGGCGTGGAGGCAGTGCCGCCCAAAACGCCCACTTCCCACAGCGGCAAGTCGGCAGCGCTGGCACCGAGCGACAGTGTTGCCGCGGCGGCGGTAAAGATACAACGGTTTAACCAGGTCATGCGGTGTCCTTTTGGCATCCATTCAATTGCTCGAATTGTGCCAGAGGAAGCGGTTTGCCGTACAGATAACATTGAATAGCGCAGCACCAGTCCATCGCCACCGCCCGTTCCGGTCCGTCGACATCTTCCCCGGGGGAGGTGCTTAGGGCCAGATGGTTTGCAACAATTGCGCCAGGTGGTAGCCGCCCTTGACCAGCTGCGTGCGCGCCAGCGCCGAACTTGGCACCGGATAGTTTGGCCCCATTTCCAGCGCAAAAGTGTACACCGTCTCGCCCTTGCTGCTCACGCGCGCATCGCGCTTGCCGAGCGTGACGTCGGTGTGAGCCAGCTTGGCCGCCACCAGCGCGTCGTCGGCCCATTGATAAGGCCAGCTGGTAACCGGCCCCGTGTTCATCGTCACCAGCGGTTTGCCGTCGATCATTTTCTGGGCGAAGTCGGCCGGCGAGCGCGTGCTCGAGCGGCGCATCGCATAGTCGACCACGGTGCTGTCCCAGTAGCTGTGAAATGGCTTGCTGGGCCATTTTTTCTCGCCCGGCTGCAGCGCGCGCGCTTCGCCTTCGATCAGGCCCTTGCTCATGGTGTCGAGCTTGGCATCGTCGAGCATCAGGTTGTTGCCGCCGCGCGACTCGAACATGTTGATGGCGTCGATTTCCGCCTTTTTGCCGGGCACTACGAACTTGCCGTCGGCGCTGACGTAGGCCGCGCCCATGTGCAATGGCTGGTGAATGTCGCCCACCATATGCGCCACCAGCAGCAGCGCCTGGCGCTTGGTGAAGCCGTGCGGATTGCTGACGAGGTCGCCCTTGCCTTGCAGCACGGCAATCGCTTGCTTGAGCGTTTGCACGATGTCCACGTCCGAGCCGCCGACCACGCCGTCATGGTAGTGCTCGAGCTGGAACGGCACGTTGGCGTAGTGGTATTCCTGGTGGCGCGGATTGACGGTGGTGTAGCCCAGCTGTTCTTCGGTGGCGGGCGCGTAACCGACGCCGCCCTTGGCGCTGTCGGCCCAGTTGGTGATCGATTCGAGCGTTTCGCCCGGCAACAGCAAGGCGGCGATCTGCTTTTCGGCATTGCTGCCCTTGATCAGTTTTTCGGCGATGGCGCCGACCGCGCGGTGGCCGTCGCCGCCCCAGGCCAGGGCGCCCTGCGACAGGAAAGCGCTGGACAATGCCAGTACGCAAGCGAGTTTTTTCATGGATCGGTTCCTTGTTCTGTCAGTTATTTAACGATCTGAATGCGGCCGGCAGGCATGTTCAGGCCGAACGGCGTGCCCGCCTTGTCCATCTTGACCAAGTACTCGACGAGCACGTCGAAGTCGCGCACCTGGGTGTCGAATTTATTCGGTGCGTCCTTGAAGACCGGGAAGTTGTCGCCTCCTTCGGCTAAAAAGTTATTCGCCACGATGCGATAGCTGCTTGCGTCATCAAGCGCCCTGCCGTTCAGCATCAAGCTGCCCGGCACCACGCGCGCGCCACGCGGGGCGGCCGGGTTCCAGGTGTAGGAAAAGCCGTTCGAAATTTGCAGGATCGAGTCCTCGGCCGCGCCCGGGCGCACCCATTGCTGCTCGAGCAGCGCGCGGATCTGGGCCCCGGTCAAGTCCATGGCGACCATGGTATTGCCGAACGGGACGACGATTTGCACTTGGCCATAGCTCGCCACCATGTTTTCGCCCACGTCCAGGTCCTTGCGGATGCCGCCGGCGTTCATGAATGCAATTTTCACGCCGTGGGCGCGGGTGGCGTTAAGCATCGCGTCGGCGATCAGGTCGCCGATGGCGCTTTCGCCGGCGGGCGTGGCCTTGCGTCCAATCGTGCGCGCCGACACGCGCGCCAGCGGTCTGGCCAAAGCTTGCTCGCTGCGCGCGCGCGCCGCCTTCAGATAGGCCGCCACGGCTTCGTGCGGCGGATACTGGCCCGGCTTGACCACCACGTTTTTCACGCCGATGTCGAGCACGGCGCTGGTGGCCGGATCGACCGTGAGGGCGATGCGCGAGAGCACGTGCCCGCCCATCTCAGCCTGGGTCACGGTACGCCCGTCGACCTTGCACTGGAAACCCTTGTGCGTGTGGCCCGACACGATCAGGCGAATGGCGGGATCGAGCCGCTTGACGATGCCCACGATCGGGCCTTTGAGTTCGGTGCAGTCGGGCTTGTCGAACGGTTCGCTGGTGCTGCCGCCTTCATGGATCAGCACCACGAACACGCTCGCGCCCTTGGCCCGCATGTCGGGAATGACAGCGTTGATGGCGTCGGCTTCATCGACAAACGACAGGCCCACGATGCCTGAGGCGAGCACCACCGAAGCGGCGTCCTTGAGCACGGCGCCGATGAAGCCGACCTTCACGCCCTTGACGTCGGCGATGCGGTAGGCGGGTAGGAAGGGCTTGCCGGTGGCGCTGTCGAGCACATTGGCGGCCAGGTAGGTGAACCCGGCGCCTTTGAAATTGGGCGCGAACTGGCAGGCGCGCTCGGGCACGATGGACACGCAGCCGCCGTTTTGCTGGCGCAGCAGTTCGGCGCGGCCCTTGTCGAATTCATGGTTGCCCACGGAACTTGCAAACAGGCCGGCCATGGTCAGCGCCTGCAGGCTCGGCTCGTCGGCCCACATGGAACTCATGGCGGGGCTGGCGCCGATCAGGTCGCCAGCGCCGACCACCAGCAGGCTGGGATCGTCGCGCCGCCAGGCTTGCAGGGCGGCAGCGATGTTGTCGATGCCGCCGGCGAGCTGCGGCGGCGAACGTGCGCCGTCACGCGGCTGCGCGGCGCTGGTGTAGTCGAACTTGGTGGCGTCGAGGTGGCCGTGGAAATCGTTCATGCCAACCAGGTTGATCTGGATCGGCGCTGCCGGGCGCGTGGCGCAACCGGTCATCAGGCAAGCCGCCGCGAGCGCTGCGCAGAGGGGGCGGAGAAATGTAGTCATAGATGAGAGAATAACCGAAGCGGGCGCACTCGGGCGCCAGCTCAGCGGTGAAAATGGTTTCGTTATGTATCAAGGGTGGATCGAAGGCGCACTCGAACGGCCGCGCCAGCAATGAAAAAAGCGGCTGGTGTTGCCACCAGCCGCTTCGTCGCGCTTCAAGGCGACCGCGCCGCGGTCGCCGGTCAGTTCGATCAGAACTCGTAACGTGCGGTGACCTGGACGGCCCACTGCGACTCGCTGCGGCCGGACTTGAGGACATAGTCTTCAACCTTGTCGCTGACCTGGTACACATACTTGCCATCTTGCATACCGGCGTAGTCGACGAAACTACGGGCATTGCCGCCAGCGCTGGCGAAGGCCACCTCGTTGATACGGCCCCATTTTTTGTTCAGCAGGTTGCCGAAGTTCTGGAAGTCGAGCACTAACACGCCCTTGTTACCTTTGAACAAACCAGGAACTTCCTGGCTCAGACGCAGGTCGATGCTGTTGGTCCACGGTGCGAAAGCCGATTGACGCTCGGTGACGCCGCCGGCCGCATCGCGCAGCTGCTTGTTGGCGTTGACGGTATTCCAGAAGCTGGTCTCGGCTGTCTTGACCGTGGCAGTGTCGCCGCGGAAGATCACTTCGCCGGAACCGAAAGCCTTCGGGATGTACATCAGGTCGTTCGATGCCGTGCCGTCGCCGTTCATGTCGTTGTTAAAGGTCCAGCTGTATGGCTTGCCGGTACGGCCTTCATAGAACGCGCCAAACGAGGTTTTGTAGCTGCCGAAGAAGCGCTTTTCCCAAGTGAGGGACGCATTGACGCGATCCTTGACCAGGTACGACGAATTCGCCGCGATTTCTTCGTTCGGGTTGAACACGGCGCGCGCGCCAAAGTTCGAGCCCGACGTCGATGACGTCAGGTTCGATACTTCGGTCGCGTCGGTGTAGGTGTAAGCCACGTTCCAACGCAGGTCCTTGTTCTTCGAATTGGCCAGCGACAGCGACACCAGGTTGCCGCCGCCTTTTTTCGTTTCCGTCACTTTCAGCACATCGGTGAACGCAGCGTTCGAGAGCGCCTTGTTGCGAAAGCCTGCGCACTGCGGGCCGTTGGGGAGGGTGCTGTTGCTGGTGTTAAAGCCGCCAGTGCCGTTGGCGCACGCTGCGTTGTAGCCTTGCTCGGTCCAGAACATGTCGCGGCCGTCCGGGCCCTTGCGGGTTGGCGCGCCCAGGTTGAGACTTTGGAAGTACAGGCCGGTGTTGACCTTGGTGTGCAGGTATTCAACGCCGACAACCAGGCCGAACCAAGGCAGCTCATGCTCGGCGCCGAGGTTGCCTTTCCAGACCGAAGGCTGCGACAAGCCATGGGCCAGAACGTCGACCTGGGCTGCACCCACGCCAGGTGGGATCTGCTGATTGTTTGGGTCAGGGTTGAATTTGTTTACGGTGGAACAGGCAGCGAACGAACCGCCGCAGCCGACCGTGATGGCAGCCACGCCAGGGTTGGCGAATGGATTGCCGAGCCAGACGTTCAGCGCAGCGCCGCCGAACAGGCCAACGCCGCCGCGAATCTGGGTAGGACGCGAGAATTGCGGTGTGAAATTGAAGCCCACGCGCGGCTGGAACAGCTTCTCGCCGTCAACCGTTTCCTGGTTATCCAGACCGAAACCACCCTTGTTGCGAAACAGCGTTGCCGTGGTGAGACCGTAGGTGCCGGCCACGGTTGGCAGTGCGACCTGGTCGTTCTTGCGCGGACGCTGGTCGGTGCTGTACGCATCGTAACGCACGCCGTAAGTCATCTTCAGTTGTGGACTGACGGTCCAGGTGTCTTGCAGGAACAAACCAGTGTTGGCCAGTTCCCAGAGCGCCGCGGTGTCTGCCAGGGTAGTGCCCGGATTCGGGTATTGATAGGTGTACGCATTGGCGCGGCCACGGGCGAAGTTTTCCAGCGCCGCTTTTTCAATCAATGTCTGCGGCGAGGTGCTGCAGTTGACCGCGACCGTGTTCAAGCCTGGCGTGGTGTAGAAGCCGGAGTTAAGGGCGGCGTTGATACAGGCAAAGGTATAGTTACCCTTGTTGTTTTGCAGGAAGCCGTTGAACATCGTGTTCTTCGCGTAGTCCATGCCACCCTTGACTTCGTGGGCGCCGTGGGTCCACGTTGCACCGTAGTACATGTCGATGGTCTTGGTGTCGAGGTCGTTGTAGTGGCGGCTGCGCTCGGTACCGAAATTGATGAAACGGTTAGCGACCTTCGCGCCGGCAGGCGCATCGGCTGGCAAGGTACCACCGATCTGCAGGCTCATCGCAGGCAGGTTTGCGGAGTTGACATAGTTCTTGCCACTGTCGCGGCGCGACACCTTCGCTTCGGTCGAGAAGGTCGGCGTCCAGTCGGCGAACCACTGCACGACGCTCGATTCGATCGTCTTGTTTTCCAGGTAATTTTGGGATGACAGGCCAACCCCGCTCGCGTTGTAACCGGCGACGATCGGCTCGGCCTGGGTGGTTTTCTGCCAGCGCAGGCTGACGCGGTGGTCGTCGTTGACGTTCCAGTCCAGCTTGAGCAGGCGGTCCTGCACCTTCAGCTCCGGGCCGCCTTGCTGGGCGGTGGTGCCTGGATCGAAGCCATAGGTGGCCTTGGCAATGCGGCGCAGTTCGTCGATCGACGACTGGGTGATCGCCACGTTGTTGGCGGCGCTGCCAATTTGGCCAAATACCGGCGCTGCCTGCGACTTGGAATCTTCGGCGCTGACAAACAAGAACAGCTTGTCCTTGATCAGCGGGCCACCCAGGGTGAGGCCGGTGGTGCGCTCTTTGAAGTCTGGCGCCGGACCGTAAGTATCGGCCACGCGGTTGTAACGATCACCCGTCAGGCGCTGGTCACGGTAGACCTGGTAGACGCTGCCCTTCCAGGTGTTGGTGCCCGACTTGGTGACCGCATTGATGTTCGCGCCGGTGTAACCCTTTTGCGTGACATCGTAGTTCGAAATATTGACCTGCACCGACTGGATCGAGTCGATCGAGATGGGCTGCTTGTTGGTCGGCAGGCCGTTCGCTTCCAGGCCGAAGGTGTCGCTGATCGACACGCCATCGATGGTGATCGAATTAAAGCGCGAGTTCTGGCCGCCGGCCGAGATTTCGCCACGCTCTTTGTCGGTCTGCGACAGGCGTGGATCGAGGCGGGCATAGTCCGACAGGCTGCGCTGGATCGAGCTCAATGCCGCCAGTTCCTTGCTGCCGATCGAGGTGCCGGCGCCCATCGAGCTGGTGTTGAATTTGCCGCCGGCTGCGCGGCCAGCGATCGTCACGGTCTGGATCGGAGCGCCCAGGGTAGCATCGACATTGGCCGTTTCGGCCAACTGGAGGTATACATTTTCAAATTTTTCCGCAACGCCGTCCTTGGTCACCGTGACGGTGTAAGGACCGCCCACGCGCAGGCCGCGCGCCGAGTAACGGCCCTGGGAGTCGGCCACGACTTTGCTGACCGAACCCGATTCCATGTGGACGATCGTGACCTGGGCGCCTGCGACCGGAGCGCCGCTGGCGTTGGAAACCCGGCCACCGATTGCCGAGGTCGTATTCTGCGCCAGGACTGGCGTCGAGATGGCCAAGGCCATGGAAAGCGCGAACGCGAGCTTAGTAAGCTGCAGCCGATTGTGATTGATCATTGTATAACCCCAAATTGAACTAAATAGTGATGTCGAAACCCGGTAAAGGTCCCGTTCTGTACTTTGCTGCGATCTGCGGGGACGTCGTTGCTAACGCGGCCCTCTGTTTCAATGTAAACCTGATTTTTGATAGTGCATTTACGACAGCAAAACTTACGACGGCGCAATTTTATTCCGGCACCATGTCAGCCTGATGACATGAACTACACACACAATTTGTTACGTATTCGATCAACTATGCATGAAACGGCTTCGTTATGACAAATACCATTTCGCTTAATCATTTATACGAGAAACATATAAATTAGCTAATAGAAGTAGTTTTAATGACCTAAAAATGGGTGTTCCATAGCGAAAATCTCTAGGGCCGATTATAAATGAGCCATTCTGGAGAGAAATCCTTTCATCGTCATTTTCGACAAAGGTTGGTCCGGGCACGCAAATGTGTAGCAGGCTGACCACACACATGCACAGAGCTTAATATTTTGGGATTGGCCGATGAACATCGGCGCAGGAAAAAGCTTGTTTTTCCGGCAGCGTTGCACTGCCGGAATGCAGCAAATACTGTCAGCGCCGCGCGCCCGCCACCGCCTGCGCCGGCAGGGCAGCGATGGCAGCCTCGAATGCCGCGTAGCGCTCGTCAAGCTGGGCCGACAGGCGTTTTTTGTCCGCTGCCGGCAGGAAAGCGTAGCGCAGGCTGTTATACGAGACCTTCTTGATCTCGGCATAGCTCGGCTTGTAGCGGCTGGCGAACAGTGCATATTCCTGCGCCAGCGTGTGGCGCGTGACGCCGGCGTCGTCGGTTGCGATCACGTACGGCACGCCATACTTGCGGTACAGCGTGACGGGATGATTGTCGCCCTTGATGCCGGAGATGAACGCATTGCTGGTCAGGTTGATTTCGACCGGGATGTCGCGCTCGCGCATGGTCTTCAGGATGCCGATCGCGTTCGATTCGTGCGCCAGGTCGATGCCGTGGCCGATGCGGTTGGCGCCGGCCAGGTGCAGCGCCTGGTCGATGTGAAAGCGCAGGCCGTCCGGCGGCACGTCGCCCAGCGCCAGTTCGCCGGCGTGCAGCGCCAGCTTCACGTGCGGATACCGGGTTTTCAGGAACTGGAACATTTTCATGTGCAGCGTGTAGCCGCGCATGGAGCTCGGTGCGCTCTCCTGGCCGACGATATTGACCCCCACGATCAGCGGCGACTGGCCCGACGCCTTGAAGGCCGACAGCATCGATGAAAACACCTGGGACGGGGCGAGCAGGCGCAGCACGTAGGCCTGGTAGCGCATCGTGAAGCGCTCGTCGTCGACACCGGCATGCGCCTGGCCGACCTGGGTGACGTAGTCGGCCACGCCCTTGTTGAAGGCGGCGTCCTGCTCGAGCGCCCCGCTCCAGGCGCGCATTGCCTCGGTCAGGGCGGCGTCGTCGTCGCCCGCCTGGCTGATTTTGGCGTCAAAGCTGGCGTTGGGCGTCAGCGGCGCCAGCTTGAACATGGTTTCGATGTAGCCGACGTGTTCCTGGATCGCGCGCTTTTTCAGTTCGAGCAGGCCGTCATTGAAGTTGTTGCTTGAAACCGGGCCGAAAAAGCCGAAGGTCTGGAAGAACTGGCGGTCGGGCGGACTCTGGATGGCGCCATGGTTGTCGAAATCCTTGCTCGACCAGCGTTGCAGCAATTCACGGTAGGTGAAGTCGTCGGCCAGGATTTCGCCCGACGACAGGCAGCTGCGCTCTAGCGCCGGCTTGTCGCGCTCCTTGGCGACCGTTTCCTTGTTGGTTTCAATGCGGTAGCTGGACTTGTAGACGCAAAAGCCCTGCTTGTCGACCCAGTCGACGTATTGTTCGGCGTAGATCGCGCCTGAATAATGGTGGTGCAGGTCGCCGCCCTTGGGCATTTGCGAGAAGAACAGGGTCAACTCGGCCGTTTTGGGCTCGCCCGAGATGAGGGACGCCAGGTGGCGCGCAGTGGCCGCTTCGTTCGATGTGGCAGCCGGTGGTTTGGCGTGTGCACTCGCGGCCAGGGCCAGCGCCAGGGCAATGGTCAGGCAGCTCGATTTGATGATCATGGTCTTCTTCTCGGTAAGATAATGAGGTCGCCTACGGCGGTTTTCGTAGGGCGCAAAGCGATAACGCATTGCGCCGAAGGTTCGCGATAACACGGCACACCCCTTCGGCGCAATGCACTGCGCTTTTGCGCCCTACGTTTTTTGATGCACCAACTGTCCGCAGGCGAAGGTCGCCTCGATCACGCGGTCGTCGCCCAGCAGCGCCAGCGCAAACAGCAACTCTTCAAGGTTGTCGCAGCGCGCCGTGCGGCGCGCCAGCAGCGGCGTCGCCTTCGGGTCGAGCACGATGAAATCAGCCTCGGCGCCAGCGACGAAATTGCCGATCGTCCCTTCCAGTTGCATGCTGCGGGCAGCGCCCAGCGTCGCCAGGTAAAACATGCGCGCGGCCGGCAGGTAGCTGCCTTTCAAGCGTGCTACTTTATAGGCTTCATTCATTGTTTGCAACATCGAGAATGACGTGCCGCCGCCCACGTCGGTCGCCAGCGACAGCGCCACGCCCGCAGCGTCGGCTTTTTCAAAATCAAACAGGCCGCTGCCCAGGAACAGGTTCGAGGTCGGGCAGATCGCCGCCGCAGCGCCCGATTCGGCCATGCGCGCAAAGTCGCGTTCATCGAGCCAGATGCAGTGTCCATACATGGCGCGCTCGCGCATCAGCCCGACGTTGTCGTACACGTCCAGGTAGCTGCGCGCGCCGGGGAACAGCGACTGTACCCACTTGCATTCGTCCGGGTTTTCCGACACGTGCGTCTGGATGTAGGTGTCGGGATAAGCCTTGGCCAGCTCGCCCGTCAGGCGCAGCTGCGCCTCGGTCGACGTGGGCGCAAAGCGCGGCGTGATCGCGTACATGTTGCGGCCCTGCTTGTGCCACTTGCGGATCAGCTCTTCGCTGTCGCGCGCCCCGCCTTCGGCCGTATCGCACAAAAAGTCGGGGCAATTGCGGTCCATGAGGATCTTCCCGGCCGCCATGCGCAGGTTGCGCGCCTGGCTGGCCTCGAAAAACGCATCGACCGACTCGCGGTGCACGGTGCAGTAGACCATGGCGGTCGTGGTCCCGCAGCGCAGCAGCTGGTCGAGAAAAAACTCGGCCACTTCGCGCGCGTGCACCGGGTCGCCGAACTGGCGCTCGGTGGGAAAGGTGTAGGTTTCGAGCCATGGCAGCAGGCCGGGCGCGGGCGAGGCGATCATGTCGGTCTGAGGGAAATGCAGGTGGGTGTCGATAAAGCCGGGCATGATCAGCTTGCCGCGGTAGGCGGCCACCGGCGCGCCCTGAGGCAGCGTTTCAACCAAGCTGGCATAGTCGCCGGCAGCTTTTACCTTGCCATTTTCAACGATCAGCAAGCCGTCTTCATGCCAGGAGAAAGCATCCTGGATCAGCGCAGGGTCAGCGTGAAAGTGCAGCAAGCTTGCTCGGTAGGCCTGCACTGGTTGAGGTGTTGCGTTTGACATCAAGTTCTTTCGGATTACATGTTGGATGAGGCTACCAGTCTAAGTGGCGCAAGGCCAGCGCCGGCGTGCGCGGACGCTTCCCAGACGGTGAGCAACTGGGCGCACACCGAGGCGGCGATCACCGCCGGCGCCTTGCCGGCAATGCCGGGCAGCCCGATCGGGCAGACCATGGCGTCGATGCGCTTCCGGTCCGCGCCCCGTTCGAGCAGCCGGTGTTCGAACTGGCGCCGCTTGGTGACCGAACCAATCAGGCCGAACCAGCCGACGTCGGCGCGCGCCAGGATCGCTTGTGCCAGACGCTGGTCGAGCGCGTGGCTGTGCGTCATGACTAAATACGATGCGCCGGGCGGCGCGGATGCCACCAGCGCCTCGGGCGTGTCGCAGGCCTCGAGCGTGACGTTGGCCGGCACATCCGTCGGGAACATATCGTCGCGCTCGTCGACCCAGGTGACGCTGCATGGCAGGTGCGCCAGCGCGCGCACAATCGCCGCGCCCACATGGCCGGCGCCGAACAGCACCAGGTGCGCGCGCGGCGCAAGCACCGGGTCGACCAGCCAGCGCCGTCCGTCCGCTTCCTGCATCACATGGGTTGGTTGGCTGCGGTCGAACCTGGGCGCGGGCGCGCCGTGCAACTGGCGCGCATCGCCGTCTAACAGCGCACTGTCGGCGCGACCGTCGAGCGCCACGAGGCGCCAGCTGTCCTGGAAGCGCCGTTCATTTAGCAGTGAAGCGTGACCCGGATCGGCCAGTTCGAACGCCAGGTGCACCACCCCGCCGCAGCACTGGCCCAGGCTTGGCCCCAGTGCAAACCGTTCCAGGTGGCGCTGCCGCCCGTCCTGCAGCATGGCGCGCGCGATCTCCACCGCGCGCAATTCAAGGTGGCCGCCGCCGATGGTATCGACCACGCGATCTCTTGACACCAGCATCTTGGCACCCGCTTCACGGGGGACCGAACCCTGCACGATTGCCACCGTGACCAGCATGGCAGGACCTGCGAGGATGGCTGAACGCCAGTCCATCTCAGAGAACCTTGGCCACGGCAGCTTCAACGGCAGCGATGGCATTGAGGATCGCTTCGCTGGTCGCCGGCGCGTTCAATGGCGGATTGACCTTGTGGCCGCCCACGCTGGAGACAGCGTCGCGGATGGCGAAAAACACCGAGAACGGCAGCAGCAATGGCGGCTCGCCCACAGCCTTGGAGCGGTGAATGCTGTCTTCGACATTGCTGTTCTCGTACAGGCGCACGCGGAAGTCTTCCGGGCAGTCCGACACGCCGGGTATTTTGTAAGTCGACGGCGCATGCGTCATCAACTTGCCGGCCGGGTTCCACCACAGCTCCTCGGTGGTCAGCCAGCCCATGCCCTGAATAAAGGCGCCTTCGACCTGGCCGATGTCGATCGCCGGGTTGAGCGACTTGCCGGCGTCGTACAGCGCGTCGGCGCGCAACAGCTTCCATTCGCCGGTCAGCGTGTCCACCACGACTTCGGCCACCGCCGCGCCGTAGGCGTAGTACGAGAAAGGGTGACCGTTCATGGTCTTGGGGTCCCAGTGCAGATTGGGCGTGGCGTAAAAGCCGTCGGACCACAGCTGCACGCGCGCCAGGTAAGCTTTTTGCACCAGCACCGGGAACGGCACTTGATGTCCGTTGACGCGCACCGTATCGGCGGCAAACACCACCGCTGCCTGGTCGCCGCCATACAGCTTGACGGCGTACGCGCTCAAGCGCTCGCGGATCTGGCGCGCCGCATCCTGGGCCGCTTTCCCGTTCAGGTCGGCCCCGGTGGAGGCGGCCGTGGCCGACGTATTGGCGACCTTGCTGGTGTCGGTGGCGGTAGCGCGCACGTGGGCCATGTCCACGCCAAGTTCGTGCGCGACAACCTGCATCACCTTGGTGTTGATGCCCTGCCCCATCTCGGTGCCGCCATGGTTGACCAGGATCGAGCCGTCCACGTACACGTGCACCAGCGCGCCGGCCTGATTCAGGTGGGTGACGTTAAAGGCAATGCCGAACTTGACGGGCGTGAGCGCCAGCCCTTTTTTGAGCACCGGGCTGCTGCTGTTGTAGGCGGCAATCGCCGCGCGGCGCGCGCGATAGTCGCTGCTCGCTTCCAGTTCGGCCGTCAGCGCATGGATCACGTTGTCGACGACGACCTGGCCGTAGGGCGTGACGTTGTTGGCGTCGCGCCCGTAGAAATTGAGGCGCCGGATGTCGAGCGCATCGCGCCCCAGGTTACGGGCAATTTCGTCGATGATGTACTCGATGGCGATGGCGCCTTGCGGCCCGCCAAAGCCGCGAAACGCTGTATTGGACTGGGTATTGGTCTTGCCGCAGGCGGCGCGGATATCGACGTCGGACAGATAGTAGGTATTGTCGAAGTGGCAGACGGCGCGCGTGGCGACCGGCCCGGACAAGTCGGCCGAGTAGCCGGCGCGGCTGACCATGTCGACCTTGGCCGCGAGGATCTTGCCGCTGTCGTCGTAGCCGACTTCATATTCGTAATGGAAGCAGTGGCGCTTGCCGGTAACGAGCATGTCGTCATCGCGGTCGGCGCGCAGCTTAACCG
Source organism: Massilia sp. TWP1-3-3 (assembly GCF_049897805.1). Classification (NCBI taxonomy): domain Bacteria; kingdom Pseudomonadati; phylum Pseudomonadota; class Betaproteobacteria; order Burkholderiales; family Oxalobacteraceae; genus Massilia; species Massilia sp. TWP1-3-3. Next base: position 203,274 of record NZ_JAFCWX010000004.1, read on the forward strand.
GTCGCAAGAGCCGCGCCGCCGCAATCGCCGACGCCGCAGCCCACAGCGCCGACTGCGACTCCTTGCCGCCAAAGCCGCCGCCCATGCGCCGGCATTCGACGACGATGTGATGCGAGTGCACCCCGAGCGCATGCGCCACCACGTGCTGCATCTCGCTCGGGTGCTGGGTGGAACAGAGCACCAGCATGCCCTTGTCTTCCTTGGGGATCGCGTAAGAAATCTGCCCTTCAAGGTAGAACTGCTCCTGCCCGCCCACATACAGTTCGCCCTTGAGCGTATGGGGCGCCTTTTCAAACGCGTCCTGGTAGTTGCCGCGCGCCAGATGCATGGGCGGCAGCACGTATGACTTGGCCGCGCGCGCCGCTTGCGGCGTCAGGATCGCAGGCAGCTCGTCGTACGTCACCAGGGCGCGCCTGGCGGCGCGGCGGGCGTGGTCATGGGTGTCGGCCACGACGATGAAGATGGGCTGGCCCACGTACATGACCAGGCCATCGGCGAGGATCGGGTCGTCGTGGATGATGGGGCCGCAGTCGTTGGTGCCGGGGATGTCCTCGCAGGTGAACACCGCCACCACGCCTTCGCTTGCGCGCACCGCTGCCAGGTCGATGGCAAGGATTTTCGCGTGCGCCTTGGACGACAGACCAAGCGCCGCGTGCAGCGTGCCTCTTAATTCGGCGATGTCGTCGGTGTAGGTGGCCTGGCCGAGCACGTGGAGCGCGGCTGATTCATGCGCGCGGGGCACGCCAATGCCGGCCCACGCTGCCACTGCTGGTACGCCTGCGTCATTCATCATGTTCTCCTTACGCGCGCACGGCGAAAACGTTGAGCGCGGCGGCGGCGAGCGGCGCATCGAGGCGCGTCTCGAACCAGAAACGGCGCAGCAGGTTCTGGGCGCTCTTCATGCGGTATGCGCTCGAGGCGCGCATGTCCGACAGGGGCGCGAAATCGTTCTCCATCATCGCCATGGCGGCGCTGACGGTGTCGTCCGTCCATGGTTTGCCGACCAACAGCGCTTCGGTGGCGGCGGCGCGTTTGGGGGTGGCGGCCATGCCGCCAAAGGCGATGCGCGCCTCGCTGACAAGCTGGCCGTCAAAGCGGAACGCAAAGGCGGCGCACACGGCCGAAATATCCTGGTCGAAGCGCTTGGCCAGTTTGTAGGTGCGAAAGTGCACGCCTTCGCGCGGCAGCGGCACGCGCAGCGACTGCACGAATTCGCCGGGCAGCATGTCCTTTTGTTGGTAGGCGAGATACAGGTCTTCGAGCGGCATGATGCGCTGGCCGGCGGCCGACGCGAGCACCACCTGGCTGCCAAGCGCGATCAGCCACGGCATCGAGTCGCCGATCGGCGAGCCATTGGCGACATTGCCACCCAGCGTGCCCGCATTGCGGATCGGGAGCGAGGCGAAACGCTGCCACATCTGGGTCAATTCGTCGGGATAGTGCTCCGCGAGTGCCTGGTAGGCGTCTTCGAGCGTGACGCCGGCGCCGATCTCGAGCATGGCGCCGTCCTGCGCGATGTGCCCGAGCGCGGCGACGTGGCCGAGGTAGATGATGTCGCCCAGGTCACGCATCTGCTTGGTGATCCACAGGCCGACGTCGGTGGAGCCGGCCAGCAGCGTAGCCTCGGGGTGCGCGGCGCGCAGGGAAATCAGTTCGGCGAGGGTGCGCGGGGCATGGAAGTTACGGCCGGCGGCGCTGTAGGTGGCCAGCGCGCTTCGCTGCAGCGGCGCGAGCTGCGCGGCCAATGCGGCGCGGTCGAACGCGACCGGCGCCAGCTCGCCCATGCGCATGGCGGCGTCGATGATGGGGCGGTAGCCGGTGCAGCGGCACAGGTTGCCCGAGAGAGCGTCGTTGATCTGGCAGCGGGTGGGCTGTTTGCCTCCCTGTTTCAGGTACATGCTCCACAAGGACATCACGAAGCCGGGCGTGCAAAAGCCGCACTGGGAGCCGTGGCATTCCACCATCGCCTGCTGGACCGGATGGAGCGCGCCGCCAGGCTGCTGCAGGTCTTCGACCGAGAACAGCGCCTTGCCGTCGAGGGTGGGCGTGAGCTGGATGCAGGCGTTGACCGCTTTCAGTTCGAGCTGGCCGTCGCGCAGCGAGCCGATGACAACCGTGCAGGCGCCGCAGTCGCCTTCCGCGCAACCTTCCTTGGTGCCGGTGCAGTGCAGGTCTTCGCGCAGGTGCTGGAGGATCGTCTGCGTGGGGGCGGCGCTGGTGACTTCGCGCACGGCGCCCTGGTAGTAGAAACGTATCGGTTGTGACATTATTGCCTCGGCTTTATCCCAGTGTACAAGGTTAGCACCGCAGGGGTGTATCAGTATGGTTTTTGATTGATGTTGGATATCAGTAAAAACCAATACTGTGGCGACTCTGGCGGAATGCGCTCGCGCTTTTCCGCCCTACGGAAATCGCTGTGCATAGGGCGCAAAAGCGTCAGCGCATTGCGCCATGTTCGCATCACGCAAGCAACGGAAAGCACCGTTCGTAGGGCGGAAAAGCGCAAGCGCATTGCGCCATGCGTGCGTCCCGTAAACAGCGGAAAGCACCGCTCGTGGTGCGGAAAAGCGTCAGCGCATTGCGCCATGCCCGCGTCACGCAAACGGATGCGTCGCCTTCCAGTGCCGGGCGATGTCGATGCGCCGGGTAATCCACACCTTATCGTGCCCTTGCACATAATCGAGAAATCTGGCCAACGCCGCCGCCCTGCCCGGGCGTCCCACAATCCGGCAATGCAGCCCGATCGACAGCATCTTCGGCTGGTTCAGCTCGGCCGGATCGCCCTCGGCATACAAGGTGTCGAACGCATCCTTCAAATAATCAAAAAACTGCGTCCCAGAATTGAACCCCTGCATGGCCGCGAACCGCATGTCGTTCGTATCGAGCGTATACGGCACAATCAGCTGCGGCGTCACCGCCGCATTCCCATCCCCGTCCAGATGCTCGACCTGCTGCCAGAACGGCAAATCATCCCCGTAGTTGTCGGCATCATATTCAAACCCGCCATGTTCGACCACGAGCCGGCGCGTATTGGGCGAATCGCGCCCTGTGTACCAGCCCTGTGGCGCCTGGCCCGTCAGCTCGGTGATGATCTGCACCGCTTCGGCCATGTGGGCGCGCTCGGTGGCCTCGTCCACGTTCTGATACGAGATCCATTTGAGTCCATGGCAGGCAATCTCGTGCCCAAGCTGCCGGAACGCGGCCACCGCTTCAAGATTGCGCTTGAGCGCCATCGACACGCCAAAGACGGTCAGCGGCAGCTTGCGTTCTTCGAACATGCGCAGCAGGCGCCACAGGCCAGCGCGCGAACCGTATTCATACAGCGACTCCATGCTCATATGCCGGGCCGGAAACGCCGCTGCACCAATGATTTCAGATAAAAACGTCTCTGAGGCGGGGTCGCCATGCAACACATTATTCTCGCCGCCCTCTTCATAATTGAGCACGAACTGCAGCGCGAGCCTGGCCTGGCCGGGCCACTGCGGGTGCACGGGATGGCGACCGTAGCCGATCAGGTCGCGGGGATAACTGTCATAGGTCGTCATGGGCACAGTATTGAGGCTGGTATATCCGGCATCATATAGCCACGGCACTGCCCCGGTATATGATTGACAGGATATACAAATCACTTTTCGGATATAGGAGCGGTATGGGAAAACTCAGTACGCATGTGCTCGACACGACGCAGGGCAAGCCCGGCGCAGGCGTGGGCATCGAGCTGTACCTCATCAATGGGGCGGAGCGGACCTTGCTCAAGCGCGACAGCACCAACCAGGATGGGCGCTGCGCCGTCCCGCTGCTTGAAGGCGAGCAGATGCAGCCTGGCCAGTACGAGCTGGTCTTTGCCGCCGGCGACTACTTCGCCGCGCAGGGCGTGGACCTGCCCTCCCCGCGCTTCGTCGACCGCGTGACGATCGCTTTCGGCATTGCCTACGCCGACCAGAATTACCATGTGCCGCTGGTGGTAACGCCCTGGTCGTACTCCACCTATCGGGGCAGCTAATCCAGAATAACGGGGCAAGCGAACCAAACTGCGCTATTCTTTCCCCATAGGTGTTTCGGGAGAAATCCAGGAGAAATTCATGTCCTTGCACATAGTCCACTTCATCGGCCCCATCAATCACGGTTCCGCCTGTACCGTGCGCAACCTGTGCCTGCAAGCCCTGCAAAGCGGGGCCACCGCGATCGAACTCCACATGTCGACCGAGGGCGGCAATATGACCGCCGGCTTCGCCCTGTATTTCTTTCTCAAATCGCTGCCGTTGCCCCTGACGACGTATAACGTGGGCAGCGTGGAATCGGTCGGCGTGGTCATTTTCCTGGCCGGCGAAAAGCGCTACGCCTGCCCCGGCACGCGCTTCCTGGTGCACCCGCTGCACTGGGGCTTTGGCAGCCAGGTCGCGGCCGACCACGCGCGCGTGAGCGAATGGCGCGACTGCCTCGATTTTGACGCCGAACGCTATGCCCGCATTTTCGAGGAAGCGACTTGCAACGCCGGCGTGAAGGACGAGATCCGCAGCCACCTGCTCGGCAATGCGCGCATCTTCGACGCTACCGAGGCGCTCGAGGCCGGCATCATCCATAAAGCGGCGCAGGCGCGCCTGCCTGAAATGGGCGAAACGTCGCACTGGTGGAATGGCTGACCCGCCAGCGCCGCCTGCCTGGTTGCCGGACGCAAACTACTGCGCCAACTTGCACGCAAACCGGCGTTGACTTAGAATCGCTAGCTCTGCGGTTGCCGAAGTGGCAAGCGCAACGCTCTGGTGCGGCCTGCTTTTCCGCCGTCCAGTTTCCCACGCACGTTTCTTTACGGTGAGCCTTGGATACCGTGCCACTCTGGGTGCCAGTTGCTGCGCTCATCTTCTTAATTTCCTGCTCGGCATTTTTCGCGATGGCGGAAACGGCGCTGATGGCGGCCAACCGCTACCGCCTGCGCAGCCTGGCCAAGCGCGGCCACCGCGGCGCGATCACCACGCTGTGGCTGCTCGATCGCACCGACCAGTTGCTCTCGCTGATCTTGATCGCCAATACGCTGGTCAACGTCACCGCCACCGCGCTGGCCACCGCGATTGCCATCCTCGCCTTCGGCTACGACGACAGCGCGATTGCGATTGCCATTGCACTGCTGGCCTTTGTGCTGATCGTGTTCGCCGAGATTACGCCCAAATTCATTGGCGCCAGCTATCCTGAAAACATTTCGCTGGGCGCAAGCAAAGTGCTCAAACCCTTGATGACGCTGGCTGGGCCGCTGACCTGGTTCGTCAACCTGTTCGTCAAACTGGTGCTCAAGATTATTAACGTGCGCCCCGCCAATGCGGCCCAGCTGCATCGCGTCTCGCCCGAGGAATTGCGCTCCATCGTGCTCGAAGGCGGCAACTTCATTCCGCAAAAGCACAAGAGCATCTTGCTGAACCTGTTCGATCTGGATAGCACGTCGGTCGACGATATCATGACCCCGCGCGCCCAGATCGAGGCGCTCAACCTGGCCGTGCCGGTGGCCGACATCAAAAGCCAGCTGACCACCTGTTACCACAACAAGCTGCCCGTCTACGAGGGCGAAATCAACCATATCGTGGGCATCTTGCACGTGCGCCACGCGGTGGCGCTGCTCAACGAAGACGAGGAATTGACGGTCCAGCATTTCCGCGACTTGCTCAGCACGCCGTACTACATTCCGCAAGACACCAGCGTCTTTACCCAGCTGCAGTATTTCCAGGAAAACAAGGAACGCCTGGGCATCATTGTGGACGAATACGGCGAGGTGCAAGGCTTGGTGACGCTCGACGATATCATCGAGGAAATGATCGGTGAATTTACGACATCGGTTCCCGGTGCGGCCCGCAGCGAAACCTTCAGCTGGGACGGGCACGGCGAGTGCCTGCTCGAAGGCACCACCGCGCTGCGCGACATCAACAAGCGGCTGGAACTGGATTTCCCGCTGGACGGCCCGAAAACGCTCAACGGCCTGATGCTGGAACAGTTGCAGGATATCCCCGAGGCACCCATCAGCCTGAAAATCGGCGACGTCGTAATCGAGGTTATCCAAGTCAAAAACCAGGCGATCAAGGTCGTCAAACTGCGTCGTCCGGCGCCTTCGCGCTACGCCTGAACAGCCGCCCGCAAGAAAAAGCAACATCTGTGGCGATTGTGTCTACGTGGTATGCACGCCTCTCCTCTTGCGGTAAATCCTTTACAAATTTGATGCTCCGGGGCATGATCCAAGGCAGCGCGCTGCTCCCGTGAGTTCTGGCGAGCCCTCTTGTCACTTCCTCACTTTTTAACTGACGCATTCAACTATGGCAGCTGTCCTCCCGACCCCGGCAACAGGCGCACCGATGTCCGGCCTGGCGCGCGCGCTGATGCAAGCGGGCCGCCTGTCGATGCCGCAGGCCGATGCGCTGCAAAAGAAGGCGGCAATTGAAAAGATCGCGTTCATCGATGCCTTGATCGGCGGCGGTATCATCGACGCCAAGTCGCTCGCCGCGTTTTGCTCGGAGACCTTCGGCTACCCGCTGATGGACCTGGCCACGTTCAGCCAGGCGTCGCTGCCGCCGGGCGCCATCGACAACAAGCTGATGCAAACGCAGCGCGTCATCGCGCTGGCCAAGCGCGGCAATAAAATGTCGGTCGCCATTTCCGACCCCACCAATACGCAGGCGCTCGACCAGATCAAGTTCCAGAGCGAAGCGCAGGTCGAGCCGGTGATCGTGGCGCACGACACGCTACTGGCCTGGCTCAATTCGCTGGGCAAGACGGCCGAGCAAAGCATCACCGAAATGTCGATCGGCGACGATGAAGAAATTCAGTTTGCCGACGACGCCGCCGGGCCGGCGTCGGTCATCGATGCGGCGCAAAATGAAATCGAAGACGCGCCGATCGTCAAGTTTCTGAACAAGATTTTGATGGACGCGATCAACCTGGGCGCCTCCGACATTCACTTCGAGCCGTTCGAAAAATTCTACCGGATCCGCCTGCGCGTGGACGGCGTGCTGCGCGAGCACGCGCAGCCGCCGGTCGGCATCAAGGACAAGCTGGTGTCGCGCATCAAGGTGCTCTCCAAGCTCGACATTTCCGAAAAGCGCGTGCCGCAAGACGGCCGCATGCGCCTGGTGCTCTCGCCCGTCAAGGCGATCGATTTCCGGGTCAGCACCTGCCCCACGCTGTTCGGCGAAAAAACCGTGATGCGTATTCTCGACGCGACCCAGGCCCAGATGGGCATTGACGCGCTCGGCTACGATCCGGACCAGAAGGAAACCTTGCTCGAAGCAATCCAGCGGCCTTACGGCATGGTGCTGGTGACGGGCCCGACCGGTTCGGGCAAGACCGTCTCGCTGTACACCTGCCTGAACGTGATCAACAAGCCGGGCATTAACATTTCGACAGCCGAAGACCCGGCCGAGATCAACTTGCCGGGCGTAAACCAGGTCAACATCAACGACCGCGCCGGCTTGACCTTCCCGGTGGCGCTCAAGGCGTTTTTGCGCCAGGATCCCGACATCATCATGGTGGGCGAGATCCGCGACCTGGAAACGGCCGACATTGCGATCAAGGCCGCGCAAACGGGTCACATGGTGTTTTCCACGTTGCACACCAACGATGCGCCTGCCACCCTGACGCGCTTGATGAACATGGGCGTGGCGCCGTTTAACATTGCCTCGTCCGTCATTTTGATCACCGCGCAGCGCCTCGCGCGCCGTCTGTGCACCTGCAAAAAACCGCTCGAAGCATCCACCGAAATCTTGCTGGCGGCCGGCTTCAAGCCGGAAGAACTCGACGGCTGGAAGCCGTACGGCCCGGTTGGCTGCGAGCGCTGCCTGGGCGGCGGCTACAAGGGCCGGGTCGGCATCTACCAAATCATGCCGATCACCCCGGCCATCGAACAAATTATTCTCGCTAACGGCAATTCAAGTCAAATTGCCACCCAATCAGAAGCGGAAGGCGTGAAATCCCTGCGCCGCTCGGGGCTGATGAAAGTCAAGCAAGGGCTGACCAGCCTGGAAGAAGTGCTCGGCTGCACTAACGAATAGGAATCATATGGCTACTGCACCACTAAAAAGCATCGCGCCCAAGGAAGCAATCTACTCCTGGGAAGGCAAGGACAAGAGCGGCAAGCCGGTGCGCGGCGAAATTCGCGCCGGCGGCGAAGCGATTGTCAGCGTCACCTTGCGCCGCCAGGGCGTCATGGTCACCAAGGTCAAGAAAAAGTCCATGCGCAAGGGCAAGAAGATCAGCGACAAGGATGTGTCGCTGTTCACGCGCCAGCTGGCCACGATGATGAAGGCAGGCGTGCCGCTGCTGCAATCGTTCGACATCGTCAGCAAGGGCCACTCGAACCCGTCGATGGCCAAGCTGATCCAGGACTTGCGCTCCGACATTGAAACCGGTACCAGCCTGAACAACGCGTTCCGCAAGTATCCGCTGTATTTCGACGCTCTGTTCTGCAACCTGGTGGGCGCCGGCGAACAAGCCGGTATTCTGGAAGACTTGCTCACGCGCCTGGCCATTTACAAGGAAAAGACGCTGGCGATCAAGTCCAAGATCAAGTCGGCGCTGATGTACCCGGTCTCGATCCTGGGCATCGCGTTTATCGTCACCGCCATCATCATGATCTGGGTGGTGCCGGCGTTTAAATCGGTGTTCGCCAGCTTCGGCGCCGACTTGCCGGGCCCGACCCTGATCGTGATGGGCATTTCCGACTTCTTCGTGCAATGGTGGTGGGCCATTTTCGGCAGCCTGTTTGCCGGAATCTATTTTTTCTTCCAGAGCTGGAGACGTTCGGTCAAGATGCAGCGCACGATGGATCACATCATGCTGAAAATTCCCATTTTCGGCCCCGTGATCCGCAAGGCGGCCATTGCGCGCTGGACGCGCACCTTGGCCACCATGTTCGCCGCCGGCGTGCCGCTGGTCGAAGCGCTCGATTCGGTGGGCGGCGCTTCGGGCAATGCGCTGTACGCCGAAGCGACCAAGAAAATCCAGAACGAAGTGTCGACCGGCACCAGCCTGACAATGGCGATGCAAAACGCCGACGTGTTTCCGCCGATCGTCACGCAAATGGTGGCCATCGGCGAAGAATCGGGCGCGCTCGACTCGATGCTGGGCAAGGTCGCCGGCTTTTTCGAAGATGAAGTCGACGAGGCCGTCGCCGGCCTGTCGGCGCTGATGGAGCCGCTCATCATGGTAATCCTGGGCGTATTGATTGGCGGCATGGTGATTGCCATGTACTTGCCGATCTTCAAACTCGGCTCTGTGGTCTGACCCCGTTGTTGGCATGACCCCGGTGGTCTGACCCCAATGTCGGCATGGCGGCGCAACGCCGCCATGCCGCCCCGCGCGGGCGGCATGGCCACCGGCTAACCCTGATTCCCTGGAAACTATGCAAGAATTTCTTTTCGCCGCCCCCGGCGCGCTTGGTCCGACGCTGGTCGCCGCCGTGCTCGGGCTGCTGCTGGGCAGTTTTCTCAATGTCGTGATCTACCGCATGCCCAAGATGATGCAGCGCGAATTCGACAACGCCTGCGCCGACAACTGCGGCAAGCAACCGGTCCACACCGACACCTTCAACCTGTCGGTGCCGCGCTCGGCCTGCCCTTGCTGCGGGCACAAGATCAGCGCGCTGGAAAACTTCCCCGTCATCAGCTACCTGGTACTGCGCGGCAAATGCCGTGGCTGCAAGGCGCGCATATCGCCGCGCTACCCCATCATCGAAGCGATTGCCGGCGCGCTGTCGGCGCTGATGATCTGGACTTTCGGCAGCGGCTGGGGCGGCATGGCGGCAATGGCCTTCGTGCTGCTGCTGCTGGCGATGACGTTCATCGACCTGGACACCATGTTCCTGCCCGACGACCTGACCTATCCGCTGCTGTGGCTGGGCCTGCTCATCAACCTGAACGGCACCTTCACGCCGCTGCGCGACGCCGTCATCGGCGCCGTCGCCGGCTACATGGCGCTGTGGAGCGTGAACATGCTGTATAAACTGGTCAGGAAGCGCGACGGCATGGGCGGGGGCGACCTCAAGCTGCTGGCCGGACTGGGCGCATGGATGGGCTGGCAAATGCTGCCGGCGATCATCCTGCTGTCGTCGGCAGTGGGCGCGCTGGTGGGCATTGCCATGATCGTGTTTCGCAACCACGGGCGCGAGCAGCCGATTCCTTTCGGCCCCTACCTCACCGGCGCCGGCTTGCTGGCCATGCTGTACGGGCCCGAAATCACGAGCACGATGCAACGCTTCTTGCAGCCTTGAATACGGACCATCGCATGCCAGCAACGCCACCCCGGTTTGCCGTCGGCCTGACCGGCGGCATCGGCTGCGGCAAGACCACGGTGGCCAATATGTTTGCCGCGCTGGGCGCCACGCTGGTCGACACCGACGAGATCGCACACGCGCTGACCGCGCCCGGCGGCGCCGCAATGCCGGCGCTGACCGACGCCTTCGGCGCCGCCTTTGCCACGCCCGACGGCGCCATGGACCGCGCGCGCATGCGTTCGCTGGTGTTTTCCGACCCCGCCGCCAAAGCGCGCCTGGAAGCGATCCTGCATCCGCGCATCCGCGACGCCGCGCTGGCCGCCGCCGCGCGCGCCAGCGGCAGTTACGTCATGTATGTGGTGCCGCTGCTGATCGAGTCCGGCACCTGGCGCGCGCGCGTGGCGCGGGTGCTGGCGATCGACTGCCCGGAAGCGGTGCAGGTGGCGCGCGTAATGGCCCGCAATGGCTTGACCGAAGAGCAAGTGCGCGCCATCATGGCCACGCAGGTGACGCGCGCCGAACGCCTGGCGGGCGCTGACGACGTCATTACAAATGACGGGGCGATCAATACGCTGGAGCCCCAAATCGCCCTGTTACACGCCCAATACCTGGTTTTTTCCGAGAGATTGTCCCGATTGCCAAGCGAGCGTTTGTAATTTTGTCTCTGTTGGTTCAGAATCACGAGATTGTCTGTCGGCCAAACCATAAAGGGATGTCATTTTGATCGTCTACGAATACCCTTTCAACGAGCGCATTCGCACGTTGTTGCGGCTGGAAGACCTGTACGAAAAATTCAAGTTCTTTGTTCACCAAGAACACGCCATGCAACACCACGTTGCGCTGTCCACGATTTTCGACATGCTCGAGGTGGCCGGGCGCGCCGACCTCAAATCCGACCTGCTCCAGGAACTGGAGCGTCAAAAGCAAAGCCTGCTGAGCTACCGCTCCAATCCCAACGTGGCCGCCGAGATGCTCGACGCGGTCCTGGCCGAACTGGAAACGGTCAGCAGCGCGCTGGTCGCAGCCCAAGGCAAGACGGGCCAGAACGTGCGCGACAACGAGTGGCTGATGAGCATCCGGGGGCGCACCATCATTCCCGGCGGCGCCTGCGAATTCGACCTGCCCTCGTACTACGCCTGGCAAAAGCGCCCGGCCGAGCAGCGCTTCAACGACATCGTCACCTGGTTCGCTCCGCTCGCGCCCCTGTTCGACGCGCTCGCGCTGGTATTGCGCCTGCTGCGCGACTCCGGCGGTCCGGTTAAAATGATCGCCGTTGCGGGAAGCTATCAGCAGATGCTGCAAGGCAAGGTCTACCAGATGCTGCGCCTGACCCTCGACGAGACGAGCGGCGCCATTCCCGAAATTTCTGCAAACAAATATATGTTGTGGGTTCGCTTCACGACCCAGGGCGGCGACCTGAAACCGAAGCCGCTGGAAGATGACGTACCGTTCGAACTCACGCTGTGCAACTTTTAATGCTGTGAGGTCACCGCCATGCCCGTAGTTAGCTGTCCTACCTGTGCCAAAAAAGTCGAATGGTCCGAGGCCAACAAGTACCGCCCCTTCTGCTCGGAACGCTGCAAGCAGATCGACCTGGGCGCCTGGGCCGAGGAAAAATACACGATACCGGGCGCGCCCGCCCACGATGAGGTGTTGCCCGACCAGGACAATCACTGAGCCGTCGCGCCCTGCGCCGGTGTTGTTGCACGTTCGTGCTGATGCTCGACGCGCCGCGCCCCGGCGTCAACAATACGGACGATGTGCTGACGGACTTGAAGAAAATAATTGACAGCGGCAAGCTGGAAAAGAGCGGAACATGAAAACATCCTCCACCCTTCTCGCCGGCGCCGCGCTCGCGCTGCTGTCAGCCTGTTCCGGCCTGCAGCTCCACCCGTCGTCGCCGAGCGACGTCACCGTGCATTTTGTCGGCATTGGCGGGCACACGCAGTTCTGCACCGCCGACGGGCGCTACGCCACCGAAGAATTCAAGGACAACGGCTATCGCTCCATCAAGTTGCCAGTTGGTAAGCTGATCACCTTGTGGAGCAGCATGTCCTTCGCCGGTTACAACGTCACGAGCTCCTGCGCACCCGCGCTCGCGTTCATACCGGTCGAGGGCAAGCAATACGTCGTCAACGCCGACCTGGTCAACGACAAATGTTTCATCGAGATGGTGCGCGAAGACGCGAGCGTGGAGAGCGGCGTCGTATTTGACACCAGCGTGCAAAAACCATCATGCTGATGCGCGGTGCGGTGCGGCCGGCTGCATGGCGCGCACTGACCGCGTTGACGGCCTTGACCGGATTGACCGCAATGGCCGGAGCCCACGCCGGCACACTGCCGGGCGCGGCCTGCGACGCGCCCCTGCATTCACCCCAGGCCAGGCGCTACGAGCTGCAGGGAACAACAGTGCTGCCGATGAGCGTGCTAGCCGCTGGCAAGCCGGCCGATGTCGAGGTGGCGCGCAGCAGCGGCTGGAAAATGCTCGACGCCGATACCGTCAAGCTGGCCGCCACCTGCCCAAACTCCCGCGTTCGAGACGGTGCGGGCATCGATTCGCAAAAGCGTCGTTGACAGCGCCGCACCGCTCATGGCCCCCGGGGCACACTGAAGAGCGCGCCTTGATGCGCGTCGCATTCGCCTTCTCTGGCATAATTGCCATACGAGATCAGGAGAACGCCGTGGGCATGCACACTTGGGGGAAGCCTTGAGGCTGGACCGCTTTATTCGCGAACGCATGGAAGACATTTTGTGCGAGTGGGAAGCGTTCGCCAAGACCATCGCTCCCGCCGGGGGCAACATGAGCAACCTGGCGCTGCGCGACCATGCCAAGCAAATCCTGACCGCCATCGCGCTCGACATCGAGACCGAGCAAAATCCGCAGGAACAAATCGACAAGTCGCAGGGTCTGGCGCTAGATGCCGCGCATGGCCAGAGCGCCGCCTCGATCCACGGCGCGCTGCGCCACGCGAGCGACTTTTCGCTGGTGCAGCTGTCGGGCGAATTTCGCGCCCTGCGCGCCACCGTGCTGCGCCTGTGGCTGCCCCAGATCCAGAACATGACAGAGGCCGTCGGCGACCAGATGGTGCGCTTTAACGAAGCGATCGACCAGGCGCTGGCCGAATCGGTCGTCACGTATTCGGCGCGCGCCGACCATGTGCGCGAACTGTTCCTGGCCATTCTCGGGCACGACCTGCGCGCCCCGCTGTCGAGCATGGCCAGCGCCGGCGAACTGCTCACGCACGCGCGCTTTGACGTCCAGCAGGCACCGGACGTGGGCAGGCGCGTCAAGCGCGGCGCGCGCCTGATGAGCAGCATGGTCGAAGACCTGATCGGCTATACCCGCACCCAGCTTGGGGCCGGCATGCCGACCGTGAAGCACGACGCCGACGTCAAAGACATCTGCCAGGCGGCCATTGAAGACGCCGGCGCGACCCATCCCGACACCGCGTTTGAACTGGAAACCGAGGGCCACCTGACGGGCCACTTCGACAGCGTGCGCCTGCACCAGCTGTTTACCAACCTGCTGGTCAATGCGGCCCAGTACGGCGGCAACGAGGTGCCGGTGCGCATGGTCGCGCGCGCCAGTCCCGAGCACATCATGGTCGATGTCGTCAACGCCGGGCCGGTGATTCCCGCCGAATCGCTGGAAACGATTTTCAGCCCGCTGCTGCAGCTGCCCGGCGTGGCCGAAGACGCGCGCCCGCGCACCAGTCTGGGCCTGGGCCTGTTTGTCGCGCGCGAAATCGCGCTGGCGCACGGCGGCGGCATCAGCGCCACCTCCGATGCAACCGGCACGGTGTTTACCGTGTCGCTGCCGCGCCTGCCGCTGGCCTAATAGCGCGCCATCGACAAGCCTTCCAGGCTGATGTCGGGCTCGCGGCCCGATACGATATCGGCCAGTACCCGCGCCGACCCGCACGACATGGTCCAGCCGAGCGTACCGTGGCCGGTATTGAGAAACAGGTTCGCATACGGCGTGGCGCCGATCACCGGCGTGCCGTCAGGCGTCATCGGCCGTAGCCCGCACCAGAAAATCGCCTTTGTCAGATCGCCCCCGTGCGGAAACAGGTCGGTCACCGCGCGCACCAGCGGCGCGCGACGTTCTTCGCGCAGGCGCATGTCGTAGCCGGCCAGTTCGGCCGTGCCGCCGACCCGGATCCGCTCACCCAGACGCGTGATACCGACCTTGAAGGTCTCGTCCATGACGGTGGACTCGGGCGCGCCTGCGGGGTCGGCCAGCGGCATCGTGATCGAATAGCCCTTGACCGGATAGACCGGGATCGTCACGCCTAAAGGACGCAGCAGCAGCGGCGAATAGCTGCCCATCGCCATGACAAAGGCGTCAGCCTTCAGTTCACCCTCAGAGGTGACGACACCACTGATGCGGGCGCCGTCGGCAGTGAGGCTGCGGATTTCCACCCCGTTGCGGAACTTGACGCCCTTTTTGGCCGCCAGCACCGCCAGCGCCTGGGTGAACTTGAAGCAGTCGCCCGTTTCGTCGCCCGGCAGGCGCAAGCCGCCCAGGATGCGGCCGCGCACCAGCGCCAGCGCCGGCTCCACTTGCTCGCACCCGGCCACGTCGAGCAGCGCATGCGGCACGCCATAGCGCTCGAGCACAGCGATGTCGTGGGCCGCATCGTCAACCTGGCGCTGGTTGCGAAACAATTGCAGCGTGCCCTTGCTGCGCTCGTCGTAGGCGATGCCGGTATCCTTGCGTAGCGCGACCAGGCAATCGCGGCTGTACTCGGCCAGGCGCACCATGCGCGCCTTGTTGATCTCGTAACGCTGGAGGTTGCAGTTGGCCAGCATCTGCGCCATCCAGCGCCACATGGCAAGGTCCAGCGTGGGGCGCACCACCAGCGGGCTGTCGCGCATGAAGAGCCACTGCAGGGCGCGCAGCGGGATGCCGGGAGCGGCCCAAGGGGCAGCCAGGCCGGGCGAGATTTCGCCGGCGTTGGCAAAGCTCGTTTCCAGGCCGGCGCCAGATTGGCGTTCGATGACCGTCACGTCATGGCCGGCCCGGGTGAGGAAGTAGGCGGAAGTGGTGCCGATCACGCCACTGCCGAGGATGATGATTTTCACGCGGGGTCCTTTAAGTATTGAATTGAGCCGCGGGCACGCATGGCGCAATGCGCTGCGCTTTTAGCGCCCTACGGGCAGCGCGGAACGGAGGGCAGTGTGAAACGTTGGGCGGTGTGAAACGTAGGGCGCAAAAGCGCAGCGCATTGCGCCATGAGTCGCCGGGAACGCAGGACGCAAGATCGCAGCGCATCGCGCCACGCGTCGCCCCGAACTCAAGCCCCGTAGCGCACCATATCAAGCCACGCCAGCAACGGTATCGTCGCCGGCAACAGCGGCGCCACGCCCACCGTCCCTTGCCACGCGAGCGCTTGCCCTTCCAGGCTTTGCGGCTCGCCCTCCCACTCGCGGCTGATATAAAAATGCAGGCGCACATGCGCGTGTTCGTATACGTGCTCCACGCCGCACCATGGACTGGCGCTCAGGATATGAACGCCAAGCTCCTCGACAAATTCGCGCTTGAGCGCCTCGAGTATGGTTTCACCGGTTTCGACTTTCCCGCCCGGGAATTCCCAATAGCCGTGGTACGGCTTTCCGGCGGGACGCTGGCCGAGCAGCACATCGCCGTTCGGCTTCATCAGGATGCCGACCGCGACGTCGATCGGCGGCAACTTGGTCTCGCTCATGCGCCCTGCTTGCCCGCGTAATCCTTGGCGAACTGCCAGGCCACGCGGCCCGAACGCGAACCGCGCGCCAGCGCCCAGCGCAACGCCTCGCCGCGCGCGGCCTCGACCTGCTGCGCGTCGCAGCCGAAGTGACCCAGCCAGTGCGCGGCGATGTCGAGGTAGTCGTCCTGCTTGAACGGGTAGAACGAGAGCCACAGGCCGAAGCGCTCGGACAGCGAAATTTTTTCCTCGACCGTTTCGCCCGGATGCAAATCGCCGTCGCCGTCGCTCCGGTAGCTGGCGTTGTCGCTCATCCGCTCGGGCAGCAGGTGGCGCCGGTTCGACGTGGCGTAGATGATGACGTTGTCGGACTGGGTGGCAATCGAGCCGTCTAGCGCCACCTTGAGCGCCTTGTAGCCGCTCTCGCCTTCTTCAAACGACAGGTCGTCGCAGAAGATGACGAAGCGTTCGGGCCGCCCGGCCACGAGATCGACGATGTCGGGCAGGTCGGCCAGGTCAGCCTTGTCGACTTCAATCAAGCGCAGGCCCGCGCCGGCAAACTGGTTCAGGCAGGCCTTGATCAGCGACGATTTGCCAGTGCCGCGCGCGCCCGTCAACAGCACGTTGTTGGCGGGAAGGCCCTGCACGAACTGGCGCGTATTCTGTTCGATCTGCTGCTTTTGCACGCCGATCTGGTGCAGGTCCGACAGCGCAATGCTGGCCGCATGCATCACCGGCTGCAGGTAGCTTGCCCCGCCGCCAATCCCGCCGCCGGCTCGCTTGCGCCAGCGGAAAGCGGTGCTGCGGCGCCAGTCCGGCTCACGCGGAAAGGCCGGCGGCAACACTGCCTCAACGCGCGCCAGGAGCGCCTCGGCGCGCAACATCAATTGCTCAAGTGGCGTCATGGCGCCAGATCAGGAACGGTAGTCGGCGTTGATCGTCACGTACTCGTGCGACAGGTCGCAGGTCCAGACGGTGGCGCTGTGGCTACCGCGGCCAAGCTTGACGCGCACCGTGATTTCGCTTTGCTTCATCACGCGCTGGCCGTCCGCTTCCTGGTAGTGGGGATTGCGCCCGCCGTTCTTGGCGACCAGGACGTCGTCGAGGTACATGTCAAGCTTGGTGACGTCGAGATCATCGACGCCGGCGTAGCCGATGGCGGCCAGGATGCGGCCCAGGTTCGGGTCAGACGCGAAGAACGCGGTCTTGACCAGCGGCGAGTGGGCGATCGAATAGGCGATTTTGCGGCACTCTTCGACCGAATTGCCCTCGTCGACGGAAATGGTGATGAACTTGGTGGCGCCTTCGCCGTCGCGGATGATCTGCTGGGCCAGGTTGCGCGCGATGTCGGTAACCGCCGCTTTCAGTTCGGCGTATTCGCTCGAATCGGTGTTGGCAATGGCCAGGCTGCCGGTGCCGGTGGCAATCAGCATGAAGGAATCGTTGGTTGAGGTGTCGCCGTCGATCGTGATGCAGTTGAACGAATGGTCGGCCGCGTGCTTGACCAGTTCATCGAGCACCGGTTGCGCGACCTTGGCGTCGATGGCCAGGTAACCGAGCATGGTTGCCATGTTCGGCTTGATCATGCCTGCGCCCTTGCTGATGCCCGTCATGGTCACGCTGTGGCCGCAAATGTCGACCGTGCGCGACGCCGCTTTGGGCTGGGTATCGGTGGTCATGATCGCTTCGGCCGCGTTGAACCAGTTGTCAAGCTTCAGGTTCGAGATGGCTGCGGGCAGGCCGGCGACGAGCTTTTCCAGCGGCAGCGGCTCGAGGATCACGCCAGTTGAAAACGGCAGGATCTGCTGGGCCTCGCAACCGAGCAGGCGCGCCAGCGCGTCGCAGGTGGCGTGCGCGTTGGCCAGGCCCGTTTCGCCGGTGCCGGCGTTGGCGTTGCCGGTGTTGACCACCAGTGCGCGAATCGGCTTGCCGCCGTCGGCCGCCGCAGCCAGGTTGGACTTGCTGACCTGGACCGGGGCGGCGCAAAAACGGTTGGTGGTGAAGACGCCGGCCACGGTGGCCGTGTCGGCCAGCTTCATGACCAGCACATCCTTGCGATTGGGCTTCTTGATGCCGGCTTCGGCAAAGCCGATTTCAATCCCGTTGACGGGTTGCAGATCGGCGGCGACGGGAAGGGGGGAATTGACGGCCATGATGAGCTCTCTAGCGTAAGAATGCGGAGCCGCTATTGTACCGCCTGTCAGAAAAGTGTGATGTTCCCGGCAAGTTAGCCCGATGCCTGAAGCCGCGCCAGCAGCGGGGCGGGCTGGGCGGCGGTAAATTGGGTGCAGGCCGTGCCGGTCCAGGAGGTGCCGGCCGGGCAAACGCACAGCTTGCCTTCGAGGTGGCTGCCCACCGGGCACTGCTGCTGCTTTTGCGTGTCGATGCGCGGCAACGGACGTGGCTCAAAGCGCGGCGGCAGCACCGCCCACCACAAGGACACGATCAGCCCGATAGAAACAACGATGGCGGCGTGAAGCGACTTCATGCTGTTCTCCCGGAAATGGCTGATAAGCGAGAATTACACCGCGCTCCCGGACCACGGTTGCGAATGCTCAACGATTAGCCTTCCGGAAAACTTAGCGGCGCTGGCGCAAGTCGACGGTGGTGACGTGCCGGGTCTCCGGCCCTTCGGGGCCGAGTGCGCAGGTGCCGTTGGTCCAGTTGCTGCCTTTGGGACACATGCACAGCTTGCCTTCCAGGGCAGTGCCGGGCGGGCACTGGAGCTGTTTGCTGACCTCCAGCGGTAAGCCGATCACGGGCAAGTCGCGCGGCGGCATCACCGCCCAGCCCAGCGCAACAATCAAGCCGATCGAGACGATGACGATAGTTCGGAGCGTTTTCATGGGGTACCTCAAGTGCGTGATGACACGGTTGAGAATTGCACCGGGCTCGACAGGATGATTTGCGAACGATCAATGGAAGGGCAGAGCTGGATGGTCGACGAAGTTTCATGTTTGGGGACGCGAACACTAAAAACTACATCGTCCTCGCGGGGACCCATATAACAGTCCAACTGAGCGTGGTTCCATGGGTCGCCGGGTTCGAGGGTGTTGCAAAACGCATCAGGACCAATTGGTTCCCCAAAAACTGCAACATGTGGGAGCCCGAAAACCTAAGCAACATCGTCCTCGCGCACGCGGGGACCTATAGAACGGATGCCAATCATTCCTTTCAAATCATATCGTTATAGGAACCGGATCGATTCAAGGGGAACGTGACTCGTCAGTTCTATGGGTCCCCGCGTGCGCGAGGACGATGTGACTGTGCTGCGCAGTTGCGCAGTTGCGCAGTTGCGCAGTTGCACATTTTCAGCCGGCTTTGCACCTGGCACCATCTGGCCACGAAAAAAAAGGCGGAACTCGCGTTCCGCCTTTTTTCGCGTAAAGCCGCTGCCTTAAGCGAGCTTGCCGTGGCAAGCCTTGAACTTCTTGCCGCTGCCGCAAGGGCATGGATCGTTGCGGCCAACCTTCGGTGCGTAGTCTTCCTCCACCGAATGGCGCGCCATGCCGGCGCCGGGCGCGAGCAACTCTTCGGGCGCGGCATCGGGATTGAAGTCCGCGTGCTGGTAGCTGACGTTCTCGACGTGCAATTGCTGCATGGCCGCTTCGGCCGCGTCGATCTCCTCGCGCGACTGGATCCGCACCAGCATGATCTGCTTGCTCACTTCGTTCTTGATCATGTCGAGCATGGAGCCGAACAACTCGAACGCTTCGCGCTTGTATTCCTGCTTCGGATTTTTTTGCGCGTAGCCGCGCAGGTGGATACCCTGGCGCAGATGGTCGAGCGCGGCCAGGTGCTCGCGCCAGTGGCTGTCGACGCTTTGCAGCATGACGTTGCGCTCGAAGCCGCCGAACGCTTCCTTGCCGACGATCTCGATCTTGCTGTTGTACGAGGCGTCCGCCGCCGTCGTGACCTTCGCGACGATATCGTCGTCGGTCAGGCTGGCGTCGGCGGCCAGCATGGCCGCGAGCGGCACGTCGAGCTGCCATTCGTCGGCCAGCACTTTTTGCAGGCCCGCGATATCCCATTGTTCTTCGACCGATTCGGGCGGCACGAAGGCGCGCACGGTATCGTGGAACACGCCGGCGCGCAGCGACGCGATCAGCTCCGAAATATCGGTCGTCTCAAGCAGTTCGTTACGCTGGGTGTAGATCACCTTGCGCTGGTCGTTGGCGACGTCGTCGTACTCGAGCAGCTGCTTGCGAATGTCGAAGTTGCGCGCTTCCACCTTGCGCTGGGCCGACTCGATCGAGCGCGAGACGATGCCCGCTTCGATCGGCTCGCCCTCAGGCATCTTGAGGCGGTCCATGATGGCGCGCACGCGGTCGCCCGCGAAGATGCGCAGCAGCGCGTCGTCAAGCGAGAGGTAAAAGCGCGACGAACCCGGGTCGCCCTGGCGCCCCGAACGGCCACGCAACTGGTTGTCTACCCGGCGCGATTCGTGGCGCTCGGTGCCCACGATGTGCAGCCCGCCCGCGCCGACCACGTGTTCGTTGAGCGACTTCCACTCAGAACGCAGCTTTTCAGCTTGCGCTGCCTTGTCGGCGTCCGATAAATCCGGATTGGCTTCCACCAGCTGGATTTGTTTTTCGACATTGCCGCCCAGGACAATGTCGGTACCGCGACCGGCCATGTTGGTGGCGATGGTGATCATCTTCGGGCGGCCCGCCTGCGCGATGATTTCCGCTTCGCGCGCGTGCTGCTTGGCGTTCAGGACGTTGTGTTCGAGGCTGGCCTTGGTCAGGATGTCCGACAGCATCTCGGAGTTTTCAATCGAGGTGGTACCGACCAGCACCGGCTGGCCGCGCTCGTAGCAGTCGCGAATGTCGATCAGCATGGCGTTGTACTTCTCGGCCGACGACTTGTACACCTGGTCCTGGCGGTCTTTGCGCTGGGATGGACGGTTGGGCGGAATCACGACGGTCTCGAGGCCGTAGATTTCCTGGAATTCGTAAGCTTCGGTGTCGGCGGTGCCGGTCATGCCGGACAGCTTGGTGTACATGCGGAAGTAGTTCTGGAACGTGATCGACGCGAGCGTCTGGTTCTCGTTCTGGATGCGCACGCCTTCTTTTGCTTCAACCGCCTGGTGCAGGCCGTCGGACCAGCGGCGACCGGTCATCAGGCGGCCGGTGAATTCGTCGACGATGACGACTTCATTATTCTGCACCACGTAATGCGTGTCCTTGGAATACAGCGCGTGAGCGCGCAAGGCAGCATACAGATGGTGGATCAGCGTGATGTTGGCGGCGTCATACAGCGAGGCGCCTTCGGGTAGCAGGCCCATCTTGGTGAGGATCGCTTCGGCGTTCTCGTGGCCGGCTTCGGTCAGCAGCACGGTGTGCGCTTTTTCATCCTTGGTGTAGTCGCCAGGGACCGAAATGACGCCCTTGCCGTCCGGCGTTTCTTCGCCGATCTGCATGGTCAGCATGCCGGGCAGTTCATTGATCTTGTGGTACAGATCGGTATGGCTCTCGGCCTGGCCTGAAATGATCAAGGGCGTACGGGCTTCATCGATCAGGATCGAGTCGACTTCATCGACGACGGCAAAGCTCAGCGTGCGCTGGACGCGCTCGCTCGCCTCGTAGACCATGTTGTCGCGCAGGTAGTCGAAACCGAATTCATTGTTGGTGCCGTAGGTGATGTCAGCGGCATACGCGGCCTGCTTGACGTCGTGATCCATCTGCGACAGGTTCACGCCGGTAGTGAGGCCCAGCCAGCTGTACAGGCGGCCCATCCACTCGGCGTCTCGCTGCGCCAGGTAATCGTTGACGGTAATGACGTGCACGCCCTTGCCGGACAGCGCATTGAGGTAGGTCGGCAGCGTTGCCATCAGCGTCTTACCCTCGCCCGTGCCCATTTCGGCGATCTTGCCGTAATGAAGGACCATGCCGCCGATCATCTGCACATCGAAATGGCGCATCTTGAGCACGCGCCGCGCAGCTTCGCGGCAGACCGCAAAAGCTTCCGGCAGCAGGGCGTCAAGCGTTTCGCCTTTGGCGATGCGCGCCTTGAATTCCAGCGTCTTGGCCTGGAGCTGGGCATCGGTCAATTTTTCGATCTGCGGCTCGAGAGCACTGATCTCACGTACCGTTTTTTGGTATTGCTTGAGCAGCCGCTGATTGCGGCTACCGAAAATCTGGGTCAGTAATGACATGCTTGAATTCTTGAAAAAAACGCCGCAAAAAGAAGTCGCGATGGTATCAAAAAGATATCGCCGTGCGACCGACTATGGCAAAAAGACTGTGATTTTATCATGCGAACCATGCCCAAATGGGGATATCGCGTCCGATAACAAGTGGACATGGTTTCAAGTTTTGTTAAACAGCGCCGTTTACGCGCGCGCCTGCAGGCCACCAGACTGACCCTGCCGCTCTTGCCTGTGATAACCTGTCGCCCTCACGCAATAACTTCTTCAAGCCAATCCTGCATGCACATCTACGGCACAAAAACGCGCAAAACCTCACTGGAGGTCACGGCGTTTCTGCGTCAAAACGACAAGATGGCGGCATTGTTGCCAACCGCCATGCGCATGGCCAGCCTGCAAACCGATTGCGCCGAGGCGCTGCCGCCCATGTTTTCCAATTGCGACGTGCTCTCTTTCGAGCAAGCGCAGCTGGTGCTGGCGACGCCCAGTTCGGCGGTGGCGGCCAAGCTGAAGCAGCAGTTGCCCAAGCTGCAGACGGCGCTGCACCATAAGGGCTGGAAGATCGACGGCATCAAGCTTAAGGTGCAGGTCACGCGCAGCATCGCGCCCGTGGTGCACACGCGCCAGCTGGTGCTGCCGCAAACGGCAATCAGTGCCTTTGACGAATTGGGCGATACCCTGGCCCCCACGAGCCAGAATGCCGGCCTGATCGCGGCGCTAAAGGCGATGGCGGCGCGCCGGCGCTAGGCGCGACACGCGACACCCCTCACTTCAAACCGGCGCTGGCGTTAAGTAAGCGCCCATTCACGGGCCATCTGCGCCACGTACGACGGCGGCGCACTGCCTGGCTTGGCAAACGAGACGATTTCGTAGCTGGCCGGGTCCTTGAGCAACTCCAGCAGCAACAGGTTGTTCAAGCCGTGGCCCGACTTGTGCGCGTGGTAGCTGGCCAGCAGCGGATGGCCCACCAAATACAGGTCGCCAATGGCGTCAAGGATTTTATGGCGCACGAATTCGTCTTCGTAGCGCAAGCCATCCGAATTGAGAATGCGGTATTCGTCCATGACGATCGCGTTTTCAAGCGAGCCGCCGCGCGCCAGGCCCATGCCGCGCAAGCTTTCCACATCCTGCATGAAGCCGAAGGTGCGGGCGCGCGCCACATCGTGCACGTACGAGACGTCGCCAAAGTCGACCAGCGCGCGCTGGGTGGTCCCGTCCACCGCCGGATGATTGAATTCAATGAAAAAATCGAGCTTGAAGCCTTCATGGGGCGACAGGCGCGCCCACTTTTCATTGTTGCCCGTGCCTTGGCGCACTTCAACGTCTTTCAGCACGCGGATGAATTTTTTGGCCGCTTCCTGTTCCTGCACGCCGGCCTGCTGCAGCAGGTATACGAAGGACGAGGCCGAACCGTCCATGATGGGGATTTCTTCGGCCGAGACGTCCACATACAGGTTGTCGATGCCAAGGCCGGCGCAGGCCGACATCAGGTGTTCGACTGTGGACACGCGCGCGCCGCCGGCGATCAGCACCGAGGCCATGCGGGTGTCGCCGACCACGCCGGCGCTGGCGGGAAACTCCACCACGGGATTGAGGTCGACGCGGCGAAAGACGATGCCGGTGTCCGCTGCTGCAGGGCGCAGCGTCAGTTCGACCTTGGTGCCGGAGTGCAGGCCGACACCGGTCGTGCGCACCTGTTGTTTGAGGGTTCGTTGTTTAAGCATCCGCCGATTATATCGGACTTGAAACCAGGACGCCCCCGGCTCTGCTAAGGATGCTCGGCCGTTGCGTGGTGGTGTTCGTGGCCGATCAGGTACACGCCGCTGGCGATGATGATGGCCGCGCCGAGTAGGGTGAAGCGGTCGGGCAGCGTTTGCCACAGCAGCCAATCCAGGCCCACGCCCCATGCCAGGGCCGAGTATTCGAGCGGCGCAATGCTCGACGCTTCACCCTTGTTGAAGGCTTCCGTAATGGCCAGCTGGCCCAGGAAACCGGTCACTGAAAGGGCGCACAGCAGCAGCATCTCGCTTGAGCGGATCGGCACCCAGCCTGGCGCGGCCAGCGCGCAAGCGCCCACCGACATCAGGATCATCAGCCACAGCACCATGTGTTCGCCGCTGTCGGTGCGCCCGAGGATGCTGCCGGCAATGCTCGAGACGGCATAAAACGCTGCCGCCCCCAGGATCGCCAGGCCGCCCAGCGTCAGCATGCCTTCGCCGGTGGGGCGCAGCACCACGATCACGCCCACCAGGCCCACGCCAATCGCAGTCCAGCGCGCTGCGTTGACGCGCTCTTTCAGGAACACGACGGACAAGGCCGTGATCAGGGCTGGTGCGATGAAAAAGATGGTGTAGGCCTCGGCCAGCGAGAGCTTCTTGAGACCGAAGGCGAACAGCGACAGCATCGCCACGCCCAGCACGGCGCGCAGCAGATGCAGCGGCCAGCGCACCTTGAACATGCCACGGAAGGCGCCGCGCCAGCCGATGTAGGCCAGCACCAGCGGCAGCGAGCACAGGGCGCGCAGCGCGGCCACCTGCATGGCGGGGTAATGCACGGTCAGCAGCTTCATGACCGTGTCCATCAGCGAAAAAAGGGCGACCGCCAGCAGCATTGCGTAGATGCTGCGCAGATTGCCGCGCCTGCGTGTCACAGAGGCCGTTCCATGAAGAGCGAGAGCGGGGCGCGCTGATACAGGACGATGGCTTCGGGCTGGCTGATGCCGGTGTCGAGTTTCAGGCCGGCGAGACCGGCTGCGGTGGCGTTCAGCAGGGCGATGATGTCGGGCTGATTGGGGGATTCTTGGATGATGATCATGACTGGTGGGCGCGACATTGGAGAAGCAGTGGCCCAAATCCACGTCGTCCCCGCCTGCGCGAGGACCACGTGGTGTGGGGGTACTTACGCCAGCTGCTTGAGCATGGTCTCGGCGTTCGACACTTCAAAGCCGCCGCCCTGCTCCACGTTCAACTGCTTGACAACGCCGTCTTCCACCAGCATCGAGTAGCGCTGCGAGCGCGTGCCCATGCCGAACTTGGAAAAATCAGCATCCAGGCCCAGCGCCTTGCTGTAGGCGGCGTTACCGTCGGCCATCATGCGCACGATGCCGGTCGACTTCTGGTCGCGGCCCCAGGCGCCCATGACGAATGCGTCATTGACCGAGATGCACCAGATTTCATCGACGCCGGCCGCCTTGAATTGTTCGGCGTGCTTGACGTAGCCTGGCACGTGCTGCGCCGAGCAGGTCGGCGTGTAGGCGCCTGGCAGGCCGAAGATGGCGATCTTCTTGCCCTTGGCGATATCGGCCACCTGAAAGTTGTTCGGGCCGAGCGAGCAGCCGGCGGTTTCGGTTTCTACGAATTCTGAAAGGGTGCCTTCGGGAAGGTGATCGCCGATTTTGATAGTCATGGGAGGCTCCTGAGTGGGGAAGTTTATCGGACAAATAGTATGCCTGAAGCTTGACGTTCTTGCACCGGACGGAAAAATTGCGCTTCCGCGCCTCCACGCGACGTAAAAAAACCGGGGCAAGCCCCGGTTCTTGTTTTACCAAGCAAACTGATTAGTCAGCCTGCTTGCGCAGGAATGCCGGAATGTCGTAGGTCTCAACGCCATTCCTCTGCATCGCCTGCACCTGCTCGGATGCCTGCTCGCGGCGCCACACGGCCGGCTGCTTCATGCCATCGATGCCATTTCCAAGACCGGAGGCCGCGCCCATCGTCACGCCCTGCGATGCCACACCGCCCGCGCCGGACGCCATCATCGGCCCGTTGTGGGTACCCGTGCGCAGCATCGGCGTTTGCACCAGCTGCATCGCCTTCTTGGCTTTGCCCAGGCCGGTGGCCACCACCGTCACGCGGATGTCGTCGCCCATGCTGTCGTCGTACGCGATACCTTGCGCGATCGATGCATCGGGCGCGGCGAATGCGCGCACTGCAGCCATGACTTCCTTGATCTCCTTACCCTTCAGGCCACGGCTTGCGGTCACGTTGACCAGCACGCCGCGCGCGCCCGACAGGTCGATCCCATCGAGCAGCGGCGAAGCGACTGCCTGCTCGGCGGCGATACGCGCGCGGTCTACGCCGGACGCCGTCGCGGTGCCCATCATGGCCTTGCCCTGCTCGCCCATGATGGTTTTCACGTCATTGAAGTCGACGTTGATGTGACCGGGCACATTGATGATCTCGGCGATACCGGCAACGGCGTTGTTGAGCACATCGTCGGCATGCTTCATCCAGTCGATCATGCTTTCGTCTTCGTAGATCTCTTCCAGTTTTTCGTTCAGGATGATGATCAATGAGTCGACGTGCTGCGACAGTTCCTCAAGGCCGCTCTCGGCGATGTCCATGCACTTCTGGCCTTCGTACGAGAACGGCTTGGAAACCACGGCCACCGTCAGCGCGCCCATCGACTTGGCGATTTCAGCGACGATGGGTGCGGCGCCGGTACCGGTGCCGCCGCCCATGCCCGCTGCAATAAAGACCATGTGCGCGCCGCGCAATGCGTCTTCGATGCGCCCGCGCGACTCTTCGGCCAGGGCGCGCCCGACGGTCGGCTTCATACCGGCGCCCAGGCCCGACTCGCCGATCTGGATGATGTTGTGCGCGGACGAGACGGCCAGCGCCTGCGCATCCGTGTTCGCTGCAATAAACTCAACGCCGGACACGCCTTTGTTGATCATGTGCTGTACCGCGTTGCCGCCTGCTCCGCCGACGCCGACGACTTTGATGACGGTACCGAGTGCTGCGTTATCGACCATATCAAACTCCATGATGTAACTCCTAATCAAAGTGCGGTTTCCAAGCGCCAGGACTCATAGTCATATGAAACCTGGAGATTGAAAACTGCGGGGTGAATATTAATAAAAATTGGATTCTCTTCGACTGCAAGAGACTTAAAAATTCCCTAAAAACCATTCCTTCATACGCTGCCACACCGCCTTCACCGAGCCGTCCTGCCGTGTCACGATGTGGCCCCGCAAATACTGTTTTTTTGCTTCCAGCAACAGGCCGAGCACAGTGGCATAGCGCGGACTGCGTACAACGTCGGCCAGCTGGCCGCGGTAATCCGGCGTGCCAAGGCGCGCCGGCTTCAAAAATATGTCTTCCGCCATTTCGACCATGCCCGGCATGATCGCCGTGCCGCCGGTGAGCACGATGCCCGACGAGAGCACGCCCTCGTAGCCGGACTCGCGCACGACCTGGTGCACCATCGCAAAGAGCTCTTCCACGCGCGGCTCGATGACGGCAGCGAGCGCCTGGCGCGACAAATTGCGCGGACCGCGGTCGCCCAGGCCCGGCACTTCGAGCGACTCGTGCGGGTCGGCCAGCACCTGCTTGGCCACGCCGTAGCGGATCTTGATTTCTTCGGCTTCCGAAGTCGGCGTGCGCAGCGCCATCGCAATGTCGTTGGTGATCTGGTCGCCGGCGATCGGAATAACCGCCGTATGGCGGATCGCGCCGTCCGAAAACACGGCGATGTCGGTGGTGCCCCCGCCAATGTCGATCAAGACCACGCCCAGTTCCTTTTCGTCGGCCGTCAGCACCGCGTCGGCCGAGGCCATCGGCTGCAAGATCAGGTCCGACACTTCCAGGCCGCAGCGGCGCACGCACTTGACGATGTTTTGCACCGCCGACACCGCGCCGGTGACGATGTGCACGCGCACTTCAAGGCGGATGCCGCTCATGCCGATCGGCTCGCGCACGTCTTCCTGGCTGTCGACGATGAATTCCTGCGGCACCGTATGCAGCAACTGCTGGTCGGTCGGGATGTTGACGGCCTTGGCAGTTTCGATCACGCGCGCCACGTCGGTGCTGGTCACTTCCTTGTCCTTGATGGCGACCATGCCGCTCGAATTGAACGAGCGGATATGGCTGCCGGCGATGCCTGCGTAGACATTGCGGATCTTGCAGTCGGCCATCAGCTCGGCTTCTTCGAGCGCGCGCTGGATCGACTCGACGGTCGCCTCGATATTGACGACGACGCCTTTTTTCAGGCCCCTCGATTCATGCTGACCGAGTCCGATCACTTCGTGGCGTCCGTCGGACATCACTTCGGCCACCACCGCCACCACTTTCGAGGTGCCGATATCGAGGCCGACGATCAGATTTTTCGCGTCTTTTGTCATTTTGCTGTCGCCTACCGTAACTTTGTTTTAACGCGGGTTGATTTGATTACTTTTTTCACTGTGGCGCTCTTGCTCACGCCAACAGGCTTGCTTGCATCCTGCGGAATCGTCAGGCCGGCGGAACTGAGCGCCAGGCCATTCGGGTACCGCATGTCGATCGTCTGGATCCCGTCCGGCAGCAGCGCCGCCAGTTGGGGATAAATATTCACCAGCCGGTCCACCCTCTTCTTCAACGTCGTCTTGTCCTGCTCGCGCCCCAGCGCCACGCTCATCCCGTTATCAAGCATGACGGTCCACGCATAGCGACTCGACAAGCTCAATTTGCCAGGCGCCAGGTGCAGCGGCGCAAACCACGCCCGCAATTCTGCAAACCGCGCCAGCACTTCCTTTTCGCTGCCCTCCGGCCCATCGAGCGCCGGCAGTTCGCGATCCTCGTCCGCCTCGGCCAAATTAGCGGTAAACACATCGCCCTTGACCGACAACAGGCGCCCATCTTCGCCCCAGGTGCCGAGCGCCTCATGCTCGTCAACTTCCACAATCAACTGGTCTGGCCATTCGCGCCGCACGGTTGCCTTGCGTACCCACGGCACCGATTCAAACGCGATCCGCACCTGCTCCAGATTGGCCGTGAAAAAATTTCCCTTGATGCGACCGACCACGCCGTTACGCAAGGTCAGCTTGTTCACGTGCTGCAACTCCCTGCCGAACATGCTCTCGACCGTCACTGCGCGCAGCGTAAACATCGGGCGCTGCGAGACCCACCACACGCCTGAGCCAATGAAGGCCAGAACCACCGCGGCCACCAGGGCGCTGGCGATTGCATTCAATGCTCGGACGTCATGCCACATCAGTTACTCATTCCTTGGTCAGCTTGCTCGGTTTGGTCAACTTTAAACGCGCGGAAGCGACGATCTCCACGCACAAATCTTCGTAGCTCATGCCGGTCGCGCGCGCCGCCATCGGCACCAGCGAATGACTTGTCATGCCGGGCGATGTGTTGACCTCGATCAGGAAAGGCTTGTTGTCGCGCTCGCGCAGCAGGATGTCGACCCGGCCCCAGCCCTCGCAGTCGAGGGCGCGGAACGCTTCCACGGCCAGGCGCTCCATCTCGGCGTTGGTGGCGGCGTCAAGCACGGCCGGGCAAAAATACTCGGTGTCGTCGTTGAAGTACTTGTTCTGGTAATCGTAGTTGCCATCGGGGGCGACGATCTCAACGATCGGCAGCGCGCGCGCGTTGACACCACGGCCCAAAACGGCGACGGTAAATTCGCGTCCGGTGACAAATTCCTCGGCCAGCACAATGTCGTCAAAGCCCGCTGCCAGTTCATAGGCCGCTTTCAGTTCGTCCGCTGCGCGCACCTTGGTAATGCCGATGGTCGAGCCTTCGTGCGGCGGCTTGACGATCAGCGGCAGGCCCAGGTCGGCCACCACGGCAGCCAGGTCGGTCGTCTCTGTCAGCGAAGCGTAGCGCGGCGTTGGCAAGCCTTTCATCAGCCAGATCATCTTGGTGTAGATCTTGTCCATGCCGATCGCGCAGGCCATGACGCCGCTGCCGGTGTACGGAATGTTGAGCTGCTCGAGCGCACCTTGCAAGCTGCCGTCTTCGCCAAAGCGCCCGTGCAGCGCAATGAACACGCGGTCAAACTTTTCAGCGGCCAGTTCGGCAATGCTGCGCTGCCCCGGATCGAAGGCATGCGCGTCAACGCCCTTGGACTGCAAGGCCGCCAGCACGCCGCTGCCGGACATGATCGACACATCGCGCTCGGCTGAACGCCCGCCAAACAGCACGCCGACCTTGCCCAGTGCTTTCACATCGATGGTTGGAAATGCGCTCACGTTCAAGCCTCCGTAAAAGAAGTCAGTTTGGCCGGCACGCCGCTGATCGAGCCGGCGCCCATGGTAATGACGACGTCGCCGTCCTGCACCAGGTCCATGATGGTGGCCGGCATGTCGGCAATGGCTTCGACAAAAATAGGTTCGACCTTGCCGTTCACGCGCAGCGCATGCGCCAGCGAACGGCCGTCGGCCGCGCGCACCGGCGCTTCGCCGGCGGCATAGACTTCGGCCAGCACCAGCACGTCGGCTTTGCCGAGCACTTTGACGAAGTCCTCGAACAGGTCGCGCGTGCGGCTGTAGCGGTGCGGCTGGAAAGCGAGCACCAGGCGACGGCCCGGGTACGCGGCGCGCGCGGCGGCCAGCGTGACTTCGGTCTCGATCGGGTGGTGGCCAAAGTCGTCGACCAGCGTAAAGGCGCCGCCCTTGGCAATGGCGATGTCGCCGTAGCGCGTAAAGCGGCGGCCCACGCCCGAAAACTGCTCAAGGCCTTGCTGGGTGGCGCTGTCCTCGACCCCGATTTCGCGCGCAATGGCAATTGCCGAGCAGGCGTTTTGCACATTGTGCAGGCCGGGCTGGTTGAGCACGAAGTCGGTGTCCGGATAGCCGTCCTGGATCACGGTGAAATGCATCTGCAGGCCGATGGCGCGCGCATTGACGGCGCGCACTTCGGCTTCTGCGGAAAAACCGTAGGTCGTGATCGGCTTGGTGACATGCGGGATGATGGCGCGCACATGCTCGTCGTCGATGCACAGCATCACCCGGCCATAAAACGGCAGGCGGTGCGTGAAGTGGACAAAAGCCTGCTTGAGCTTTTCGAAATCGTGCTCATAGGTTTCCATGTGATCGGCATCGATGTTGGTGATGACTTCGATCATTGGGGACAGGTTCAGGAACGACGCGTCCGATTCGTCCGCTTCGGCCACGATGTAGTCGCCCGTGCCCAGCTTGGCGTTGGCGCCGGCGCTGGTCAGACGTCCGCCGATGACGAAAGTCGGATCGAGCCCGCCTTGCGCCAGCACCGACGCCACCAGGCTGGTGGTGGTGGTCTTGCCATGTGTGCCGGCGATGGCGATGCCGCGTTTAAGGCGCATCAATTCACCGAGCATGATCGCGCGCGGCACGATAGGCGTTTTGTGGGCGCGCGCGGCCACCACTTCCGGATTGTCATCCTTGACCGCAGTCGAAGTGACCACGACATCGGCGCCGTCGACGTTGGCGGCCGCGTGGCCAAGCAATACGCGCGCGCCCAGGCTTTCGAGGCGCTGGGTGGCGGCATTGCTGCCCAAGTCCGAGCCGGACACGGTGTAGCCCAGGTTGACCAGCACTTCGGCAATGCCGCTCATGCCGCTGCCGCCGATGCCGACGAAATGGATATTCTTGATTTTATGTTTCATGTCTTGGTTTCAGTCTTATTCAACGATCCTGCCGGCGATCCCGCCAATACTTCGAGTACTGCTGCAATTGCTTCATTGGCGTTGCGCTTGCCCACGGCCAGTGCCGCCTCGGCCATGTCCAGACAGGTGGCGCGCTCGAGCGACGCCAGCAGCGTGGCCATGCTGGCCGCGCTCAATTCACCTTGCGGCACGTGGATGGCCGCCTTTTGCGATGCCATCCAGGTGGCGTTGTCGCGCTGGTGGCTGGTGGTGGTGGCCACGAACGGCACCAGCACGCTGGCCACGCCGGCGGCGGTCAGTTCCGACACGGTGATGGCGCCCGCGCGGCAGATCACCAGATCCGCCTTGGCATAGGCTGCGGCCATGTCGTCGATGAAGTCCACCACGTCCGCCGCGACGCTGGCCTCGGCGTACGACGCGCGCAACGCATCGATGTTTTTTTTGCCCGACTGGTGCGTGACGTGCGGGCGCGCAGCTTGCGGCAGCAGCGCCAGCGCGGCGGGAATGCTGTCGTTGAGGATCTTGGCGCCCAGGCTGCCGCCCACCACCAGGATGCGCAGCGCGCCAGTGCGCCCTTCAAAACGCGCACGCGGCGGCGCCATGTCCAGGATTTCCTGGCGCACAGGATTGCCGGTGACCATGGCCTTGCCGGCGGCGCGGCCAAAATCTGCCGGAAATCCGAACAGCACGCGCTGCGCCAGCGGCGTGAGAGTTTTGTTTGACAGCAGCAGCGCGGCGTCGGCGTTGACCAGCACCAGCGGCACGCGGCGCAGGCGCGCCATCATCCCGCCCGGCACGCAGACATAACCGCCCATGCCCAGCACCACATCCGGCTTGCGCTGGCGCAGGTAGCGCAGGCAGGTGACAAAACTGGCAGTCAGCTTGAAGGCGCCCCGCAAGGTATGTTGCAAGCCTTTGCCGCGCATGCCCTGGAAGTCGATGGTGTCGATCGCGATGCCCGCTTTGGGCACCAGATCCTGCTCCATGCCGTGGGCGGTACCTAGCCAGCTAACTTCCCAGCCGCGCGCCTGCATGGTGCGCGCAATCGCAATGCCCGGAAAAATATGCCCGCCGGTTCCGGCCGCCATGATCATCAGTCGCTTCATGCGCGCCCTCCCCGCATCAGAACGCGGTTTTCATAATCGATGCGCAGCAAGATCGCCAGACCGACGCAATTGAACAGTACTCCGGAGCCGCCATAGCTCATCAAGGGCAGCGTCAAGCCCTTGGTCGGCAGCAGGCCCAGGTTGACACCCATGTTGATAAAGGTCTGCACACCGATCCAGATGCCGATGCCCTTGGCCGCCAGGCCGGCGAACACCTGGTCAATCGCGATGGCTTGGCGCCCGATGTCGAAAGCGCGCTTGACGAGCCAGTAGAACAGGGCGATGACGACCAGCACGCCGGCCAGGCCCAGTTCTTCACCGATCACGGCCATGATGAAGTCGGTGTGCGCTTCCGGCAGGTAGTGCAGCTTTTCGACGCTGGCGCCCAGGCCCACGCCAAAAAATTCGCCGCGGCCAAAAGCGATCAGCGAATGTGTCAGCTGATAGGCCTTGTCGAGCGAATTGGCTTCGTCCCACGGGTTCAGGTAAGCGAACATGCGCGCGCGCCGAAACGGCGAGAGCCAGATGATCATTCCGAATATCACCCCGAGAAGACCCGTAATGCCGCCGAACCAGATGATATTGATCCCGCCCAGGAACAGGATGCCCATGGCGATGCAGACGATCACGCCAAAGGCGCCCAAGTCCGGTTCGAGCAGCAGCATCAGGCCCACCAGGCCGATCGCGCCGGCCATGGGCAAAAAGCCCTTGGTCAGCTTGTGCATGTATTCCTGCTTGCGCACGGTGTAATCGGCCGCGTACAGGACGGCGGCGATCTTCATGATCTCGGACGGCTGCAGCTTGAACACGATCAGGTTGAGCCAGCGCGTGGCGCCGTTGACCGATACGCCCACGCCCGGCACCAGCACCAGGGCCAGCAGGACCAGGGAGCCGACAAACATCATCGACGAATATTTTTGCCATACCTCGATGCGGATGCGGAAGACAAACAGGCCGGCCAGCACCGAAATCCCGATGAACATGGCTTGCTTTTGCAGGAAATAGACGTGCTTGTAGTTGGCGTATTTCGGCGAATCGGGCAGCGCGATCGAGGCCGAATAGACCATCACCAGCCCGAACAACATCATGAGCAGCGTGATCCAGACCAGCGGCTGGTCGTATTCCATCATTTTTGAGGCGCGCGCGCGGGAGCTGGTCAAAGCATCCTTTGACGAGCCGCTAAATTTGAATGGAATCTGGAGCGCCATCAGATGTCCTGTCCCTTTGCCAGCGCCAGTTCGCGCACGGCGCCGCAAAACACTTGCGCGCGGTGCGCGTAGTTGGTGAACATGTCCATGCTGGCGCAGGCGGGCGAGAGCAGCACGGCGTCGCCCGTCAAGGCCAGCGACGCGGCCTTTTCGACTGCTTCAGGCAGCGTGGCGCAGTCGAACATGTCGACGCCCGCCTCTTCAATGGCAGCGCGCAGCTTGGGTGCGTCGCGCCCGATCAGCACAATGGCGCGCACGTAGCGCGAGCACGGCTCGGCCAGCGGCGAAAAATCCTGGCCCTTGCCGTCGCCGCCGGCGATCAGCACGATGCGCTGGGTGGTACCCGACTGCCCACCCGACTGCGCTCCGGCAAAAGCCTTGCCCAGGCCGTTCAAGGCGGCCACGGTGGCGCCGACATTGGTGCCCTTGCTGTCGTCGTAGTAGTCGATGCCTTCAATGGCGGCCACCAGCTCCACGCGGTGCGGCTCGCCATGGTAGTCGCGCAGGCCGTGCAGCAGCGGCGCGAACGGCAGGCCGATGGCGCGGCACAGGGCCAGCGCGGCCAGCGCGTTGGCAGCATTATGCAGACCGCGGATGCGCAACGCGTCGGCCGGCATCAGGCGGCTGATCGTGCTTGGCACGACTTCAGGCGCTTCATTTTTCTTGCGCTTCTTTTCGCTTTCCTCGCCGGCGAGCGCCACGGCCAGCCACAGCACGCCGCGCTCGCTTTGCAGGCCGAAGCTTCCGGCGGCATCCGGTTCGTTGGTCCCGAAGGTGACGTTGTTGCCGGTGGCGGACGCCATCTGCATCACAGCCTGGTCGTCGCGATTGAGCACGCGCACCGTATTGGCGCCGAAGATGCGCGCTTTGTCCGCGCCATAGGCAGCCATGTCGCCATGCCAGTCGAGATGGTCCTGCGACAGGTTGAGCACCGTCGCGGCATCGGCTTGCAGGCTGAAGGTTGCGTGCAACTGGAAGCTCGACAGCTCGAGGATCCATGCCTGCGGCAGCGGCTCGCCATCGACCGCGGCGTCCAGCACTTCGCGCAGCACGTCGAGCGCCGCCGGACTGATATTGCCGGCCACGCGCGTGCGCAAGCCGGCGCGCTCGCACAACAAACCAGTCAGGCTGGTGACGGTGGTCTTGCCATTGGTGCCAGTGATCGCGATGACCTTTGGCGCATAGCCGCGTTCCACCTTGAGCGCGGCGAGCGCCTGGGCGAACAGTTCGATCTCGCTCCAGAGCGGGATACTGCGCACGCCCGCCTCAGGCCCGATCTCGGCCAGTTCGCGCTCAGGCATCAAGCCCGGGCTGACGGCGACAAAATCGATGGTGTCGAGCAGCGCAATATTGAAGGGCGCGCCGGCAAATTCAACACCGGGGACGGCATCGCGCAAGGCCTGCAGGCGCTGCGGCTCCTGGCGCGTGTCGGCAACGCGCACGCGCGCGCCGCAACGGGCCAGCCATTGCGCCATTGCGAGCCCGGTTTCCCCGAGCCCCAGTACCAGTGCGTGTTTGCCGTCGTAGTTCATCGGTCAGCGCAGCTTCAGGGTTGACAGGCCAACTAACACCAGCATCATGGTGATGATCCAGAAACGCACGACAACCTGCGTCT
This sequence comes from Massilia sp. TWP1-3-3, assembly GCF_049897805.1. NCBI lineage: Bacteria > Pseudomonadati > Pseudomonadota > Betaproteobacteria > Burkholderiales > Oxalobacteraceae > Massilia > Massilia sp. TWP1-3-3. Next base: position 238,635 of record NZ_JAFCWX010000004.1, read on the forward strand.
CCTTCCAGCCTTTTTGTTCAAAATGGTGATGCAAGGGCGCCATCAGGAACACGCGACGGCCAACGCCGGTACGCTTCTTGGTGATCTTGAAGACGACCACCTGGATCATCACCGACACCGTCTCGGCGACGAACACGCCGCCCATGATGAACAGGACGATCTCCTGGCGCACGATGACGGCGATGGTGCCGAGCGCGCCGCCAAGCGCGAGCGCGCCCACGTCGCCCATGAACATCTGGGCCGGATGCGCGTTAAACCACAGGAAGGCCAGGCCGGCGCCAGCCATCGCGCCGCAAAAGATCAGCAGTTCGCCCGCGCCTTCAATATGCGGAATGAACAGGTAGCCGGAATACTTGGCGCTGCCGGTCAGGTAGGCGAACAGGCCAAGGGCCGAGCCGACCATCACGGTGGGCATGATGGCCAGGCCATCGAGGCCGTCGGTGATGTTGACCGCGTTGCTGGTGCCGACAATGACGCAATAGGTCAGCGCGATGAAACCCCACACGCCCAGCGGATAGCTGATGGTTTTCACGAACGGCACGATCAAGTCGGCTTTTGGCGGCAGGTTCATGGCAAAGCCGGACTGCACCCACGCGAAGAACAACTCCCACACCTTGGCCGGCGTGGGCGCGGACACCGAGAACGCCAGGTACAGTGCCGCGGCGACGCCGATCAGGGACATCCAGAAGTATTTTTCGCCCGAGCGCATGCCGTTCGGGTCCTGGTAGACCACCTTGCGGTAGTCGTCGGCCCAGCCGACGGCGCCGAAACCGAGCGTGACGACCAGCACCGGCCAGATCAGGCGATTCGACAGGTCGCACCACAGCAGCGTGGACACGCCAATGGCGATCAGGATCAGCACCCCGCCCATGGTTGGCGTGCCATGTTTTTTCAGGTGCGTTTGCGGGCCGTCCAGGCGCACGGCCTGGCCAACCTTGAGCTGGACCAGCTTGCGGATGACCGCAGGGCCTGCGAACAGGCCGATCAGCACCGCCGTGATGGTGGCGAACACCGCGCGAAAGGTGATGAAGTTAAAGACGCGCAGCGGACCCAAGTCCTGCTGAAAATATTGTGCGAGCCAGAGCAGCATGTCAGTGAGTTTCCTTGCTAATGTTGCTAGTGTTACCAATGTTGCTAGTGTTGTCCAGGCCCAGAAGGTGCTGGACCACGCGTTCCATTTGCATGAAGCGCGAGCCCTTCACCAGCACCGTCGTGTCGCAATTGCTGCCAAGGCGTGCGTCGAGTGCGGCCAGTAAATCGTCAAACTGTTCAAAATGGCGGGCACCAAGGGCGACCATGTGGCGCGTCAGGTCCCCGGTGACAAAGACTTCGGCGATGCCGCAGCTGGCCGCGTAGGCGGCGATCTCTTCGTGGAACTGCTGGCCCTGGGTGCCGACTTCGCCCATGTCGCCCAGCACCAGGATATGCGGCAAGGATGACTGCGCAAGCACGTCGACCGCGGCGCGTACCGAATCCGGGTTGGCATTGTAGGTGTCGTCAATGACGGTGGCGCCGCACGCCGCGCTCTTTTTTTGCAGGCGGCCGCTAACGGGCGCGAACGCGGCCAGGCCGCGCTCGATGTCTTCGTCGGCCACGCAGGCGGCCACGCAGCAGGCAATCGCGGCCAGCGCGTTGCGCACATTGTGCATGCCGGCGGCGGCCAGGCGCACCGGGAACTGGCGCGCATCCTCGCCCGCTTCGCGCACGACGACCAGCAGGTCGCTGCCAAATGCGGTGGCGTGGTGGGTGCAGGTTACGCCGCACGAGGCGTCCAGGCCAAAGGTGATCGTGCGCCGTCCGGCGGCCAGGTCGTGCCACAGCGGCGTATAGGTGTCGTCGCCCGGGAACACGGCCACGCCCTCAGGCGGCAGGCCGGCCAGCACCGCGCCGTTTTCCTGCGCCACCGCTTGCACGGTGTGCATGAATTCCTGGTGCTCGCGCTGCGCGTTGTTGACCAGTGCAATGCCGGGCGCCGCGATGGCGGTCAGGCGCGCGATTTCGCCCGGATGGTTCATGCCCAGTTCAATCACGGCCGCTTTGTGCGCGGCGTCCAGGCGCATCAGCGTGAGCGGCACGCCAATTTCATTATTCAGGTTGCCGCGCGTGGCCAGGCGCGCCGGTTCGCCAAAGGCTGCGGCCAACACGGCGGCGACCATTTCCTTGACCGTGGTCTTGCCGTTGCTGCCTGTGACGCCAATCACGGGAATGGCAAACTGCGCGCGCCAGGCGTGGGCGATGTGGCCCAGCGCGGCCAGGGTATCCGGTACGATCAGCGCGGGCAGGGTCCAGCCTGGAGGCAGTTCTTCAGCCACCACCGCCGCCACGCCCTTGGCGGCGACCTGCGCCAGGAAGTCATGCGCGTCGAAGTTCTCGCCGCGCAGCGCGACGAACAGCGCGCCGACGCCGGCGCTGCGGCTGTCCGTCGATACGCTGTCAAACGCAGCGTCGCCCGTCACGGCGGCGCCGGGGATGGATCGTGCCAGTTGTGCCAGCGAGCCGCGCATCAGTGCGTCCTCATCATGGTGGCGCGCGCGGCCAGGGCCAGCGCCGCGTGGTCGGCGTCCGAGAACGGCATTTTGCGGCCCTTGATTTCCTGGTACGGCTCGTGGCCTTTACCGGCCAGCAGGATCACGTCAGCCTTGGCCGCGTGCTTGATGGCCGACAGAATCGCCGCGGCGCGGTCTTCGATGGCCTGGATGGTGGAGCCGGCGTGGCTCGCATCCATGCCCGCGACGATCTGGGCGATGATGGCGCCCGGCTCTTCGCTGCGCGGATTGTCGCTGGTGACCAGCACGTGCTCGGCCACCTGCGCAATGGCGCCCATTTGCGGCCGCTTGCCCGGATCGCGGTCGCCGCCGCAGCCGAACACGCACCACAGCGCCCCGCCGCGCTCGCGCGCAACCTGACGCAAGGCGCCCAGCGTTTTTTCCAGCGCGTCCGGCGTGTGGGCGTAGTCGATGACAACCATCGGCGCATCCTGGCCGCCGACCTGCTGCATGCGGCCCGGGGCCGGCGTCAGCGCCTCAATCGCGTCGAGCGCGCTGCGCAGCACGACGCCTTTGGCCAGCAGCGCGCCCAGCACGGCCAGCGCGTTGGAAACATTGAAATGACCGACCAGGTGGGTCTTGACGCTGGCGCCGCCAAAAGGCGATTCGAGGTGGAAATCGGTGCCCGCGTGACGGCTCTTGAATTGTGAGGCGCGCAGCATCGCCACGCCATCGATATCGGGCTGGGCCGCAACATCGCGCAAGGTGTAGCCGATCAGGGGCAGCGCACTGCCAAAGCGGGTTGTGAGGTGGTTGACCAGGCGAATGCCTGCCGGGTCGTCGAGGTTGAGCACTGCTGTTTTTAATCCTGGCCACTCGAACAGCCGGGTTTTGGCTGCTTCGTAGCTTTCCATGTCACCGTGATAATCAAGGTGGTCGCGCGTCAGGTTGGTGAAGATCGCCACATCGAAATGCATGCCTGAAGTACGTTCTTGTTCAAGGCCGATGGAGCTTACCTCAATCGCCAGTGCCGTGGCGCCCGCTTCGCGTACTTGCGCCAGCTTTTCAGCCAGCAGTACCGCGTCCGGCGTGGTGTAGCCGGTAACGTCGTAGTCAACTTCGCCACGGCCCTTGAACATGCCCACGCCAAGCGTGCCGATGACGGCGGCCGTTTCGCCCAGGCGCGCAAAGGCCTGGCCCAGCCACACCGCGCAAGACGTCTTGCCGTTGGTGCCGGTCAGGCCCACGGTAAACATGGCGGCGTCGGGCATGCCGTTGCAGGCGTGAGCGATGGGGCCGGCGTTTTTTTTCAGGTCGGCCACGGCCAAGTGCGGCACGTTCCACGCCGCGTCCCAGGCAAAGTCACGCCCGTCGAACAGCACGCCGGCAGCGCCCTGCGCAATGGCGCGCGCGATGAAGGCGCGCCCGTCGGCGGTGTCGCCCGGATAGGCAAAAAACACGTCGCCGGCCTTGATGCGGCGCGAGTCGGACGCCAGCTTGCCGCCCGGGGCATTGGCTGCGATCCAGCTGCAGATGTCGTGCATGTGCGCTGCCGGCATCATCACATTACCTCCTCGGCGTCGTCGGTCCCGACGATTTGGGTGACGGTGGAATCGGGCGGCACGTTCAGTGCGCGCAGCGCGTTCGACGCCACTGCGGCAAAAGTAGGCGCTGCCACCTGGCCGCCGAAGTGCTCGCGCGTGCCCGGCTCGTCGATCATGACGGCGATGATGAAGCGCGGATTGGACATCGGCACCATGCCCACGAAAGAACCGATGTACTTGCGCGGCATCGCGTAGCGGCCGTTTTCAACCTTGTACGCGGTGCCGGTCTTGCCGCCCACGCGGTAGCCGGCGACCTGCGCCTGCTTGGCCGTGCCGTCCTTGCCGGACACCACGCGCTCGAGCATTTCGCGCATATCGCGCGCCGTCTGCGGCTTGATCACCTGCTGGCCGACCGGCGGCTCCGTCACTTTTTGGAACGACAGGGGAATCATGTCACCGTTGCGGGCAAAGATCAGGTAGCCGCGCGCCAGCTGCAGCAGCGAGACCGAAATACCGTTCCCGTAGCTCATGGTGGCCTGCTCGATCGGGCGCCACGATTTGTACGGACGCACACGCCCCGCCACCGCGCCGGGAAAGCCGAATTTTGGCTGCTGGCCGAAGCCCGCTTCCGTGAACATTTCCCACATCTCTTGCGCGGGCATGTTGAGCGCAATCTTGGAGGTGCCGATATTGGACGACATCTCGATAATCTGCGCCACGCTGATCACATGGTGCGGCTTGGTGTCGTTGATCGGCGCGCCGTTGATGACGAAGCGCCCGGGGCCGGTGTCGATCAGGCTGGTCGGCTTGACGCGGCCGGTGTCCATTGCCAGCGCCACCGTAAACGGCTTCAAGGTCGAGCCGGGCTCGAAAGTGTCGGTGATGACGCGGTTGCGCAGCTGGGCGCCGGTCAGCTTCTTGCGATCGTTCGGGTCGTACGTGGGCCAGTTGGCCAGCGCCAGCACTTCGCCCGTTTTCACGTCCAGCACCACGGCGGCGCCCGCCTTGGCCTTGAATTTTTCAACCGCGGCCTTGACCTGCGAGAAAGCGATGTACTGAATCTTGCTGTCGACCGACAGCGTCAAGTCCTTGCCGTCGTGCGGCTGCTTGGACTGGCCCACGTCCTCGACGATATTGCCGCGCCCATCCTTGATCACGCGCCGGCTGCCGGTTGCGCCCACCAGGTTCTTTTGCTGCGCCAGCTCCATGCTTTCCTGGCCCGCGTCTTCAACGTTGGTAAAGCCCACCAGGTGCGTCATGACTTCGCCCTGCGGGTAGAAGCGCTTGTATTCCTTGCGCGTGTCCAGGCCCTTGATGCCAAGCTTGTTGATTTCGGCTATCACGTCCATCTCGACCTGGCGCTTCAAATACACGAAGGTGCGGTCCGAGTCGAGCTTTTTGGCCAGGTCGGCATTGCTCATCTCGAGCAGCTTGGCCAGGTGAGCGAGCTTTTCCGGCGACGACTTGAGTACGTCCTCCGGAATGGCCCACACCGCCTTGACCGGCAAGGACGACGCCAGCACCTGGCCGTTGCGGTCCATGATCTTGCCGCGCGTGGCCGGCAGCTCGATGGTGCGCTCGTAGCGATTTTTACCCTGGGAGATCAGGAATTTGTTGGCCGGACTGCCCTGCAGCCACAGGGCGCGCCCGGCCAGCACCGCAAACGAGGCAAACAGCACGAACAGCACCACGCGCGAACGCCAGGTCGGCAGGCTGACCGCCAGCACCGGGCTTTTCGAGAACGACACGCCTTTGGAGGCGGCGACCCGCGAACCTGTCACGCCATGACCGCCGCGCTTCATTTTGCACCTTCCGTCAAATACTGCGTACGCGCCGCCGACAGCGGCGCCATGTTCAAATCGGTGCGCGCGATCTGTTCGATGCGCGCGTTCTTGCCCAGCGTGGACTGGTCGAGCTGGAGCTGGGCCCAGTCGATGTCGAGCTGCTTGGCCTGATGTTCGAGCTTGCCCAATTCAATGAACAGGTTGCGCGCTTCGTACTGCGCGTTCACCAGCGACAGGGCGGACGTCACCAGCACGGCGGCCAGGATGATATTGATCTTGCCGTTCATGAGCGCGCTCCGGCCAAGCGTTCGGCGACCCGCATCACGGCCGAGCGCGAACGGGGATTGGCGTCAACCTCCAGCTCGGACGGCTTGGATTTCGAAATAAGCTTCATCAACGGCTGCGGCAGATCGACCGCGCGGATCGGCAGGCGGCGGTCGGGCTGTTCGACCTTCGCTTTACTGGCCAGGAACTGCTTGACCATGCGGTCTTCCAGCGAATGAAAGCTGATCACGACCATGCGCGCGCCGGGCGCAAGCATGGCGTAGGCTTCGTTCAGGCCTGTTTCCAGGTCTTCAAGCTCTTTATTGATGAAAATCCGGATAGCCTGAAAGGTACGGGTGGCCGGATCCTTGCCCTTCTCGCGGGTCTTGACGACACGCGCCACGAGACTGGCAAGCTGTCGTGTGCTTGAAATTGGCTCGACTGCCCGGCCAGCAGCAATCGCCTTTGCAATCTGAAAAGCAAACCGTTCTTCCCCATATTCGCGTATCACCTTTTCCAATTGTTGTTCCGGCACACTGGCCAGCCATTGCGCGGCCGACACGCCGCGCGTGGTATCCATGCGCATGTCGAGCGGACCGTCGTTGCGAAAGCTGAAGCCGCGCGCCGCGTCATCGACCTGGGGCGAGGAAATGCCCAGGTCGAGCAGGATGCCGTCAACCTGCTGCACGCCGCGCTCGGCCAGCGCGCTGCGCATGGTGGCAAAACTGTCGTGCACGATCTCGAAACGCGGGTCGCCCACCTGGGCGGCGGTGGCGATCGCCTGCAAATCCTTGTCGAAGGCGATCAGGCGCGCGTTGGGGCCGAGCTTGGACAGGATCAGGCGACTGTGACCGCCGCGCCCGAAGGTACCGTCTATATAGATACCGTCGGCGCGCACGCCATCCAGGCTGAGCGCATCGACCGCTTCATCGAGCAGCACCGTTCGATGCTGGAACTCCGGCACCGCCACATTCGTCATTGGCGGGTCCTAGAAAGAAAAATTGGAGAGGACATCGGGCATGCCGCCGGCGACGGCTTCCTGCTCGTTGTCGGACAGCTTGGCGGCATCCCAGATTTCGAAATGGGTGCCCATACCGAGCAGCATGACGTCGCGCGTCAGGCCGACGGCGCTGCGCAGCTCAGGGGAAATCAGGATGCGGCCGGCCGAATCCATCTCGACATCGCAAGCATTGCCGAGGAAAATACGTTGCCAAGCCTTGGCCGACATGGGCCACGCGGCGATCTGTTCGCGGTGCGATTCCCACACCGGGCGCGGGAAAAACAGCAGGCAGCCGTGGGGATGCTTGGTGAGCGTAAGGCGTCCTTCGCACTGAACGGCGAGCGCGTCACGATGCTTGGCGGGGATTGACATCCTGCCTTTTGCATCGAGATTGATTGCGGAAGCGCCTTGAAACACGAAAGTACCTAGCTTGAGAGTTTTTATGACTGCGCTGTTTTGACGCCAGGAGTTGAAAAACCTCCCACAAAACGACACTTTTTCACACTGTCGCCCACTTTAGATGAAGCAATTCCTATGGTCAAGCGAATTCAAACGTGCGAAATGTGAATTTTGCCAATGAAGTCAAGGACTTAGCGAACAGTGTTCAAGCGGTCTCAAGGGAAAATACGCCGATAATCAGACACTTATAAAACACATTGAATGTGCTACCTCATCTATTCACACAAGTTTTGCATGTTCAGCAATAATTAAATAAATTGTATTTGGTTGACATTGGGCAACACATACCCAAATTCCACCCGGGGTCAGTTTCCCCCATTACGACACGGCCTTATCTGTAAACGAGGTTACAGATGAGGCCGTGTCGTAATGGGGGAACTGACCCCGGGTGAGATTTTGGTGATGGAAAATATTTGGGAAGTGCTGGGAACGATGGGCGCGGTGGGGTGCGCGATTTGGGCCGTTGGCCTGGGGGTCAGGCGGCCCAGTTCCGTGAGCGCGCGACCGCTTCGGCCCAGCGCGCCATCAGCGATTGGCGCCGATCGTCGGTCATCGCCGGCTCAAAACGCCGTTCCGCCTGCCATTGCGCGGCGATCTCTTCTTGCGACGCCCAAAACCCCAGCGCCAGGCCGGCCAGGTAGGCCGCACCCAGCGCCGTGGTTTCGGTCACCTTGGGGCGCACTACCGGTACGCCCAGCAAGTCGGCCTGGAATTGCATCAGCATGTCGTTGCGCGCCGCCCCGCCATCGGCCCGCACTTCGGCAACCGGACAGGCGGCATCTTTTTGCATCGCCAGCAGCAGTTCGGCGCTTTGGTAGGCGATCGCTTCGAGCGCCGCGCGCGCAATGTGGCCGCGGTTGGTCCCGCGCGTCATGCCCACCAGCGTGCCGCGCGCGTACGGGTCCCAGTGCGGCGCGCCCAGTCCCGCAAAGGCGGGCACCAGATATACGCCCCCGTTGTCGGGCACGCTCGCGGCCAGGGCTTCAACGTCGCTCGACTTGTCGATGATGCCCAGCCCGTCGCGCAGCCACTGGACCGTGGCGCCGCCCATGAAGACGCTACCCTCCAGCAGATAGTCGGTCTGCCCGCCCACCCGCCAGCCCACGGTGGCCAGCAACCGGTTGGCCGACCGGGGCGCGTGGTTGCCCGAATGCATCAACATGAAGCAGCCCGTGCCATAGGTGTTTTTGACCATGCCGCGCCGATGGCAGGCTTGCCCGAACGTTGCGGCCTGCTGGTCGCCGGCAATGCCGGCAATCGGAATCGGCCGGCCGAACCACTGCCCGGCAGTGCTGCCCACCTCCTCTGCGCTGGACACCACGTCGGCCAGCATCGCGGCGGGAATACGGAACAGGTCGAGCAAGTCCTGGTCCCAGCGCATCAGGTGAATGTTGAACAGCATGGTGCGCGAGGCGTTGCTCACGTCCGTCACATGGCGCCCGCACAGCTTGAACACCAGGTAGCTGTCGATGGTGCCGAAGGCGAGCTCGCCCCGTTCCGCCCTGGCGCGCGCGCCGGCCACGTTGTCCAGCAGCCAGGCCAGCTTGGTGGCCGAAAAATAAGCGTCCAGCTCGAGTCCGGTAATGGCTTGTATCAGCTTGGCGTGGCCGTCCTCGCGCAGCTGGTCGCAGGCGGCGGCCGTGCGCCGGTCCTGCCAGACAATGGCGGGGGCGATCGCTTGCCCGCTCTTGCGGTCCCACACGACGGTGGTCTCGCGCTGGTTGGCAATGCCGATACCGCAAACGTCGGCAACATCGACGCCGTGATCGACCAGCACGCGGCGCGCCACGGCCAGCTGGCTTTCCCAGATGTCGGTGGCGTCATGCTCGACCCAGCCGGGCTGGGGAAAATACTGGGGGAACTCTTGCTGCGCGCTGCCGCATGGCTGGCCCTGGCGGTCGAACAGGATGGCGCGCGAACTGGTGGTGCCCTGGTCGAGGGCGAGGATGTACTTTTTCATGAGTAACCTCAAGGCCGGGCGCAAGCGCCGCAGTGAGCTGGCAAACAGGTGCTGCCGGAAGCTGTCGAACGCTTTTGCGCACGCTTGCGCGCCCCTGCGCAACGGGCCTGCCTTGCAAGGCAGGCTTGGCCCATGTCAGCGGGCCGAAATCAAAAAGTGAAGCAGGCCGATAGGCCGGATTTTGTTACGGCAGTCGCCCTTGCGGGTCCCTGCTATGACAGCCATTCCTCTAGGCGCCGAATTACTCCGGCGCTCAAGCTCCCTACCCGCACGCTCCGCGAGCCGCCTCAACGCGTGCCTATTTGGGATTGCTCCAGATGGAGGTTACCGCGTTTCACCGTAACTTAATACGCTCGTCTCTGTGGCCCTATTCCTCGCCTTATACTCCCCGGCCATACAAGTACGGCCGGTCGGCTTTCAGCGGACGGCCATTAACCGTCATCCTGCTCTATGGAGTCCGGACCTTCCTCCCGCCGACGCATTACGCGCCAGCCAGCGACTGTCTGGCCTGCTTCACGGGCGTATTGTACCGCGTTGGCGACGCGCCAGGGGCGCGCTGCCGTTGCGCCGGTCCGCCATGCCATTCTTGAGCAGTTGCGCGTACTGCTCACCGGCAAGCGGGCGGCTAAAGTAAAACCCTGCCCTTCATCGCACTTCAGTTCGCGCAGGAGCTTGCATTGCTCCTGCGTTTCCACGCCTTCGGCGACCACTTTCAAGTTCATGCTGCGGCTCATGCCGATCACCGCCTTGACGATGATGCCTTTGTCCTGCGGCGAGACCAGGTCGCGGACCAACGACTGGTCGATCTTGAGCACATCGACGGCAAAGTTTTTCAGGTAACTCAGGCTCGAGTAGCCGGTGCCAAAATCGTCCACCACCAGCTGCACGCCCAGCTGCTTCAAGTCGCGCAAGATGGCAAAGCTCGATTCGGCATTTTTCATGAGCACGCCCTCGGTCAGCTCCAGCTCCAGTCGCGCCGGATCAAGATCGGTTTCGTCGAGCACGTCGCGCACGCCGTCGAGAAAGCCCGGCGCACGAAATTCGCAAGCCGAGACATTGACAGCGATGGTGCCCGGATCAAGCCCCGCATCCTGCCACTGGCGCGCCTTGCCGCACGCCTCGCGCAGCACCCAGTGGCCGATCGCTTCAATCCAGCCGCACTCCTCGGCGATGCGCACAAAGCGGTCCGGCATCATCAGGCGCTGCCCGGGCAGGCGCCAGCGCAGCAATGCTTCGGCGCCGGTGATGACCCCGCGGCGCAGGTCGATCTTGGGCTGGAAATGGAGCACCAGTTCGCCGCGGTCTTTGGCGTAACGCAAGCGAGCTTCGAGCATCTGGCGCTCCAGCGCGCGCCGATTCATGTCGCGGTTAAAAAACTGCACCCTGCCGCGCCCCGCTTTTTTGGCGTAATACATCGCGGCGTCGGCATTGCCGACCAGCGTTTCGGCGTCGCGACCGTCTTCCGGATACATGCTGATACCGATACTGCCGGTAATGTGCAGGTGGTGCCCTGCCACCAGATGCGGGCGCGCGATGTCGGCCAATATTCTGCTCGCCGTCAGGGCGATGCCGGCCACCGACTCGTCGTCGCCGCTGATGATGATGAATTCGTCGCCGCCCTGCCGCGCCACGGTGTTGCTGGTGCGGTTGTGGGCGCTCAAACGCTGGGCCATCGATTCGAGCAGCTTGTCGCCCACCACGTGGCCAAGCGAATCGTTGACCAGCTTGAAGTTGTCCAGGTCCAGAAACAGCACCGCCAGTTGGCGCGACTGGCGCGCCGCCAGCGCAATGGCGTGCGCCATGCGCTCGTCGAGCAGCAACCGGTTGGGCAGGCCGGTCAGAACGTCGTGCTGGGCCAGATAGGCCATGCGCGCCAGCATGGTCGCTTGGGCAACACTGGCATCGTACAGCACGATCACCGCGCCGCTCAAGCCCCCGCTGCGTTCGTGCACGGGCGCGACCGACAGTTCGATCGCGGTGGCGCTGCCGTCGGCGCGCATGAGCATCATGCCGGCCGCGCCGCGCACGGGCTTGTCATGCAGGATCGCCTGGCGCAGGTGATCGCAGATGGGCGTATTGGTGAGCGCATCGAACACACAGGCGACTTCGGAAAACGGCCGGCCGTAGGCAAACGCGCGCGGGCAACCCGTCATGCGCTCCGCCACGCTGTTCAGGTAGCCGACACTGCCGTCGAGATCGGTGCTGATGACAGCCTCACCGATCGACTCCAGGATCACCCGGGTACGCTCTTTCTCGACATACAGGTCGGCCTCGACCGCCTTGCGGTGGATAATGTTGGCCAGCGCCTGGGGTATCAAGCTATTGTTGAAATAGCCGTGGAGCAAATACCCCTCCGCACCCAGCGTGACCGCCTCGAACGCCAGCGCCTCATCGGCCTGGGGCACCAGCGCCAGCACCGGCATGCCGGGCGCTGCCGCCAGCAATTGCTCGATCACGGCCACGCCGCTGCAGTCGGGCAGGCAAAGGTCGGCGAGAACGATATCGATGCGTTGCGTTGCGTGGCAAGCTCGCTGAGCGAAGCGGCCAAGGTGCCGGCCGCAACGATGTCGAACGGGCCATCGCGCGAACGCAGCAGCAGACGGCGCAAGTCGGACGCGTCAGCCGCGTGCGCGGTAACAATTAACACGACAGCATTCATGAGTTGGTCACCGGTGGCCCGCTATGCCCGCATCAATTGCAGGCCAACAACCAATATAGAACTGTTTAGGCCGTTGTCAAATTGCGAACTGAGCAATGGCTTGGCATTACAGCGCCGCCACCAGCACCCGGTCGATCCGGTGGCGGTCCATATCGACCACTTCGAAGCGGTAGCCATTCCACTCCAGATGCTCGGCGGCGCGCGGAATATGGCCAAGCTGATGCAACAGGAAACCGGCCAAGGTGTGGTAGGCGCCGCCTGCCTCGTCCGGGAACACGACGGCGGTGCCGAGCAGTTCGCGCAGGCATTCCAGCATGCCGCTGATTTCCTGATGGGTGGGCGCCTCGTCGCGCCGCTCGTACAGGCCCAGCAGACGCATGATCAAGTCATTGCTAAAGGCGAGCACCGCAACAAACGGGCGCATGAGGCGCGAGAGCTGGCGCAGCGGGCGCGCGACCAGCATCGCCACCCGCTCCGGGTGCTGCATGGCGATGCTTTTTGGCACCAGCTCGCCGAATATGAGGGACATGAACGTAATGCCGGCAATGACAACGGCCAGCGCCGCTTCGCGCGCGTAGGGCGCCAGGGCCGGCACCTGCGCCAGCCACGGCGCCAGGCGCGCGGTGAGCGACGCTTCGCCGAAAGCGCCATTGAAAATGCTGATCAGGGTGATGCTGATCTGGACGGTGGAAAGAAAGGTGCTGGGATTGTCGGCCAGGTCAAGCGCCACGCGCGCGCCCGCGCTGCCGTTGCGCTCGGACTCTTCCAGGCGCAGGCGCTTGGCCGATGCGATGGCAAGCTCCGCCATGGCAAACACGCCGTTGAGCAAGATCAGGGCAAGAATAATCAGTAGATCGGTCATCAAGGCGGCCCATGGGATCACGAAGGTCCAAGGTAGCCCGCACGAAGGGCGTTCGTTTGATATGCACCAATCGCGCGCATCTCACGCGCATCTCGCGCGCAAAACGGCCGTGCGGCCTGTCCAATTCTGAAATTTTCTGTCGTATTTTCAAAAGCTCCGTGGAAACACCTCGCATAGAATGGCTGACACTCCATCCTAGAGGCTACAGACTTATGACGCTCCCTTCCCGCAGTGGCGGCCAGATCCTGGTCGATGCGCTCAACATCCATGGCGTCGACACCGCCTTTGGCGTTCCGGGCGAAAGCTACCTCGACGTTCTTGACGCCCTGCACGATTCGGACATCCGCTTCATCATCAACCGCCAGGAAGGCGGCGCCGCCTTCATGGCCGAGGCCTACGGCAAGATGACCGGCAAACCGGGCATCTGTTTTGTCACGCGCGGGCCGGGCGCAACCAATGCATCGATTGGCGTACACACCGCCTACCAGGACTCGACCCCGATGATCCTGTTCATCGGCCAGGTCGGCAACGACTTCACGGACCGGGAAGCGTTCCAGGAAATTGATTACCGCCGCATGTACGGCCAGATGGCCAAGTGGGTGACCCAGATCGACCGCGCCGACCGGATTCCCGAATATTTGGCGCGCGCCTTCCAGGTGGCCACCAGCGGGCGGCCGGGCCCGGTGGTGCTGGCCCTGCCCGAAGACATGCTGGTCGACGTTGCCAGCGTGGCCGACACCAGGCGCTACACGCCGGTGCAGGCGTCGCCGTCAAGCGCACAGATCGAGACGCTGCGCAACATGCTGGCCGAAGCGAAGCGCCCGGTCGTGCTGCTGGGCGGCGGCACCTGGAACGCGCAAGCCTGCGCCGACCTGGCCCGCTTTGCCGAAGCGAACGCGCTGCCGGTCGGCTGCGCGTTCCGCTTCCAGGATTTGCTCGACAACGCGCACCCGAACTACATCGGCGACGTCGGCATCGGCATCAATCCCAAGCTGGCAGCGCGCGTGCGCGACGCCGACCTGCTCATCGCCATCGGCCCGCGCCTGGGCGAAATGACCACCAGCGGCTACTCGCTGCTCGCTTCCCCGGTGCCCAAGCAGCGCCTGGTGCACTTGCATGCCGACGCCGAAGAACTGGGCAGCGTCTACCAGGCCGAATTGATGATCAACAGCGGCGCCCCGCAAGCGTGCGCGATGCTCGCGGCGATGGCGCCGGTGGACGCGCGCGCATGGCAAGACAGCGTTGCCGAAGCGCGCGCCGAACTGGCCGCCTACCAGGAGCAGCCGCCGATCTTCAAGGACGGCACGGCGCCGCTCGACCTGTGGCAGGTGGTGCAGCAACTGCAGGCGGCGGTCCCGAAGGACACCATCATCACCAATGGCGCGGGCAACTACGCGTCGTGGGCGCACCGCTTTTATCGCTACGGCGGCATGCGCACCCAACTCGCGCCCACCAATGGCGCGATGGGCTACGGCGTGCCGGCCGGCGTGGCGGCAAAAATCATCGATCCTGAGCGCACCGTGATCACGTTCGCGGGCGATGGCGAATACATGATGAACGGCCAGGAGCTGGCCACCGCCGTGCAGTACAAGGCGGGCGTGCTGATCATCGTCTTTAACAACAGCATGTTCGGCACCATCCGGATGCACCAGGAGCGCGATTATCCGGGGCGCGTGTCGGGAACGACGCTGCACAATCCCGATTTTGCAGCGCTGGCGCAGGCCTATGGCGCGCACGGCGAAGTGGTGAACACGACCGCCGAGTTCGGCCCGGCCTTGGCGCGCGCGCTGGCCCATACCAGGGAGCAGTCGCTGCCTGCGATCATTGAGTTGCGCTATGACGGCAATTTGATTACGCCAAATGCAACGTTGGAGACGATTCGCAAAACGGCGCAGGCGCAGGGGAAGTGACAGCGATTTTTTAACGTTGGCCAAAGACGGCCGCAGAATGCTTGCCGGTCCGCGATGTCCGCATCAATCGCAGTGAAGCGCAGAAAGAAGTAATGAAACTATCTCTATCTGAAGATCAGCAAAATGAAATGCGCCACGCCTATTATGATGGCGCCCCAGGCATGCTGGTATCGGGTCTCGTCTGGATTGCCGCCGCACTTGTGTGTGATCTGCTTGGCCTGCGCCAGGCCGTATGGACGCTGCTCTTGGGTGGCGCGCTCATTTACCCGATCAGCATCCTTGTAACGAAGGCGGCAGGACGGGCGGCAAAGACAAGCCCGGACAACGCGCTGAACCAACTTGTCATGGCGTCGACAATTTGGCTGATCCTTGGCTGCGCGATGGCCTATGGTCTTTTTCTTTTCAATCCCGCGCTATTTTTTCCAGCAATGATGGCGACGATTGGCAGTCGCTACCTGGTCTTTGCAAGTGTTTATGGCAGAGCGATTTTCTGGACCATGGGAGTAAGCCTTATTGTTGCTGGAAATGTCGTTTTCTTTCTCGCGATCCCACCCGCCGTCGCGGCAGGACTTGGCGGAGCGATGGAGATTGCCTTTGCGTTCTTCGTGTTTTCAAAAGCGTCCAAGCTCGCGGCCTGAAACTGGAATAGGCCGTCTGCCAAACGGCCTGGACGAGCAAACCAAGCGCACAGACAAAGTTGGCGCCAACTATTTGGCGCCAACTACATGGCGTTTTTCAACGAAGAGGTATCGCGCCGCATGCTAACACCGGCGAAAGCTGCGCATTCATTCGCCACCCCAATGCCAGGCGCCGGGGTGGCAGCGCCATATTACTTGTTCGCGGCGCGCTTGAGCCAGCGCATCAGGCTGCCGATCAGCGGCAGCTTTTCATACAACTCCTCGGCCGCATCCCAGTAATCCCGGTGCACCGCCACCTTGCCGTCGGCATCGAAAATAATCTGCGTGGCGCCCACGATGGTCTGCGTTTCCTTTGAAAACCGCTTCATTTCAAACAGGAATTCCCACGTCAAGAACGCCTGCGGCCCCTGCAGCACCTTGGTCGTCACCACGAAACGGGGCGCCTTCACCTGTTCGAACATGTGCTCGAAAATGCGCGCTATCTCGCCCAGCCCGCACACCTCGTTGAACGGATCCTTGAACCTGGCATCGACCGCATACACCTGCGCCAGCCGTTCGTGCAAATCGTCGCCGCTGATGGTTTCAAAAAAGCGCACCAGGCGCTCGAGCTCTGGTTCCCGGTTCATAGCTTCGTCACTTTATGGATCAGCCAGAAGTACAGCCGATACGGCAGCAGCCGCGCCAGGCGCATGCTGTTGGTAAAGCGCCTGGGAAAGTGAATATGAAACTGCCCGCGCTCGATGCCGTCCACCAGCTGCGCGGCGGCATCCTTGGCCGTCATCAGCGCCGGCATCTCAAAGTCATTGTGCGCCGTCAGCGGCGTATCGACAAAGCCGGGGTTGATCTGGTACACCGCAATCCCCTTGGGATGCAGGTCCAGGTACAGCGACTCGGTCAGGTTGATCAGCGCCGCCTTGGTCGGCCCGTACACCAGCGCCTTGGGCAGCCCGCCGTAACCGGCCACCGAGGCCACGATCCCGATCCCGCCCGTCCCCTGGCGCAGCAGTTGCGGCAGCACCGGCGCCAGGCAGTTGAAGACGCCGCGCAAATTCAGGTCGATCAAGCCGTTGGCCAGCGCCAGGTCAAAGCTATCGGCCCGCATTTCGTTGTAGCCGCCCGCCACCACCAGCACTAGGTCGATGCCGCCCCATTCGGCCACCAGCCGCTTGCAGGCGGCGGCCACAGCGGCGCTGTCTGTCACATCCAGCGGCAATGCCATCGCGCCTGGCGTGTTGGCGGTGGTTGCCGCCAGCTTTTCCACGCTGCGCGCGGAAAACGCCACCCGCGCCCCGCCATCGACCAGCAGGTGCGCGCACGCTTCGCCGATGCCAGTGGAGGCGCCGATCACCCAGACCCGCTTGTCCTTCCAGCTGGTAATCGCCGGATTCATTGCGCGCGCCTGGTGAACGACAGCGTCACGTTGCCCAGGTTGAAACCATACTTGCTCATCGCGGTCCGGTTCAGCATGACGTTCTGGTCGATCAGGAACATCCAGTCATCCATGTCGACGTTGATGATCTTGCCGTCGACGGGCAGCGCCAGCACATATTTCCAGTTCAGCGAATTGCCCGAGACGACACCGCGCGCCGTGCCCACCACGTCCGGCGCGGTGGCGGTAAAAGCGCCCTGCCCCGTTTTCTTGAGCGTCCAGACGCGCTTTTGCTTGGTGCCGTCGGCATAGGTAAAGTCTTCGTCGAGCGTACCGGTATCGCCCTGCCACGAAGCGCGCATCACGACAACGAAGCGCTTGATGACGGCGCCCGAGCGGTCCTGGAACATGCCGTGGGCGTCGAGCGTGCCGCTGAAATACTGTTCCACTTCCAGGCGCGGCTGCTCTTTCGCGTAGAGATCCGAGTTCGGCGTGCTGCAAGCTGCAAGCAAGGCAAAAACGGCGCCGCAGGCGATGTTATTAAATAGTTTCATGATAGGTTCCTTTATAAATGCCGCAGCGGCGCGCGCCACAACAGGGCCGCGGCCAGCAGTTTCAATGCGCACGGCAGCAAGGCGTAAGCTGCCACCAGCGCGCTCGTCGCGCCGCCCGAGCCGGGCACAAAACCCAGCCACGCGAGCAGCGGCAGGGCAATGCCGGCAGCGAGCGCCAGCGTCATTTGCACGCCCCAGTTCCACACGCCGAAGTACGCCGCCTCGCGCGAGCCGGAGTGGCCCGCGCCATGGATCACGCCGGCCAGCAGCGCGGGCGGCAGCGCCAAGTCAGCGCCCACGGCCAGGCCGGACAGCACGCAGATCGCGCCGAAGCCCAACGCCGCGCCCGGCCCCAGCCCGAAAGCCCAGACAAACACCACGGCCGCCAGCAGCATGCCGCCGACCCAGGCGCGGGCCTCGCCAAAGCGCACCGCCAGCGCGACCCAAAATGGAATCGAGATGGCGGCGGCGCCGAAATACATGATCAAGAACAGGCCGGCATAGGCGCCAAGGCGCAAATGGTCGGTCGCGAAAAACAAAAACAGTGTGGCGGGAATGGCCGAGGCCACGCCATTGACCATCAATACCGCGAACAGCGCCCGAAAGCGGGCCTGGCGAAACGGGATCGCCATGGCGCGCCAGCCAAGGGCGTGGTTGCCAGCGACCGCCGGCGCCGGCCGCGGCGCCCTCCACAGCAGCAGCGCCGCGCCCAGCAGCAGCGCCAGCGCAAACGCGATCGACAGGGCGCCGTAGCCGGCCGCGCCGGTCACGCCGGCGGCCAGCACCACGCCCGCCAGGCCGCACGCTTCGCGCACGCCCGACACGCGCGCCCGTTCGGCCGGCGCCTGCGTGAGCGCCGCGCCCCAGCTCTGGTGCGCAATGGTCGCGATGCCAAAGCCGACATACACCAGCATCAGCGTGGCCAGGAACCAGGCGAGCGACGCAGCCGGCCCCAGTGCGGGTGGATGGAACAATGCCACAAAAGAGGCCAGCAGCAGCGGCAGCGCCAGCGCCACGTAGCGCGCATACGCGCCCTGCCCGCGCGCGATCCACAGCCCGAGCAGCGGGTCGATAAAGGCGGCGGCCACGCGCGCGGTCAGCAGCACCGCGCCTATCATGGCCAGCGACAGGCCGGCGCGCGCCGCGTAAAACTGCGGCAGGTAGACATAAATTGGCAAGGCGACCATCGCCAGCGGCAGACCGAAGACGCCGTAACTGAGCAGCGTCCTCAGGAGCAAAGGCGGGAGCACGGGCGGGAGCACGGGCGGGAGCACGGGCGAGGCCGCCAGCATCATCGGGGCGCCGCGTCTTTAAGCAGCGCCCCGCGCAAGGTTTTGGCGCTGGTTTGGGGATCGAGCCAGATGGCGAAAAAGGCGCGCGCAAATGCCGGATCGGAAATCGTGGCGAGCGGCCGGCCATCGAGGTAAAAGCGCGCGCCGGCGGTCGGCAGGAACACGCCGCCGATGCGCGAACCCTCCTTCACATCCGGGAAAATTTCCTTCATGCGCGCCAGCCAGGCGGCCCGCTGCACGGCCGTGCCGGCGCCGATCTTTTCCATCTGCTCGGCGCTCGCCTCGGCGATCTTGACGCCATCGAGCTTGCGCGCATAGCGCAGCTCCAGCACGAAGGGTTGGTCCGGCTGGTAGCCTTTATCGCCCACCCACAGTTCGGCGTCGTAGATCTTCAGGCCAAACCAGGTGAACGGCCCCTGCCCTGCCAGGTGCGCCCCCGTCAGATGGCTTTCGATGTGCGCGGGCGCGGCCGGTGCAGCCGTTGCGGCTGGTGCGGCAAGCGCGGCATGGGCGCCGGCCAATGCAAGGAGCATGACGAACAGCGTGACAAGGCGCGTGATCATGTCATTCCTTGACCAGCGTGAAGTGCATGACGTCGGTATTGCGCTCCCTGAAGGCGGCCTCGCAGTAGCACAGGTAAAACTCCCAGGTGCGCACGAAGCGCTCGTCGAAGCCTTGCGCACGCACCTGGTCTAGGCGCGCGTGGAAGGCGCGCCGCCAGGCAACCAGCGTGTCGGCGTAGTCAAGCCCGAAACCGGACTTGGCCGTCACTTTCAAGCCGTATTGCGCGGCCATCTGCTCGAACACGGCCGGCGAAGGCAGCATCCCGCCCGGGAAAATATACTGCTGGATGAAGTCGGTGCTCTTGCGATAGCGTTCGAACAATTCGTCGGCAATCACGATGGTCTGGATGCATGCGCGCCCGCCCTGCTTGAGGCTGCGCGCGACGCACTCAAAGTAGCTGGGCCAGTAGCTCTCGCCTACCGCCTCGAACATTTCGATCGAGGCCACCGCGTCGTACTGGCCTTCGCTGTCGCGGTAGTCGCACAGGCGCAGGTCGCTGCTGTTGGCCAGGCCCGCTTCGAACAGGCGGCGCTGGGCGTAGGCCAGCTGCTCGGTCGACAAGGTCAGCCCGGTGACGTGCACGCGCGCTTCGCGCGCGGCCAGCTCGGCAAAGCCGCCCCAGCCGCAGCCGATCTCGAGCACGTGCTGGCCGGGCGCCAGTTCAAGCTGGTTGACGATGGCGCGGTACTTGGCTTGCTGCGCCTTTTCCAGGTCGCCGCCCGACTCCTTGGTGTACAGCGCGCTCGAGTAAGTCATCGACGGGTCGAGCCACAGCTTGTAGAAGGCGTTGCCAATGTCGTAGTGGGCGTGAATATTCTTGCGGCTGCCGGACTTGGTATTGCGGTTCAGGAAATGCTTGACGCGATAGAACAGGCTGCCCCACCAGCTGCCGTACACCAGCGACTCCATGGCATCGCGATTGCGCACCATCAGCGCGATCAGGCCGGTCAGGTTGTCGGTACTCCAGCTGCCGTCGATATACGATTCGGCAAAGCCGATGTCTCCCGAGCGCATGGCCGCCGTGAACAGGTCCCAATTGTGCAGCTCCAGCGTGACCACGCCCGGGCCATTGCCGAACATGAGCGATTCGCCGCTTGGCGTGCGCAGCTTGAGCGTGCCGTACTGCAGCCTGGCCAGCAGCTTGAGGATGATCTGGGCCGAGGCCGGGACCGGCTGCGCCGCTCCACTGGTCTCGGCAAGTGCGCTCAGGGATGGCATGGATTCGGAGCTCATCGTGTTACCTCTTGATTAGGTGCTGCAGGTTTCGAGAAAAACGGCACACGCTTGAGCCACAGGCGCAGCGCTTGCACATGGATGCGCAGGACGACGCCAAACGTCATCAGCGGAAAACAGAAAAAAGCGCGCGCCACGCTGGCATTGCTGACGTCGGCCGCCACACCCGATACGCTCGTTTGCAGCAGCGCGCCGTCGGCGTCGTCGTAGTCGATGCAGGCCAGCGTGCGCTCGTGCCCGTCGCGAAGGAGCTTGGTGAAGCGGAAGCGGTAGCCGCCTTCCACCTTGCAAAAAGGCGAGACATGAAACACCTTGCGCGCGGTCAGTTCGCTGCCAAAGTCGATCTCCCAGCCGGTGTCGAGCAGATAGAAGTGGCGCTGGCCAAAGGTGTTGCGCACGTCGCACACGATGGCGCGCAAGCCGCCGTCGCGACGGTGGCAAAAATAAAAAGAAACCGGATTGAAGACGAAGCCGAGCACGCGCGGCATGGCTTGCAGCCAGACTTCGCCGTCGGCGTCGGCCACGCCTTCGCTCTTGAGCAGCGCGTCGATCCATGCCAGCAGCGGCTGCTGGCCGTCACCGTGGTCGCGGTCGACGAACGATAGAAGATTGAAACGGTTGCGCGAAAACAGCGCGCAGCCGAAGTCCTTGCTGCCGAGCGAGCGCAGCGGCAGACGCAGGTAGTAGTTACCGTAGGCGAAAGCGTTGCGCACAGGCCGCAGGCGCGTGTGGCGCACTGTGCCAAAGCACAGTTGCGGCTGAGACGCGGGCACGTCAAGCGGCAACATTGGCTTGTCCGTGCATCAAGGCCGTCAAAGCGGCGGCGGCCGCCAGACCCGATTTCAAGCCGTCTTCATGGAAACCGTAACCGGTCCAGGCGCCGGCGAACCAGGTGTTGCGCGCGCCCTGAAAGGTGCCAAGGCGCGTCTGCGCGGCCACGGCGCCGGCGTCGAACACCGGATGCGCATAGTCGAAACTGGCCAGCACGGTGGCCGGATCGGGTTCGTCAAGCGGGTTGAGCGACACGATCACGCTGGTGCGAAACGGCAGCGGCTGCAGTTGGTTGAGCAGGTAGTGCACGCACACTTGCGGCGTGGGCGCCGCGTTGCTCTGGTAATTCCAGGCCGACCACGCCTTGCGCGAGCGCGGCAGGCAGCTGGCATCGGTATGCAGCACGGCGCGGTTGGGCTGATAGCGCACCGCTTCGAGCACCTGGCGCTCGTCGGCGCTGGCCTCGTCGCCCAGCAGCGCGAGCGACTGGTCGCTGTGGCAGGCCATCACGACCTGGTCGAACTGTTCAATTGCGCCGGCCGTATGCACGCGCACCGAACGCGCGCCGCCGATGCCGCGCGTCACGCGCGTGACCGGGGTGGCCAGGCGCTTGCCGGGAATGGCGGCGAGCAGCTTGGTGACGTAATTGCGCGAGCCGCCGACCACCGTGCGCCACTGGGGTCGATCGCTCACTTGCAGCAGGCCATGGTTGTGGCAGAAACGGATAAAGGTCGACACTGGAAACTCAAGCATCTGGTCGGACGGGCAAGACCAGATACAGGCGGCCATCGGCAGCAAATACCAGGCGCGGAACTGGGCGCTGTAACCGTGCAGGTCGAGAAAATAGCCGAGCGGCATGTGCGGGATCGTGCCGTCGGTTGCCAGTTGCGTGGCTTGCTTGTTAAAGCGCAGGATGTCGCGCACCATGCGCAAAAAACGCGGGCGCAGCAAGTTGCCGCGCTGGGCGAAGACGGTGTCGAGGTTGCTGCCGGCCCATTCGAGAACGCGCGCGCGGGCAGCTTCGCCCAGCGGCATCTTGACCGAGAACGACATATCGCTGGGGGCCGTTTCCACGCCCAGCTCGGCGAACAGCGCGATCAAGTTGGGATAGGTGCGGTCGTTAAAGACCAGAAAACCGGTATCCACGCCATGGGTGACGCCGTCGAGCGTCACGTCGACAGTGTTGCTGTGACCGCCAAAATAGTTGCCTGCTTCGTACAAGGTCACATCGGCCCCGCCCTGGACAAGACGGTAGGCGCAGGACAGTCCGGAGATGCCGGCCCCAATCACAGCTATTTTCATCATTTCACCTCAATACCAAGTTTGTCTAGGACAAATGCTTTACAAGAAGCATAATCCGGGAAATAATGCGTCTTGTCAATCGTTTGTCCACGACAAACTTTGCGCATGTAGATTTATACGTGGCAGCGTGACAAATGGATTCAAAGTGAAGAAATTCCGGTACGGGAATATTTTGAGACGCCGCATCCTGCCTTCCCCTCTTATTGGGCAGGCCGATACTGCTATATCGGCTAGTAGGAAAGCGATGCGCTATGATTACAATCAGATTAGTGTCCTGAACAAACCTTGGAACCACCATGACGACCGCCCAGATCACGACCGTGCTCAGTAGTATTAGCGACGTCGAACGCGACACCGGCATCCCGAAAGAAACGCTGCGCGTTTGGGAACGGCGCTACGCCTTTCCCCAACCGGAGCGCGACAGCAATGGCGAGCGGCTGTATCCTGCCGACCAGGTGCAGCGCCTGCGCGTGGTGAAACGCCTGCTCGATGTGGGCTACCGGCCCGGCAAGATCATGCACATGGAGACGCCGGAACTGACCGAGCTGGCCAACAAGGCGGGCGCGGCTTGCCCGCCCCCGGACGCGGACGACCCGGTGCTGCGCCAGTGCCTTGCGCTGATCAAGGCGCACAAGATGCCTGAACTGCGCCAGCGCATGGCGCAGGCGCAGCTGGAACTGGGCTTGCGCCGGTTTGTGCTCGACGTGGTGGCGCCGCTCACCACCATCGTGGGCGACACCTGGGCAGCGGGCAACCTGGCCGTGTTTGAAGAACACTTGTTTGCTGAAACGCTGCAAAGCGTGATGCGCAATGCGATTTTTTCAGCCCACCAGCAAATTGGCCAGGCGGCATCGCGCCCGCGCGTGATGCTGACCACGGTGCCGCAGGAAAGGCACGGCCTGGGCCTGCTGATGGCCGAGGCGCTGTTTGTCCTGGAAGGGGCGCATTGCGTCTCGCTGGGGGTGCAGACGCCGCTGGCCGATATCGTGGCCGCGGCCAAGGTGCAGCAAGCCGATATTGTTGCGCTGTCGTTTTCCAGCGTGATGTCGCCGCGCGCGGCAATCGAGAACGTGTCGGAATTGCAAACCAGGCTGGGAGCGGACGTGCAGGTGTGGGCGGGCGGCAGTTGTGCGGCGCTGGCGCGCAGGCAGCTGGGGCCGCAGTGCGTGCTCGATCTGTTCGATATCAGCGGGGCGGTGGCGCGCTGGCGGGGGCAGCAAGAGGCGCCGGCGGCCTAATGGCGTCGTCATTGCCACAAACTTGGGTCTGCCAGCGGAGTCAGGACCTCAGTGATTCGGCCGATACCCAGGTTGTCGTGTCAGGAAATAATACCCACAGCGTCTTCCAGGCGCTGCGCCGAATGCCGCCGGCGGCATTGACGAATTTGCTTGGCGATACCTCAGCCCCCTTGTAGCGAATGCAATCGTCTTCCACCACGCAATGATGATTGCGCCCGCTGACAACCGTCCGTAGCAGAGTTCCGTGGGGAAGGAACACGTGCTTCCATTGATAGCCGGCCGTTGGCGCCGAGAATGAATCGGGATGATGGCGCACCATCCAGTCCCGGATAGCTGACTCGCCAATTTCCCAGAACTTTTTTTGAAACCCTGTTTCCCCCGCAGCGGACAAAAGTTGCTGGTAGACTTCGATGGAAATGGGCAAGTCCATGCGGTGGTTGGGGTGACGCTTCATGAACTACTCCTTTACACGATAGTGGACGATATGACCCGATTCCGCCCGATTTCGGTCCGAAAGTGCCCGATTACGCGGTGAAAACTCGCGATTTTTTGACGAATTGGACCGAAAAGCGCACGAAAGGCACCGAAAGCAACGCGAAAACGCGCGATTTTTTTGGGCTTATTCGTTAGACATTGAATCTGGGAAGCGTTCAGATACCGGAACAAAAAATCGGGTGATTTCGTTTCCAAATCGGCCGATTTCGGCCCGAAATCGCGCGTTCTCGTCTCGAAATCGGGCAATTTCGCCAGCATTTCGGCCGTTTTCGTGCCGAAATCGGCCGAAAGCGGGCAATATCATCAGCAATCGCGAAATTTGCCGCCGTGGGCATGGGGCCAGGCCCCGGGCGTAGCGAATTCCGAAACATCAGCGAATCGGACGACCCCTTTGTACTGGCAGGCAAATCGTTGGGCTTTGACATTTGCCGTCGCCATTAACACAAAGCTTGTCGATGTGGCATCCATAGGCGGGATTGCGTCCCTCCTCTGGTAAAATACTCGCCATCCATTTGATCGTGCCCGGCGCCGCCGGGCGTGTGCTTGCAGCCCCTCCCAACACATACCAATGTTTAGTTTTTTTAAGAAAAAACCACCTGCTCCGGTCGCGCCGCCGCCCCCTCCAGCGCCGGTAGAGCAAGCTCGGGCCGCGCCGTACACCGCACCCGTTGCGCCAGTCCCAGAGCCACACGTTGCGCCCCCGCCGGTAGCTTCGCCTATCGCCGAGCCTGCGCCGTTCGCCCAAGCTGCGCTGTCCGCGCAAGCTTCGCCCGTGCTCGTCCCGGCGCCCGTTGAAGCAGTTCCTGCCCCATTGGCGCCGGATGCGCCGTTCCCATCTGCGCCAAGGTTCCAGGCGCCGGTAGCGTTCGAACCGGTGCCGGCGGCAGCGCCGCCCGCGCCGGTTGCCCAGCCTGCGCTGGACGTCCGGCCCGCGCCAGTTCTCGTCCCGGCGCCTGTTGAAGCGATTCCTGCGCCACTGGCGCCGGACGCGCCCTTCCCCGCTGCCCCCGCGCCAGAGGTTCAGGCGCCGGTGGCGTTCCAACCGGCGCCAGCCGCGGCAGCGCCGCCTGCGCCCGTCGCCCAGCCTTCGCCAGTGTTCGTCCCGGCGCCTGCGGAGCCGGTGCCTGTGGCACTGGCGCCGGACGCACGCTTCCCGGCCGCCCCGGCGCAAGCGCCACAGGCCCCGGTGACGTTCGCGCCAGCGCCGGCGCCTGTCGCCGCAGCGGCCCCAACACTTGGCGCGCGCCGTTACGGCACCACCTCGACCTTCGTGGCACCACCACCGCCGCCACCGCCGCCACCGCCACCGCCACCGCCAGTGTTCGTACCGGGGCCGGAACCGGCCGTCGAACTCGCCCCGCTGATTCCCGAGACTGCCGAACGCCTGGGCCGCTCCGACTCCGACCGCAAGCGCTCCTGGATGGAACGCCTGAAAGCGGGCCTGTCCAAGACCTCGAACAACCTCGGCCTACTGTTCGTGGGCGCCAAGATCGACGAAGACCTGTACGAGGAACTGGAAGCGGCGCTCTTGATGGCCGACGCCGGCATGGACGCCACCCAGTTCCTGCTCGACGCGCTGCGCAAGAAGGTTCGCGACGACAAGGTGCAAGACGCGGCCGGCGTGAAAAACGCGCTGCGCTCACTGATGCACGCGCTGCTGCTGCCGCTCGAAAAACCACTCGAACTGGGCCGCCACGAGCCGCTGGTGATGATGATCGCGGGCGTCAACGGCGCCGGCAAGACCACCACCATCGGCAAGCTGGCCAAGCACATGCAAACCTACGATCAATCGGTGCTGCTGGCCGCCGGCGACACCTTCCGCGCTGCCGCGCGCGAACAATTGATGGTCTGGGGCCAGCGCAACAACGTCACCGTGATCGCGCAAGAGTCGGGCGACCCCGCCGCCGTCGCCTATGACGCAGTGCAATCGGGCAAGGCGCGCAAGATGGATGTCGTCATGGTCGACACCGCCGGGCGCCTGCCCACCCAGTTGCACCTGATGGAAGAACTCAAGAAGATCAAGCGCGTCGTGGCCAAGGGCATGGAAGGCGCTCCGCACGAAATCGTGCTGGTCATCGACGGCAATACGGGCCAGAATGCGCTGGCCCAGGTCAAGGCGTTCGACGATGCCTTGGGCTTGACCGGCCTGGTGATCACCAAGCTCGACGGCACGGCCAAGGGCGGCGTGGTGGCGGCCATTGCGCGCACGCGTCCGATCCCCATCTATTTCATTGGCGTCGGTGAAAAAATTGAAGACTTGCAGCCATTTAATGCGGCAGAATTCGTCGAAGCATTGCTCGGATAAGGCCACATGATTGAATTCAAGAATGTATCAAAGCAGTATTCTCCGGACGCCATTGCACTGCGCGACGTGTCGCTGACCATTGCCAAAGGCGAACTGGTCTATCTGGCCGGGCCATCCGGCGCCGGCAAGTCGACCTTGCTCAAAATGATTGCCGCCATCGAGCGCCCGACGTCCGGGCAGATCCTGGTCAATGGCCAGGATATCTGCAAGCTCAAGAAGGCAAGCGTGCCTTACCTGCGCCGCAAGCTGGGCTTGATTTTGCAGCAGCAGCGCCTGCTGACCGACCGCTCCGTGCTGGCCAACGTAATGCTGCCGCTGATGGTGCTGGGCGACGCCAAGGGTGAAGCAGAGCGCCGCGCGCGCGCCGCGCTGGCCCGCGTCGGCATGGAAGAGCGCGCCTTGGCGCGGCCGCTGGAATTGTCGGGCGGCGAACAGCAGCGCGTGGCCATTGCGCGCGCCATTGTCAACCGGCCCCAGATCATCCTGGCCGACGAGCCGACCGCCAACCTCGACCGCGCCGCCGCCGACAAGGTGCTCGACGCGCTGCGCGCCTTTAACGCTGCCGGGGTGACCTGCATGATTTCCACTCACGACGAGTACGTGCTCGACGGCGCCGCGCGCGTGATCCATCTCGACCACGGGCACGTCACGGGAGAAGCCGCATGAAGAACTGGCTGCGTCAACACCGCTTTGCCGTCGTGGCGGCGCTCGATAATGTGCGCAAGGCGCCGGGCAGCTTCCTGTTCAATGTCTTCGTGGTTGCCATCGCCCTCACGCTGCCGTTCGCCGGCCTGACTTTGCTTGAAAACATACGGCCGATGTCGCAGCAGCTGTCGGTCGATCCGGAAATCAGCATGTTCGTGACCCCGGCCACCACGCGCGAGCAAGCGCAGGCCCTGCAGCCGCAGATACAGGCGCTGCTCAAGGACCGCAAGGCGCGCATTGCCTTTGTGCCGCGCGAGGAAGCGCTGGCGAGCCTGAACGCCAAGGGCAGCCTGACCAACGTGATCGATACGCTGGGCGACAATCCGCTGCCCGATGGCTATGTCATCAAGCTCGACAGTTTTGGCACGGCGGCCGATGCCGGGAGTGTCGATGCGGTGGCGGCGCAGTTGCGCATGCTGCCCGGGGTGGAGGCGGTGCAGGTGGATTCGGCATGGGTCAAACGCCTGGCCGCGCTGATGGGCGTGCTGCGCACCGTACTGTTGTTGCTGGCGGTGACGCTGGGGATGGTGGTGGTAGCGGTGGTGTTCAATACCATCCGCCTGCAGGTGCTCACGCAGCGCGGGGAAATTACCGTAAGCAAACTGCTGGGCGCGACCGATAATTTCATCCACCGTCCGTTTTATTACACGGGCATTTTGCTGGGTCTATGCGCCGGTGGCGTGGCGCTGGGGGCCGTGGCGCTGGCGATTCAGCCCTTGAATACGTCGATTGGGGAATTTGCGCGCTTGTATGCGTCGCAGTTTCAGCTGTATCCGCTGCATCCGCTGGCGATGGCGGGCTTGCTGGCCATCAGCGCGGGTTTGGGGCTGGTTGGGGCGATGCTGTCGGTGCAACGCCACCTTGCGCGCCTGAATTAGGCCGGCGGCGGCGCCGTGGCGGAAAAGGGGGCCGCCGAGGTCTGCGCTTTTGCGCCCTACGGTCAGCGCAGTGGCGCGCAAAACGACGTTGATGAGTTGCGGCAAGTAGGGCGGAAAAGCGTAGCGCATTCCGCCATGTCCGCGTCCCGTTAACGCATGCATGGCGCAAAAGGGGCCCGCCGAGGCCTGCGCTTTTGCGCCCTACGTCAACGCGACATTTGGCAACCAGAAACCTGAATAACATCGTCCTCGCGAACGGAGCGGTGCGCGGAGGATGTAGTGCTGTTGCACCATCGCCACTTTCCGACAGCCCCCTACGTGCGGGAACGAACAGTTAGTCGCCCCATCAAAGCGTATTCTTTCGATTCCCCCGTTCGCGCAACAGTCTTGCGAAATATCAATAATCGTCTTGTGCGCTGCACTAAAGTGAGATTTGCCCGGATTAGTGACGTGTTGCAATACTTCCATTACCTATCAGACCCATATAACGGGCCAATTGGCACTCTGCGCGGGAGAGTGCTAATATACGCAAGTGTATGGCGGGGCAACAATATTCCGCCGCCAGCATCAGGTACCAACTGTCGCGCCGGGGTGTCTCCTGCCTGTGGCGCCACCTTATGCAGCAAGCTACTCTAGAGGAAACACATGACTACGTTGTCCGCACAATCCGCATTGATCCCGAGCGCCAATCGCAATCTGGGACTCGGCTTTACTGGCAACCTTGGCAATATCGACGCCTACATTTCGGCAGTGAACCGCCTGCCGATGCTCACCCACGC
Organism: Massilia sp. TWP1-3-3; assembly: GCF_049897805.1. Lineage (NCBI taxonomy): Bacteria > Pseudomonadati > Pseudomonadota > Betaproteobacteria > Burkholderiales > Oxalobacteraceae > Massilia > Massilia sp. TWP1-3-3. The sequence continues at coordinate 267,686 of NZ_JAFCWX010000004.1, forward strand.
CGAAGAAATCTCGCTGGCTACGCGCCTGCAGGAAAGCAACGACTTGGCTGCAGCGCAAGAGCTTGTGCTGTCGCACCTGCGCCTGGTGGTGTCGATCGCCCGTGGCTACCTCGGCTATGGCTTGCCGCATGCCGACCTGATCCAGGAAGGCAACATCGGCCTGATGAAAGCGGTCAAGCGCTTCGACCCGGCCCAGGGCGTGCGGCTGGTGTCGTACGCGATGCACTGGATCAAGGCCGAGATGCACGAGTACATCCTGAAGAACTGGCGCCTGGTCAAGGTCGCCACGACCAAGGCGCAGCGCAAGCTGTTCTTCAACCTGCGCAGCAACAAGCAGGGTCTGGACGCGATGTCGCCGACCCAGATCGATGCCCTTGCCAAGCTGCTCGACGTCAAGCGCGAAGAAGTGATCGAGATGGAAACGCGCCTGTCGGGCCGCGACATCGCGCTCGAAGCGCCGACCGACGACGAAGACGACAAGTTCTCGCCCATCGCCTACCTGTCGTCCGACCTGTCGGAGCCGACCAAAGTGCTCGAGGCCGAGCAGGTTACGCGCCTGCAGTCCGAGGGGCTGGAAACGGCGCTGGGCAAGCTCGATCCCCGTTCGCGCCGCATTGTCGAAGCGCGCTGGCTGGCCAACGACGACGGCTCGGGCGCCACGCTGCATACGCTGGCCGAAGAATTCGGCGTCTCGGCCGAGCGCATCCGCCAGATCGAAGCGGCAGCGCTCAAGAAAATGAAGGGTGCGCTCGCCGCATTCATCTAAACGCCTCTGGCACGATCGAATGCCGTTCAGCCTGCGCCGAGCGGCATTTTTTTCATGCGTCCGTCATTTCGGGGCCGGGCAAGCAGCGCGAGCCCGGGCGCGTATGATGGCGCATGAACTACCTCGCCCACATCTACCTCGCCCGGCACAGCGACGACGCCATGCTCGGCGCCCTGCTCGGCGACTTCGTCAAGCCGCATGGCGGTGAGCGCTTCAGCGCCGAGATCGAGGCGGAAATTGTCACCCACCGCAAAGTCGACTCCTTTACCGACAGCCATCCCATCGTCCTTGACGCCAAGGCGCTGTTCGAAGGAGCGCACCGCCGCTACGCCGGCATCTTGCTCGACGTGTTTTACGATCACCTGCTCGCCACCCATTGGGCGCGCTACGCCGACGTTGCGCTGCCTGTGTTCATCGCCCGCTTTTACGCGGCCCTCGCGCGCCGGGCCGACACGCTGCCGGCCAACCTGGCGCGCGCGGCGCCCTATATGATCGAGCAGGACTGGCTCGGCTCCTACCTGCGCTTCGAAGGCGTGGAAACTGCGGTGTGCCGCATTTCGACACGCCTGTCCAAAAACGGCCATCTGCTGCGCGAGGGACTGGCCGACCTGCAGGCCAACTACGCGCAACTGGAAACGGGCTTTCACGCCTTTTTCCCCGAGCTGATCGCCTTTGCCGAGAGCCGGCGCACAACAGGGCCATGAAACGGCGCAGGTAGGCGCATCACGCGTCCCGGGCGGCCCGAACTGGCCATTTTGCTATGATCGACCTTTCAACTCAATGCGGAGCATGAACCGATGACCCATCTCATATCCACCCTTGCAGCGGCAGTTCTGCTGGCCGGCTGCAGTGCAGCTCCCGCCACCCCGTCCATGTCCACGTCCACGTCCACGCCGGCACCCGCCACTGCCCCAGCCCAGGAGAGTTCCATGACTTCCAGCGCCACCCTGCTTCCCCAGCGCACCGTGGCCGTCGGCCCGGCCGCCACGCTGCGCTACGATGGCGCGGCCGACAGCCGCTGCCCGCCCGATGTGCGCTGCGTCACCGCCGGCGAAATCAGCTACAAGTTCACACTCTCGGGCGCCGCCGGCACCGAGTCGTTCGACCTGACGAAAGCCAAACCGGCCTTTGAAGCGAGCACCTTCAAGGGCGTGCGCGTGGCCCTCGGCCAGACGGCCGAACCGCCGCTGCGCCCATCGACGGCGTCGGCGCCAGTCGTTATCATGCCGGTGACAGTGAACATCACCAGCCCATAATCCATCATCCATCCACGCCAAACATTCATGTCCAACAACGCGCCGCGCCATCTTGCCCTCACCCTTCTACTCCTGATCGTCATCCCCGCCGGCGCCAAGACGCCGGTGGCCAGCGGCACCGGCGGCGCGGTCGCCACCATCAGCGAGCAAGCCTCGCAATCGGCCATGACGATCCTGAACCAGGGCGGCAATGCGATTGACGCGGCGGTGGCGGCAGCAGCCACGCTCGGCGTGACCGATCCCTTCAGTTGCGGCATTGGCGGCGGCGGCTTCATGGTCATTTACCTGGCGCGCGAAAAGCGCGTGATCACGATCGACCACCGCGAAATGGCGCCGGCCGCTTTTACGCCGACCGTGTTCCAGGAAAACGGCAAGGAGCTCGACTTCGACACCGCAGTGGCCAGCGGCAGCGCAGTGGGCGTGCCCGGCACCGTGCGCGGCTGGCACGAAGCGCTCAGCCGCTATGGCAGCATGTCGTTTCGCCAAGTGCTCGCGCCAGCCATCGGCGTGGCCAACAAGGGCTTTGCCGTCAGTGAAACATTCAATCATTTGACACGCGAAAATGAAAGAAAATTTCAGCTTTTTACCAGCACCAGCGCACTCTATCTGAAAAACGGCAAGGCGCTGCCCGTGGGAACGCTGCTCAAGAACCCCGGCATGGCCAAGGCTTACGGCGAAATCGCCGCGCGCGGCCAGAAGGCCTTTTACAGCGGGCCGATGGCGCGTGCGATGGTGGCCGCCGTCAACCAGCCGCCGGTGGCGCCCGGGGTCAAGGTGCGCGCCGGCAGCATGACGCTGGCCGACCTGTCCAACTATGAAGCGCGCATCCGCCAGCCGCTCAAGAGCACCTACCGCGGCTACGAGCTGTATGGCATGCCGCTGCCGTCAAGCGGCGGGGCAACCGTGGCCGAAGCGCTCAACATCCTCGAAGCCTACGACCTGGGCGCGATGCCGCGCGCGAACGCCGAACACTTGTATCTTGAAGCGAGCCGGCTCGCCTTTGCCGACCGCAACGCCTACCTGGCCGATCCCGAATTCGTCGAGGCGCCGCTGGCCGGCATGCTCAGCAAGGAATACGCGACCAAGCGTCGCGCGCAGATCAGCGCCCAGCGCGCTGCCGGCAAAGTGGCCGCCGGGGACCCGTACCCATTCCAGAACGACGTCAGCGTGCCGCTGCGCCCGCCCCAGGCGCGCGTGATGGCCGAAAGCGCGCACACCACGCACCTGGCGGTGTCGGACAAGGAGGGCAATGTCGTCGCCTACACCTTCACCATCGAAGCATGGGGCGGCAGCGGCATCGTGGTGCCCGGCTATGGCTTCGTGCTGAATAACGAAATGACGGACTTCGACTTCAGCGGGCCGCACCCCAACGTGCCTGAACCCGGCAAGCGGCCGCGCTCGAGCATGGCGCCGACCATCGTGCTCAAAGACGGCAAGCCGGCCTTCACGGTGGGCAGCCCGGGCGGCTCGACCATCATCACCACGGTGCTGCAGACAATCGTCAACTACCTCGACTTCGACATGACGATGGATAAGGCGATCAACGCGCCCCGCCTTAGCCAGCGCAACGACGTGACCACCGACACCGAGCCAGGCTACATCGGCGGCGCGGCCGCCAAGGGGCTCGACAAGCTTGGCCACAAGTGGGGCGCCCAGCCCGAAGAAATCGGCGCGGCCAATGCCATCGTGTTCAATGCCGACGGCACGGTGACGGCGGTGAGCGAAGGCGCGCGCCATGGCAGCGGCAGCGCGCTGGTGCAAAAAGCGGGGCACTGATCACCCTTCAGTAGCCGAAGCCACTAGCCGAGGCGCCCGGCGGGAAACTGCACGGGTGCGCGGGCCATCTTGTAAAAGCGCCGGGCCAGCAGCGCGGCGGTCAATGCGAGCATCAAGACAAACACGCCATCCCACAGCGGCTCGTTGGCGCGGGTAAAAAACAAGGCCATGACGCCGACCAGCGCCAGCACCGGAGACACGAGATTGCCAACGCCCCAGTTCTTTGCCTGGTGCGAATAGTCGCGCAAGATCCAGCCGATCGCCGCCAGGCAAGGCAGCGCCAGCGACAGGATGCCTTTCGCTTCGTACCAGCCGCCGCCAAGCAGCGCCACCACGCCCAGCGCGAAAATGGTGCAGGTCATCCATTCGCCAAGCGCAATGGCGAGCAAGCGTCGCGCCAACACGCTAGAGAGCACATTGGCGTCCGGCGCCAAGGGCGAGAGCCGTACCAGCGCCTGTTCGCGCTGCGTTACGTACATGCTCAGCACGAACCGTTGCAGCGCGACTGCCTGCAACCCCACGGCACCCCCGAACGCGCCCGGCATGATCGAGGACAGTACCTGCGCGGGCACTGCCGGTGCGCCCGACCACAAGTAGCCGGCCCTGGCCAGTAGCGCCGCCACACCGAACACGAACAGTGGCCATACTGTACTGAAGCGTTGCATGTTCGGCCCCAGGGCGTGCATCAGCAAGTTGGCGCGCTTGGCGCCGCTGCGCAGGTCGCGCTTGAGTAGCCATGCGTAGAAAGGCAGGCGCGCGCCGCTGCCGTGCCTGAAACGCTGCAGCACGAGCATATCATTGTTGGCGCCTTGCTTCACCTGTTGCCGATACAGCTTCCAATGCCCTTCGCCAGCACAGGGAAAGACCACCCGCAAACCGTGCCAGGCCAGCGCCAGCGTGCACAAGCCTGCTGCCAGCAGCGCGCCGGGATGCGAGAACTTTGCCAGTAACGCCGGGCTGTTGTGGGCGTAAGCGACAAAGGCGACCAGCGCGGGCGCGAGGACCTTGCCATCCCTGCGCGCGCCGCATGCGATGCCGACCGCGGTCAGTTGGGCCGCCAGCGCGATGAACGTGAGCTCCGGATTGCCCATGGCCGACGCCAGCAGCGCCATCGGCGCCAACGACACCGCCCACACCAGCACGGTGGTGCTGCGCACGGCGCGGTGCAGGTGCGGAACCAGGCCTGCGTTGACCGGCGTGTGCTGCCGGATCACGCCAAGCACGTAGCGCATCCACAGAAACAGCGACAGCATCGACAAGGGCACGCTGAAACCGATGATTCGCGCCGACTCGGGCGCCGGCATGAACGCGGCGGCGCCGGCGGCCATCAGCGGCGCGAGCATGAGCAGCAGCGCGGAATACACCTTCACCATCGTCGGGCGTGCGCCATAGACGGCAGTGCGCCAGATCGCGAAGCAGGTGCGCCAGGACGGGCTCATTGGGTCACCTCGGCGAACAGCTCTTCCAGGTTGAGCGCTTCAACCCGCAGCGCCGGCTCGCGCGCGGCCAGCGCCAGCGCCGGCGCGCTTTCGCGCACGATGATGCTGGTGCGCCCGTCGCGCCCTGTGCTGCGCCGCAGCTCTCCCGGCAGCACCGCGCCGGCCAGCAGCATCTGGGGGCCGACCACGCGGCGCGCGTTTTCCATCAACTCGTCGAGCGCGCCCTGCAGGACGATGCGGCCATCCTGCAGAAATGCGACATCGAGCGCCACCCGTTCAAGGTCGGACAGGATGTGAGTCGAGAACACGACCGTGGTGTCGCGCTCGATCACGCCGTCGATCAGCTCGCGCAGAAATTCGCGCCGCCCCACCGGGTCGAGCGCGGACACCGGTTCGTCGAGAATGAGCAGGTCCGGCTCGTGCGCCAGCGCGCGGATGATCGACAGGCGCTGCTTTTCGCCGCCCGACAAGGTGCTGATCGGCTTGTTGCAGGCACGCTCGTTCAAGCCCCAGCGGGCCAGCAGCGCATCGGTCTTCTCGCTGTTCCAGCGCGGGTACAGCGCCTTGAAATAAGCGAGCAGCTGGCGCGCCGTGAGCCACTCGAACAGGTCCGATTGCTGCGGCACATAGCCGATACGCGCGCGCACATCCTCAGACAGGTTGCGCACGTCGTCGCCGAAGATGGTGACGGTGCCGGCGTCGGTTTCGCGCAGCCCGAGCAGGCATTCGATCAGGGTCGACTTGCCGGCGCCATTGCGGCCCAGCAGGCCCACCACCTGGCCGGGCGCGATCTGCCAGTCAAGCTGCTTGATCACCGCGCGTCCATCGAACTTTTTGACGATGGCACTGGCATCGATGACAGGGTTGGTCATGGTTTTTCCTTCAGAATGTGGGTGAACAGGGCAAGTACGGTGTCGGGATCGAGTTCGAGCTGGCGCGCCTCGAGGGCGGCGCGTTCCAGCGTCGGGCGCAGCAGGTCGGCGCGGCTGGCCAGGCTGTGGGTTTGCTTGGGAGCGTCGGCCACGATCATGCCCATGCCGCGGCGGCGCGTCAGCGCGCCTTCCGTTTCAAGCATGCCGTAAGCCTTGGAGACGGTCATGGGATTGAGTGCGAGCGCCTGGGCGATTTCGCGCACCGAGGGCATGGCGTCGCCGGGGGCGAGCTGGCCGCCGGCGATCAGGCGGCGCGCCTGGTCGACCAGCTGGCGGTAGATCGGCTCGGAAGAACCGGTCGCGATGGAAAACAGATTGGGAGGGTGGGTTGTCATTTTTTGTCTACTGTATTAATTAACTAATACAGTAAACACATAATGAGGGCCAGTCAAGCGTTTTGTCGGGGATGCCGAGTCCGTCGGGTCCAGTCCGTCCGGGCCGTCCGGTTTGTCCGGTTCGTCGGTTTGTCGATTCGTGGGATCGTGGGATCGTGGGATCGTAGGGCGGAAAAGCGACAGCGCATTCCGCCATGAGTCGTCGGCGGCTCATGGCGGAATGCGCTGCGCTTTTCCGCCCTACGTGTAGATGACGCGGGGGTTTAGACCGCGTCCGTTTTATAGATGACGCGGCGTTTTCGGCCGCGTCCGTTTTTCTTACAAGTGCGGCACGATCTGGCGCACCAGGTCTTCAATGGTACGCCCGCTGCCGTTCTCGCCAATCGCGTGCATCTTCCACTCGCCGTTATGGCGATACAGCTTGGTCATGATCTGCGCCGTGTGCGAGCCTTGCACCGACAAATCGTAGCGCGCCACTTCCTTGTTGTCGGCCGCATTGATGATGCGGCAAAACGCGTTTTCGATCTTCTCGAAACTCTGGCCCGTGAAGCTATTCACCGTAAACACCAGCGACTTGACGTTGGCCGGTACCCGCGCCAGGTCCACCACGATCTGCTCGTCGTCGCCATCGCCCGCGCCCGTGCGGTTGTCGCCCGTGTGCACGATGCTGCCATCCTTGCTTTTGAGCTGGCGGAACCACACCGTATCGATCTGGTTGTTCGCTTCGTCGAACAGCACGCACGACGCATCCAGGTCAACCGTTTCGCTTTTTGCCCCAAAACCGAACAAACCCTTGCTCTTGATGGCATCCCAGCCGAGACCCATCGTGATCTTTGTCAGCGTGCTACCGGCTTCTTTGTCGAGCGAGATTTTCTGGCCCTTGCTTAAATTGACTGACATGCTATTGACTCCTTAATTAGCGCGACTGGGCCGCGGACTGCACCCAGGTGCGGAACGATTCGCGATTGCGCGAACAGACATATACCTTGCCATTGCCGGAAAACTTCAGCACCACGCCTTCGCCGCTGGTCTGGCTATTGATCAGGTTGCCGATAAAGCCCCCACTCTGGCCCGTTGTGATCGAAATTTCATAACGCAAGGTGCTGTCCCAGCACACCACGTGCGAATTGTCGATCGTAATATCCTTGCCCTGCTCGACGACCAGTTCGGACATCGAGCCAAAACCCGATACCGCCACCTGGCCGCTGCCGCTGGTCTCGGTGACAAAAAAGCCCCCGCTGCCGGCGAACAGTGCGTTGCCGATGCTTTGCGTGCGCACCTTCAAGTCGACCTTCTGGCTGGCGGCCACAAAGGCGCCGTCGCTCAGGATGTAGTTGCGCGGGCCGACGTCGATGATCTGCATCGCACCCGGCAGCGTGGGCGAGAGCAGGCAGTCGCCGTCGCCGCGCACCGCTTCAATGTGCTGCTGGAAAAACGATTCGCCATTCGCAAAGCGGCGCATGATGGCGCTGCCGATGCCGCCTTGCATCTTGCCCTTGAGGTCAAGATTGGCTTCCATCATCACCATCGCGCCGGACTCGCAGTAGATGGTCTCGCCGCGCGTGAGCGACACGTGAAGAAAGGGATCGACATCCCCTGTGACTGTAAAAACTGGCATGGCTTTTCCTTTCGTCGGAGGGCCGGCGCACCGCGCACCGGCCCACGATCTGTGTGTCAACCCTCAGTGGAGGCGCTTAAACGTTGACACCGTAGCTCTTGGCCAGTGGGCCCAGGCCGCCCTGGAAACCCTGGCCGATGGCCTTGAATTTCCAGTCGGCGCCGGCGCGGTAGACTTCGCCGAAAATCATCGCCGCTTCCGTCGAGCCGTCTTCCGACAGGTCGTAGCGGGCGATCTCGGCGTTGCCATTGGCATTGATGCAGCGAATGAACGCCTTGGACACCATGCCGAAGTTTTGCTTGCGCGTTTCGGCGTCGTGGATCGTCACGGCCAGGATGACCTTGTCGATGTCGGCCGGCACGGCGGCCAGGTCGATGGTGACGGTTTCGTCGTCGCCCGCGCCGTCGCCGGTGGTGTTGTCGCCCGAGTGGACCACCGAGCCGTCGGTGGATTTGAGGTTGTTGTAAAAGACGAAGTCGGCGTCGGAACGCACCTTGCCGGCGGCGTTGACGAGGAACACCGCGCCATCAAGGTCGAATGCGGCGCCGTCGGTGGCGCGCGTATCCCAGCCCAGGCCGATGGTCATTTTCGACAAGCCCGGTGCTTCCTTGCTCAGGTTGAGGTTGCCGCCTTTTTGCAGACTGATAGCCATATGTAACTCTCCAGATAAATGAATGAATAAAAACTACCAATGAACACCTGCTCCAGCAGGCGCGGCAAAGGGGTGTTCAGCCGCTTGCCGCGCGTTTTTTTGCTCGCTTGTTGCGCCGTTTATGAAGCGGCTACTGCGTGACGCTTTCTGTGGCGAATCGACGACCATAACGAGGCAACGATGAACGCCACACCGATCAGACCGGTGAACAGTTCCGGGATGTGGTATTTCATGCTTGCCAACATGATCAAGGCCAGGATACCGATTGCATAATGGGCGCCGTGCTCCAGATACACATACTCGTCGAGCGTGCCGGTCTTGACCAGGTACACCGTCATCGAACGCACGAACATGGCGCCAACGGCCAGGCCCAGCATGATGATGACAACGTCGTTGGTGATCGCGAAGGCACCGATCACACCATCGAACGAGAACGACGCATCCAGCACTTCCAGATACAGGAAGCCGCCGATGCCGCCGCTCTTGACGATCGCACCAATATTTGCGTCAGTCTCTTCTTCCTTTTCCAGCAGCCCGGAAATCATGTCCACGCCAACGTAGACCAGGATGCCCCACAGGCCGGACATCAGCACCACCATCTTTTGCGCCTCTTCGACCATCGTCATGGCGCCCATCAGCATGGCGATCGAGATCATGACCGAGATCGAGGACACCTTGCCCAGCGACCCAAGCTTTTGTTCGACGTGGCCGAGCCAATGCAGTTCCTTTTCATCGTCCAGCAGGAAGTTAAGGAACACCAGCAGCAGGAACATGCCGCCAAAGGCTGCCACTTCCGAGTGGTGCGCCGTCAGGTGGCCCGAAAACGCTTTCGGATCGTTTAGCGCCAGCGTCCACACGTCGCCCATGCTCAGGTCGGCGGCCACAGCCACGATCACGAGCGGAAAGACCAGCCGCATGCCGAACACGGCAATGATGATACCCACGCCCAGGAACAGCTTTTGCCAGAAGTCGTCCCAGGTCTTGAGGACCGAGGCATTGACGACCGCGTTATCGAACGACAGCGACACTTCCATCACTGCCAGAATCGTGGCGATGCCCATGAAGGTCACCGCCTTTTCCATGCCGCCATGGGTGTAGCCCCAATACCCCGCCAGAACCAGGCAGACAATGCTGACCAGGATGGACCATCTGAAATGCTTCATTGCAGCTTCCCCTCATTAAAATTAACTAGGCATAGTGTAGACCCAGTTGATCAATTTAAAAATAGGAGATAATAAGACCGTTACTTCTGAAAAACAGAACAATGAAAACAACAGGAATGAATTTTCGCCACCTTTATTACTTTTGGGTCGTCGCGAAGGAAGGCTCGATTACCCGCGCCGCCACGCGGCTCGGACTGGCGATCCAGACCGTCAGCACGCAACTGGCCCAGCTCGAGCAATCGATCGGCAAGTCGCTGTTGATGCCGCAGGGGCGCAGCCTGGTGCTGACCGAGGCCGGTCGCTTGGCGCTGGCCTACGCCGACCAGATTTTTTTGCTTGGCGAGCAGCTGCAAGAAGCGCTGTCGGAAGCGGACAGCGGGCGCACCCGGCTCACCGTCGGCATTTCCGATTCGCTGCCCAAGCTGACCGCCTTTCGCCTGCTTGAAACGACGCTGCACCTGCCCACCCCGGTGCGGCTGGTGTGCTACGAAGATAATTTCGAGGCGCTCTTGGCCGACCTGGCGCTGCACAAGCTCGACGTGGTGCTGACCGACCGCGCGGTGCGCTCCGGCACCACCTTGCGCGTGTTTAGCCACATGCTGTTTGAAAGCGCCACCATTGTCGTTGGCGCGCCGCAGCTGGCCCAGGCTTACACGGCGGGGTTTCCAGCTTGCCTGAACGGCGCCCCGTTCCTGCTGCCCACCCGCAATAACGCACTGCGGGGCCGGATCGACGAGTGGTTCGAATTGCACAATGCGCGCCCTGACGTGGTCGGCGAATTCGAAGACAATGCGCTGCTGAACACGTTCGGGCGGCGCGGGGCGGGCTTGTTCTTCGCCCCGGCGGCGCTGGCGGCCGACCTGCAAGAGCAGTTCGGCGCGGTGCTGGTGGGCCAGGTGCCGCAGGTGCGCGAGCAAGTGTACGCGATCTCGAACGAACGCAAGATCAAGCATCCGGCGGTCGAGGCCATACTTTCTTCAGTGCACGAGGGTGTCTTCAGCAGCGCCTGAACGGTACAATGGGCGTTCCGGCTTTTGTGGCCAAGCAAAAAACAACAACATCTCTATGACTAATGTACTTCTTGTTCTGCTCGCCGTCTTCCTGGTCGTGCTGAACGGTTTCTTTGTGGCCGCCGAGTTCGGCATGGTTGCCTTGCGTCCCACCCGCGTGCGCGCAATTGCCAAAAGCCAGGGCTGGCGCGGGCGCATCCTGGGCAAGGTGCACGGTCAGCTCGATGCTTACCTGTCGGCCTGCCAGCTGGGGATCACCCTGGCCTCGCTGGGCCTGGGCTGGGTCGGCGAACCGGCATTCGCCGGCTTGATCGCGCCGCTATTTACCGCCATCGGCATGGGTTCGCAGGCGCTGATTCATACGGTCTCTTTCCTGTTCGCCTTTAGCGTCATTTCTTTCCTGCACATTGTGGTGGGCGAACTGGCGCCCAAGTCGATGGCGATCCGCAATCCGGAAGTGGTGGGCCTGTGGACGGCGCCGGCGCTGTACGGTTTTTACTGGAGCATGTATCCGGCCATTTACCTGCTCAATGCCAGCGCCAACGCCGTGCTGCGCCTGGCCGGTCTGTCGGGCCCGGGCGGGCACGACGCGCATTATTCGACCGAAGAATTGAAACTGATTTTGCGCACCAGCCAACCGGGCGAAAAATTCACCCGCGACGAGCGCCACATCCTGGCCCAGTCGCTGGACTTTTCCAAGTTGACGGTCAGCGAACTGATGCGCCCCATCAATGAAGTGATCGCGCTGCACGCCAACAAGTCGCTGGAAGACAATTTGCAGACCGTGGTGCGCAACCGCTTCAGCCGCTATCCGTATTTCGACGCCAATGGCGAAGACGTGCTCGGCGTGATTCACTTGAAGGATTTGTTTTTCGCTCAGCAGGCAGGCAAGAAAATCAGCGACCTGAAGCCATTTTTGCGGCCGGTGGAAACCATGTCGGCACGCACGGCCGCGCAAACCATGTTTCGCCGGTTTCGCGACGGCGCACCCCACTTTGCGCTGATCGGCGAAAAGGGCAAACGGCCGGTGGGCTTTCTCACGCTCGACAATTTGCTGGGCGCAATGGTCGGCGAAATCCGCGATGAATTCCGGTTGAACGAAAACGATTGGCTGCGCCAGCCGGACGGCACACTGGTCGGCAAGGCAAGCTTGCCGATCTTCTCGCTCGAGCGTATTCTGGGTCTCGATATCGATAACGAGACGCTGGGGCTGGACGAAGTGGAGTCGGTGGGCGGGCTGTTGATGGTCAAGCTGGGCGATATACCCAAGCAGGGGCAAAAGATCGAATTTCCCTACTTTGATATCGTGGTCAAGAAGATGAACGGGCCGCGCATTGTGCTGGTGAAGGTGATTCCACAAAAGGGACGCGCAAGCGATCCGGACGAGCACGACTAAAAAAACAACACCGTCGCGCACATGGCGCCGTACGGCCGCAACCGGATGGGCTAGCCTGCTCTTTATCTTTTTACCTGAAGTGTTTTTTATAGAAACTTTAGTTTCTCGGTGCTATAGTTCATTACTCGAAAACGTGTCACCCGATATTCGCCCTGGACAGGCTCGGCTTCCTTGCCGTGGACGCCGATTATTCGAAAAACTGGCAGAACACATGGCTGCGAACGATATAAAGAAAATCAGCGTAAGCGAACTGCGGCTGGGAATGTATCTGGTCGGGTTTGACGGGAACTGGCTGTCCAATCCGTTCTGGACTTCGCGCTTCCTGCTTGCCAGCGCCGACGAGCTGCGCCAGGCGCGCGCCAGTGGCCTTGCCGAATGCTGGATCGACACCAGCTTGGGCGCCGATGTCGCGCCCGTCGCGCCCGCCCGGAGCACCGCCGGCGCTGCCCCGGTTGCGAAGCGGCGCCGGGCGCCTCCCCAGGCGGCAGGCGCGCTTAGCATGGAAGAAGAGCTGCAGAACGCGGCCCGGCTGTGCCAGACGGCGCGCGCATCGATTTTTTCCATGTTCTCTCAGGCCCGGCTCGGCAAGATCGCCGACACCCATTTTTGCAGCGCCCTGGTTGACGATATCGTGCGCTCGGTGGAGCGCCACCCTGGCGCCCTGATCAGCCTGTCGCGCCTGAAGTACGAAGACGACTACACCTATATGCATTCGGTGGCGGTGTGCGCGTTGATGGTCGCGCTGGCCAAGGCCATGAAATTGTCCGACCCTGACATGCGCGAGGCGGGCCTGAGCGGCCTGCTGCATGACATCGGAAAAGCCAGGATTCCGCTGGAAATCCTCAATAAACCCAGCAGTCTGAGTGACGACGAATTCGCGACCGTCAAACGGCACCCGGAACACGGCTTTGAAGCGCTGCGTCACGGCGGCGTCAGCGACAGCGTGCGCGAGGCTTGCCTTCACCATCACGAGCGCATGGATGGCGCGGGCTACCCCCACCGGCAGGCAGGCAAGGCAATTTCGCTGATGGCGCGCATGACGGCCGTGTGCGACGTGTACGACGCCATTACGTCCGATCGGCCCTACAAGCGGGGCTGGGATCCGGCGGACGCCCTGTCCAAGATGATTTCCTGGAAAGGGCACTTCGATCCGACCGTGCTGTCCGCGTTCATCGAAGTGGTGGGTATCTATCCTACCGGATCGCTGGTGCGTCTCAAATCGGAAAAACTTGCCGTCGTCGTTGAACAAAACAAACAAAGTTATACCCGGCCTACGGTGCGGGCCTTTTACTGCATCGCATCAACACGGGCCATACCGGCCGAGCTGATCGATTTGTCCGGCACAGAGGAAGATTGCGTCGTCGGTTCCGAAGACCGGGACCGCTTGCCCACCGCCGTCATCGAAAAACTGTGGGCGGGCGAGCTGTATCGCGAGCGCTGAGCCCTCCCGCGACAATTGTCCGGGACCCCAACTAGGTCTTCATCACCGCCGCCGGCTGCGCCCCGGTCCACTCGCGCAGCAGCGAGTACCCCACGGCCAGCAGCACGGGGCCGATAAACAGGCCCACGAACCCGAACGCCATTACCCCGCCCAGCACACCTAACAGCACCAGCAGGAACGGCATGTCGCTGCCCCGGCTGATGAGCATCGGCTTGACCACGTTGTCGACGCCGCTGATCAAAATCAGTCCCCACACCAGCATGAACACGCCCCACCCCGTCTTGCCCTCGCTAAAGAGCCAGATCGCCGCGCCGCCCCAGATGATGGGCGGGCCGACCGGCACCAGCGACATGACAAAGGTCGCAAAGCCCAGCAGCAGCACGCCCGGCACACCGGCGATCGCAAAGCCGAGCGCGGCCACCAGCGCCTGCGCCAGCGCCGTGCCCAGTAAACCGTACATCACCCCGCGCACGGTGTGGCTGACGGTGCTGGCGATGCGCGGCGCGCTCTCGCCGATGATGCGCTCCATCGCCACGCGCGTGGCGCGCAGCAGCGCCTGACCGTCGCGGTACAGGAAAAAAGCGACAAAGGCGGCCAGGCTCATTTGCGCCACGCCGGCGCCCAGCACAATGCCTCCGCCCAGTAAATAGTGGCGCGCCGGCTCGAGCATCTGCTTGGCCACTTCCATCATCTGTTCGCGGCTTGACACCAGCGTGCGCACATATCCATGGAGCCAGTCGCCCACCAGGGGCACGCGCCGGATCCAGCCGGGCGGCTCCACGTGGCCCGTTTCCACGGCCAGCTTGATCTGGTCATACAGGCGGCCCACGTCGTCGGCCAGGTTGTAGGCCACCAGGCCGATGGGCACGATCACCAGCAGCGTGAGCGTCAACGTCAGCGTGAGCGCGGCGAGCGAGCGGCGACCGTTCATCCGCCCCAGCAGGAACAGGTACATCGGCCAGGAAGAAATGACGACGGCGGCGGCGAACAGGATCGCGGCCAGGAAGGGGCGCAGCACGTACAGGCAGCCGATCACCAGGAAGGCGACGGCGCCGATCGAGGCGAGGTTCTTGCCGATGCGTCGTTCCATGGTGGTCTGCCGAAGATGTTTGCTTAGTGTATGACCTAGTGTATGCACCTAGTGCAGCAACAGCTTGATGTCTTGTGCAATCGGCGTGGCGCCCTTGCCGTGGCGGACGAACAGGCGGATCTTGCCCTGCTGGTCGAACACGTAGCTGCCCGCAGTATGGTCCATCGAGTAGGCGCCGGGCGTGGCGCCGGGTGACTTGGCGTAAAACACCTTGAATTCCTTGGCCACTTTGGCGGTCGCGGCCGCGTCGCCGTACAGGCCGATGAAGCTGGTGTCAAAAGCGGGCACGTACTGCGCCAGCAGCTCTTGCGTATCGCGCTCCGGATCAACCGTCACGAACAGCACCTGCACCTTGGCCGCATCCGGACCGAGCTGCTTGCGCACCTCCGCCATTTCAGCCATCGTGGTCGGGCACACGTCGGGGCACTGGGTGTAGCCAAAGAACAGAAACACCACCTTGCCCTTGAAGTCGGCCAGCGTGCGCTGTTTGCCCGTATGGTCGGTCAGCGCAAAGTCGCGCGCATACTCGGCGCCGGTGATGTCGACGTTGTTGAAGACGGGCGGCGCGGCCGGCTTGGCGCAGGCCGCCAGCGTCAAGGTCAGCGCCACGGCGCACAGGGCAAACAGATTTTTCATCTTAGAATGGGAAGTAATGGTCGACCAGCAGCGCGGCAAACAGCAGCGACAGGTAGATGATCGACCAGGTAAAGGCCTTGCGCGCCACCTGGTCGGAATAGTGCTTGTAGACCTGCCAGCCGTGCCACAAAAAGACCGCATTGAGCGCGACGGCGGCCGTGAGGTAAATCAGGCCGCTCATGCGCACCACGAACGGCAGCAAGGTGGTGGCGGCGAGCACGATGGAGTACAGCCACACGTGAAAGCCGGTGAAGTTCATGCCGTGGGTGACCGGCAGCATCGGCAGCCCGGAACGCGCATAGTCGTCGCGCCGGTACATGGCCAGTGCCCAGAAGTGCGGCGGGGTCCAGACGAAAATGATCAGGACCAGGAGCCACGCCTGCATCGGCACCGCGTCGGCGATCGCGGCCCAGCCCAGCGCCGGCGGCATCGCGCCCGACAGGCCGCCGATGACGATGTTTTGCGGCGTGGCCGGTTTCAGAATCAGGGTGTAGATGACGGCGTAGCCGACGAAAGTTACCAGCGTGAGCCACATGGTCAAGGGATTGACCAGCGCGTACAGCACCCACATGCCGGCCCCGCCAATGACGGCCGAAAAGGCGATGGTCTGGGTCTTGGTCAGTTCGCCGCTGGCGGTGGCGCGGCGCGCGGTGCGCGCCATGCGCGCATCGATTTCGCTCTCGAGAATGCAGTTGACGGCAAAGGCGGCGCCGGCCAGCAGCCAGATGCCAACGGTGCCGAAGAACACCTTGTGCATGTCGGGCAGCCCCGGCGTTGCCAGGAACATGCCGATGACGGCGCAAAACACCGCCAGTTGCGTGACGCGCGGCTTGGTCAGGGCCCAGTATTGGGCGATGCGGCTGCTCGATTTTTGTGTAGCGGTCTGGGTTGTCATGTAGGTGGTCTTGCATGCGCTGCTGCGCTGAATCGGTGCTTGATCTGGTAGTTTAACATGGCGACCAGCGCCACTAGCAGGGCGGCCCCCGCGTTATGCAATACGGCGATGGCAAGCGGGAAGGCGAAATACACGGTTGCAATGCCCGCCGCCAGCTGCAGCGCGAGCACGATGGCAATCTTGCGCGCCGTGCCGCGCAGGTCCGGCATTGCCATCGCGCGCCAGGCGGTAAAGCCAAGGATTGCGGCTGCGACATACGCAAAATGGCGATGCACCCAATGAATGGCCGTGAGGGCCGAGAACGGCAGGTAATGCCCCGCCGCCGTCTTGCCCAGTTCGCGCCACAGCGTAAAACCATGGCCGAAATCCATGTCCGGGAAAACCTGCCCCGCGCACAGCGGGAAATCCGCGCAAGCGAGCGTCGCGTAATTGGTACTGACCCAGCCCCCCAATGCAATCTGCACGCCCAGCACCAGCGCCGAAACAAGCGCCAAGACGCGCAGCGATACCATCGATACAGTCGATACAGTCGATACCGTAGGGCGCGAAAGCGCAGCGCATTGCGCCATCTCTGGCCGGCCACCAACGGCAGCATCCTGGCGCGCCCCCAGCCAGCAAAGCATGAACAGCAAGCCCATCGCCAGCAACAAATGCATCGTTACAATGACCGGCTGCAGTTTCATGGTCACGGTCAGCGCCCCGAACGCTCCCTGCACGCAGACGGCGACAAACACCGCCGTCGGCAAGAGCGGCCTGAACTGCACGCTGTTCGAACGGCGCCACTGCAGCCAGGCAGTTCCCATCAAGGCCATGCACAAGAACCCCACGCCCATCGCCAGGTAGCGGTGAATCATCTCGATCCACGCTTTCACCACCGTTACCGGCCCGGTCGGCAATAAGGCTTGCGCGGCGCTGATCTGCTCATGCGCAATAAACGGATTGGCCGCGCCATAACATCCCGGCCAATCCGGGCAGCCAAGCCCGGAATCGGTCAGGCGCGTGAACGCGCCGAACACGATCAGGTCAAAGGTGAGAAAGGCGGTCAGCCACACCAGCTTGCGGTATTTGTGCGGATCGGACGACATCCACACCATGGCCAGCGGCAAGGTTGCCGCCAGCAAGCCCGACAGGGCCAACTGCACCAGGGTTGACGACTGCATGATCAGCCGATCGCGGACGCTTTGAGCAGCTTGCCGATATCCTTGGTCACCTTGTTCGGCTCGGCATCCTTGGGAAAGCGCATCATCAGGTTGCCCAGCGGGTCGATCAGGTATAAGTGGTCGGTCACGTCGCCGCCCGGCTCCACCGGCAGCCACGCCTTGACCGCATCGGGCTTTACGCGCAGCATGCGCACGCCGTCGATGACTTTCATCAGCTCGATGTCGAGCGGCGCATTGTCGGTAATGAGCCAGACGCGCTCGATGCGTTCCATGCCCTTGCCCTGCATCAGGCGCAACTGGCGCACCTTGACCAGCTGGTCCTTGCATGCTTGCGGGCAGTCGCCCGGCTCGACCTGCAGCATGATCCACTTGCCCTTGTAGGCGTCAAGCGCGAGCGGCTTGCCGTCCAGGCCAGTGGTGCCCAGCGCGGGAATCGGATGGGCGCGCGGATCGATCAGCGTGCCGTAATTGGTGCGCCCGCTCGGCTTGATGACGTAATACGTGAGGTAGGAAAAGATCAACGGCGAAGCGCACACGGCCAGTACGGCCAGCAGCTTCCAGCGTCCGCTGGTTTGATTCGGTTTATTTTGTTCCACGTCGAAATCCTGTCACTACGAAAAATAAGAGCGCCATCCCTGCCAGCGCGTACCACTGAAATGCATAACCCTGGTGCTTTTCGACGCCCAGCGCGGGCGCCGGCCAGTCGCGCACCAGGTTGTCGCCCGCTTCGGGCGGCCCGGTCTGCTCGATAAAAAATGGCTGCACGGCCAGCTTGCTGGCGTCGGCGAACTGGTCGGGTGTGAGGTTTTGTAAAATCGCGCCGGGCTTGACCATGGCCGGGTCGCCCAGCTGCATCACCTTGCCCATACCCGCCTTGGCAACGCCGGTTACGATCACCGTGCCGGGCGGGGTGGAAAATTCAGGCAGGCGATCGTGTTCGCCGTTGTAGCGCGGCAACCAGCCGCGCGCCACCAGCACATGGGTGTTCGATCCGGCAATCTTGAATGGCATCAGCAGGTAAAAACCCACCTTGCCTTGCTGGGGCCGGTTGTCGAGAAACAGCGGCCACCCGGTGACGAATTCGCCGGCCACCGACACCGGCCGGAACGCGACGTCTTCCTTGCCAAGCAGCTTCGGACCGAGCACCAGCGGCGCCTGGACGGCGCGCTCGGCGAGCGTGGCCTGCAAGGCGATTTTTTGCGCGGCGCGCCGGTCTTGCCACTGCCCCAGCGAGACGCCGAGCGCCACCAGCAGCACGGTGGCCAAGAAAGGGATAGCACGGAAACGGAAGCGCTTAAGCATTACAATGAAGCCTTGTTTAACGGAGCATTGTTTAAGTACATCGAAAGCCTATGAAAATCCTCGTCGCCATCGCCTTCATCATGATCCTGGGCAGCCTGGGCTCGGCCCTGTTTTTCCTGATGCGCGACAAAGGCAAGAGCAATCGTACCGTACATGCGCTGGCGCTGCGCGTGGGCTTGTCAGTGACGCTGTTTCTGTTGTTGCTGGGCGCCCATTACATGGGCTGGATCCAGCCGACCGGCATCAGTTGATGAACTGCAGCTGACCACCTGCCGCGGCTCAACGTTGGACTGCGGCTGACCGACTGCAAAGCTTTCTGGCAAAAAACCGGGGACAGGCCCACCGCTTGATGGTCTGTCCCCGGTTTTTTTGCTTGAGGGATCAGCCCCCTCGTATTACAGCCAGTAGATGACGACGTACAAACCAAGCCAGACAACGTCGACAAAGTGCCAGTACCACGCAGCGCCTTCAAAACCGAAGTGATTGTCCGCGGTAAAGTGGCCCTTCATGACGCGATACAGGATCACCGACAGCATGATCGCACCCATCGTCACGTGAAAGCCGTGGAACCCGGTCAGCATGAAGAAGGTCGAACCATAGATGCCCGACGTCAGCTTCAAGTTCAGTTCGCTGTAAGCGTGCATGTACTCATACACCTGGAAGCCCATAAAGGTTGCGCCCAGCAAAATGGTCGCCGCCAGCCATACCGCGGTCTTGGCGCGATGGCCGGCACGCAGTGCATGGTGGGAAATGGTCAGCGTCACGCCCGACAGCAGCAACAATGCCGTGTTGATCGTTGGAATTGGGAACGGACCCATCTTCGCAAACGGCTCGATCGTGCCGGCCGGGCTGTCGCCCCACTGCGCGGCAAAGTCTGGCCAGATGAATTTGTGGTCCAGGTCGCCCAGCCAAGGCAGTGAAATCGTGCGGGCGTAAAACAAGGCACCGAAGAAGGCACCGAAAAACATCACTTCCGAAAAAATGAACCAGCTCATCGACCAGCGGAACGACAGATCGATGCGGCTGTTGTACTGGCCCGATTCCGATTCGCCGATGGCGTCGCCGAACCAGAAATACAGCACCAGCAGCATCGACAGGATGCCGCCGATGTTCAGGATCGGGCCCCACGAGGCGCCGTTGACCCAGCCGGAAGCGCCGATCATCGTCACCAGCAGCGACATGCCGGCAAACAGTGGCCATTTGGACGGACCCGGCACGAAATAATACGGCGCGGCGGCGTGTGGTGAACTCATCTTCATCTCCTAAATCAAAACTTTTATGCGGTGAATTTCGTGCTGCTCATTTTACGTGATCTATTACTTTGCTACGGCAACGCGCACCAGCATGATGATAACGCCGATAAACAGCGCCACGCCAATCAGGGCGGCAATAACCACATGAATGGGATTCAGGTTCGCTGAATCGCTTTCGTAGTCGCTGCGCTTGCGGATTCCGAAAAACGACCAGAACACCGCCTTCATCGTGGCCCCGAACGACGCTTTGCGTCCGGTGGGTTTGTCGCCCTTGTTTTTTACGTCATTCATTACTTCACCTTCGTCGCTGCCGCCTGCGGCGCGGCGGCCTGGGCGCCGGCTATTTCAAAAAACGTGTACGACAGCGTGATCGTCGAAATCTCGCGCGGCAGCTTGGGATCGATGAAAAACACGACCGGCATCTGCCTGGCCTCGTTCGCCTTCAGGGTCTGCTGCTTGAAACAAAAGCATTCGACCTTCTTGAAGTGCGGCGTGGCCGACTGCGGTGCATAACTGGGAATTGCCTGCGCCTGTACCGTGCGCGCCTGGGTGTTGACCACTTCATACATCACCGTGGCCAGTTCCCCCGGGTGCACCTTGATGCTGCGGGTGGTCGGGCGAAAGCGCCACGGCCCTTGCGCATTGCCGTCGAGTTCGACGGTAATGGTACGCGTCTTGTCGACCTGGCTATTCTTGTCGTACTCGACGAAATTACCTTCTTGCCGGCTCAGGTTGTTAATCCCGAGCACTTCGCACATCTGCCGGTAAACCGGCACCAGCGCGTAGCCAAAACCGAGCATCCCCACGGCGATGACGATCAGCTTGACCAGCATCTTGCGGTTCCGGGCCAGGCGTTCGTTTTGCTCAGTTGCCATTTAGAGCCAAATTCGCTTGATGAAGACGATGGCAAAAAAAAACAAGGCCACGCCGCCAAGAATCAGGCCGGTCTTCGCGTTATTCGGTTTCTTTGGATCGGACATGTTCAACCTGCAAGTTTCATTTCATCCGGGCAGCAACAGCTGCCCGGATGACGGCATTACTTGACCGTCGGTGGCGTTTCGAACGTGTGGAACGGAGCAGGACTAGGGACGGTCCACTCCAGGCCTTCGGCGCCATCCCATGGCTTGTCGGCCGCTTTCGCGCCGCCACGGATGGTTGGCAGAATCACGAAAAACAGGAAGTACACTTGCGACAGGCCGAAACCAAACGCGCCGATCGAGGCAATCGCATTGAAGTCGGTGAACTGCGCCGGGTAATCGGCATACCGGCGCGGCATGCCCGCCAGCCCCAAAAAGTGCATCGGGAAGAACGTCACGTTGAACGTGATCAGCGACGCCCAGAAGTGGATCTTGCCGCGCGTTTCGGCGTACATGTGGCCAGTCCACTTTGGCGACCAGTAGTAGAAACCGGCAAATAGGGCGAACAGGGAACCGGCAACCAGCACGTAGTGGAAGTGGGCCACCACGTAGTAGGTGTCTTGCAACTGGATGTCGATCGGGGTCACCGCCAGGATCACGCCGGTAAAGCCGCCCATCGTGAACACGAAGATGAAGCCGACGGCAAACAGCATCGGGGTCTCGAAGGTCATCGAACCCTTCCACATCGTGGCGATCCAGTTGAACACTTTGACGCCGGTAGGCACGGCGATCAGCATCGTGGCATACATGAAGAACAGCTGGCTGGTCACCGGCATGCCGGTGGTAAACATGTGGTGGGCCCAGACGATGAACGAGAGCACCGCGATCGACGCCGTGGCGTAGACCATCGATGCGTAGCCGAACAGCGGCTTGCGTGCGAACGCTGGCAGGATCTGCGAGACGATACCGAATGCCGGCAAAATCATGATGTACACCTCGGGGTGGCCGAAGAACCAGAAGATGTGCTGGTACATGACCGGGTCGCCACCGCCGGCAGCGTTAAAGAACGAGGTGCCGAAGTGACGGTCGGTCAGAGTCATCGTGATCGCGCCTGCCAGAACCGGCATCACGGCGATCAGGAGGAAGGCGGTGATCAGCCAGGTCCAGCAAAACATCGGCATTTTCATCAGGGTCATGCCGGGAGCACGCATGTTCAGGATGGTGACGATGATGTTGATCGAACCCATGATCGACGAGGCGCCCATCAGGTGCATCGCGAAAATACCCATGTCCATGCCAATGCCCATCTGGGTCGACAGCGGCGCGTACAGCGTCCAGCCGGCAGCGGTGGCGCCGCCCGGCACGAAGAACGAGCTGGCCAGCAGCAGCGCCGCGGGCGGCAGCAGCCAGAACGAGAAGTTGTTCATGCGGGCGAACGCCATGTCGGCGCAGCCGACCTGCAGCGGGATCATCCAGTTGGCAAAGCCAACGAAGGCCGGCATGATGGCGCCGAAGACCATGACCAGGCCGTGCATCGTGGTCAGCTGGTTGAAGAACTCAGGCTGGAAAAATTGCAGGCCAGGCTGGAACAGTTCGGTACGGATCATCAAGGCCAGCACGCCGCCGGACAACAGCATGATCAGGGAGAACCACAGGTACAGGGTACCGATGTCCTTGTGGTTGGTGGCGAACAGCCAGCGCGCCATGCCGTGAGGATGGTCGTGCGCGTGGTCGTGTGCGTGATCTAGTGTAGTTGTGCTCATTGTCTTAACTCCCGATTACTTGGTACGTGCAGCCAGAACGTCGGCTGGTTGAACGATATTTTCTGCAGCCTTGTTCGACCAGCTGTTGCGGGTATAGGTGATGACCGCGGCAATGTCGGAATCCGACAGCTGTTTCCATGCTGGCATTTCCGAAGGGTATTTACCGCTCTTTTTGCCATTCAACAACACATTGATCTGTTCCGCTTTCGGGCCATTCACCACTTCCGAGCCATCCAGTGGTGCAAACGCACCCGGTACGCCCTTGCCGGTTGCTTGATGGCAAGCGACGCAGTTGGTGGCGTAGACTTTTTCGCCCTTGGTTTTCAATTCGTCGATGGTCCAGACCTTGGCTGGATCGTCGGCCAAGGCCGCCATTTCTTTTTGCTTGCCCGAGACCCACGCGGCGTAGTCGCCGGCGCTGACGACGCGCACCACGATCGGCATGAAGGCATGCTCTTTACCGCACAGCTCGGCGCATTGGCCGCGGTAGGTACCAATTTCCTTGGCCTTGAACCAGGTATCGCGCACGAAACCGGGGATGGCATCTTGCTTGACGCCAAAGGCGGGAATCATCCAGGCGTGAATCACGTCGTTGGCGGTGAGCACCATGCGGATCTTCTTGTTGACTGGCACGACCACTTCATTGTCGACTTCCATCAGGTAGTTGATGCCGCGCTTGCCGGTGAACTGGTTGCCGGGGGAACCGACCTGCTCGCGCGGGGTCGACAGGCTCGACAGGAAGCTGATGCCGGCGCCTTCGCCGTTCAGGTAATCGTAGCCCCACTTCCACTGCATGCCGGTGGCCTTGATGGTGATGTCGGCGTTGGACGTGTCCTTCATCGCAACCACGGTCTTGGTCGCTGGCAGCGCCATGCCGATCACGATCAGGAACGGCACGATGGTCCAGGCGATTTCAACGGCGGTCGACTCATGAAAGGTTGCCGGCTTGTGGCCCAGCGAACGGCGGTGCTTGAAGATCGAGTAGAACATGACGCCGAACACGGCGACGAAGATCACCATGCAGACGACCATCATCCAGGTGTGCAGATTATTGATCTCGGTGGCGATGTCGGTCACCGATCGTTGCAGGTTCAACTGCATCTCCACCGGACGGCCCTGAACGCCAACTTCTTGAACAGGCTGTGCGGTTTGTGCCCAGCTGCCGGCTGAAACCAGCAGGCCGAACATCAAGGCGTGAAGTCGCTTTGCATATGTCATGTTTTCCCCAACCACCCAAAAATAATCATTCTTTTTAAACGCCGGCGAACTTACTGACCGCCAATGCTCCGAAACCATCGCACAAAAGGCTCCTGAGCCGGCTTGACGCGCGCTGCGCGAAAAATCCAGCTGGAACCAAACCATCGCACATAGGTGCATACGCACACTGTGAACGCTGTTGCTGACAACCGCTAAAAGCCCGTATTGATCGCCTGAATTTCAGGCGGCACGTTCGCAGTCGACAAAATTAGCCTTTAATTATACTCAAGGAACACCGTATGCATCAAGGACAAATGCGGCAAACTATGGGCGTAGACCTTGTAATTGCACACGGCGGCCCCACGTCGTGCCGCGGAAACGACACCGGCGCTGGCCACTGTCTTGCCGTTGTTTTGCAGCTGCCTTGCCGCTGTCTTGCCAGCGTTGGCCGCTTTGCCGCGGTTTGGCACGCTTTGGCACGCTTTGCCGCTCTTGCACCGTTGGCCGCTCCCGCAACAATGCCGGCCGCGCCAATGCTGTTACGGTGCCCGCGGCGTGAAGCGCACGATGGCCTCGCCAGCGGCCGTGACGCGCGGCGCCGGACGAAAAGCATGGCCGTAAATGACTTCGAAGCTCAAGCCCAGCTTGCCGTCCGGACGGCGCTGCGCCTCGAGCGCCTGCAGGAAGCGGCCCCAGGCAACGCGACCAGTCAGACCGCGGCGGCGCGTGGCAAGCGGATTGCCGCCCAGCGCGCGCACATCGGCCAGCATGGCTTGTACCGTATCGTAGGTGACGGTAATGACCTCCATATCCATGACGGGCGTGGAAAAACCGGCGTCGACCAACTGGTCGCCAAAATCGTGCATATCGACGAAAGGCAAAACATGCTCCGATACAGGCGCCGAAGCCTGCGCCGCATCGAGCGTGGAAAAGGCGCTGCGCAACTCCCGAAAGGTGTCGGGGCCAAAATTGGAAAACATTAACAACCCTTCGACGCGCAGCACCCTTCTCCACTCCGCAAAGACGCGGTCGGGCTGGGGATGCCAGTGCAGTGCCAAATTCGACCACACCAGGTCGACAGAGTTCGGCGGGAACGGACAATTACCGAAATCGCCACACAACAAGTCAATCCCGGCCTTGCCCGACAGCAAACGGCTGAGCAGGCGTCGGGACGGCGCCGCCGCAGCCGCTGCGTCGGCAACGGCGGCCATGGCGGGCGCGGCATCGATGCCGATGACCTGGGCAGCCGGATAGGCTTTCTGCAACAGCGCCAGGTCGGCTCCCGCGCCGCAGCCGGCGTCGACCACCCGGCCCGGGGCCAGCTTGACCAGACCGAGCCGGTCATGCATGCGGGCCGCAATTTCGCGGCGCAGGAAGTCGGACGGCGCAATGCGCTGCGGATCGGCAAACAAAGCGCGCACGCGCGCCTGCTCGATAGGCGCGCTCAATGTTGATGGAGATGCAGGAGAGGACATGGGCGAAAGCGGGTGGACGGCGCCGAAATGCGATAATGGCGCCAGTGTACCTGTTTGTTGAAAGTCGAGCCGATGCGCCACCGCCTGCTGCCGTGGCCCGGGCGCTGGCCGCTGGGGCTGGCGCGGCAACTGGGCCGATCGCTGCTGCCCTCGTCCTGCGCCCTGTGCGGGGCGCGCTGCGCTGCGTCCGTCTGCCCGCCGTGCCAGGAACAGTTCCTGGGGCCGTGCCCGCCCCGTTGCCGGCGCTGCGCCAATCCGGTGAGCGCGCTCGACGTGGATTGGCCGTGCGGTGCCTGCCAGTCGCATCCGCCCGCCTTTGACGCCACCATCGTCGCGGCCGACTACAGCGCGCCGCTGGATCAACTGGTGCTGCAGCTCAAGTTTGGCGGCACGCTGGCACTGGCGCCCTGGTTCGGACTGGCGTTGCGCGACGCCGTGATGGCGCGCGAGCGCTTCGAGCTGCCCACGCTGCTGTGCCCGGTGCCGCTGGGGCCGCACCGTCTGGCCGAGCGGGGTTTTAACCAGGCGCTGGAAATTGCGCGGCCGCTGTCGACAGCGCTGGGCATTGCCCTGCGCCCGGCGCTGGCCGTGCGCGCGCGCGAGACGGCGGCGCAGTCGGGCGTGGCGCCGGCCGAGCGCAAAAAGAACATGCGCGGCGCCTTCATCGTGGCGCCCGATGCGCTCGAATTGGTGCGTGGCCAGCACATCGGCGTAGTCGACGACGTGATGACCAGCGGCGCCACGCTGCACGAACTGGCGGCCGTATTCAAACGATTTGGCGCCGCGCGCGTGAGCAACTTCGTGTTCGCGCGCACCCCGCCCCACTAATAGGAGAAGCATTTTGTTCCATGTTGTTTTGGTAGAACCTGAAATCCCGCCCAACACCGGCAACATCATTCGCTTGTGCGCCAACACCGGCGCCCAGCTGCACTTGATCGAGCCGCTCGGCTTTCCGCTGGACGACGCCAAGATGAAGCGTGCCGGGTTGGACTATCACGACTACGCGACGATGAAAGTGCACAAGAACTGGGACGCCTACCTGCTTGACTGCAAGCCCGAGCCCGCGCGCATGTTCGCCCTGACCACGCACGGCTCAACGCCGTTCGCCACCGCCACCTTCTTGCCGGGCGACGTATTCGTGTTCGGCGCTGAGACGCGCGGCCTGGCGCCGGCGCTGCGCGAATCGTTCGCGCCGGCCCAGCGCATCCGCCTGCCGATGCGCCCGGACAACCGCAGCCTGAACTTATCGAACACCGTCGCCGTCGTCGTCTTCGAAGCCTGGCGCCAAAACGGCTACGCCGGCGGCGCCTGACTCCAGGGTGGATGGGGGAACCTTATGGCTTGGCGGGAAGTGTGGCCGGCTGGTGGGGCAGGCGTTCGCCGTTGAGCAAGCCCTAGGCCGCGAGCGCCATGACTTGGGCGCTATGGTTCAAGTCGGCTTTGGCAACGTGATCGACGTTGTCGAGCTCGCTGTGCTGGGTATGGCTGCGGTAGTCGAGCGGGTCCTGGATCGGCGAAAAAGCGGGAATGCCCCGTTCGAAAAATGTGTCGTGATCGGAACCACGGCTCAGGCCGTACGGCACATCGAGCGCACCCAGCACTTGCGCAGGTTCCAGCGCCGCAGTGAGCCCCGCATGCCACGCGTCGACCTTCATGTCGGGAAACCCCATGATGCGCCCGGCGCCCGCATCCTGCACAAAAATTGCCTGGATCCGGGCCAGCTCGGCGCGATGCCGGAGCACGTAGGCCTTGCTGCCCAACAGCCCTTGCTCCTCGCCGGAAAACAAGACAATGCGCAGTGTCCGCTTTGGCTGCAACCCGGCGGCCCGCATGGCGCGCAGCACCTCGATCGCCACCACGGTCCCGGTGCCGTTGTCGGTGGCGCCAGTGCCCAGATCCCACGAGTCCTGGTGCGCACCAATGATCACCATCTCCTCGGGCAAGCTGCTGCCAATAAAGTCGGCCACCACGTTGTAGGCCTGCACCGGCGCCTTGCCGAAGCCGCCGCCAAGCTCAACTTCCAGCCGTGGCACCACGCCTCTGGCGAGCAAGCGCTTGAGCAGGCTGGCGTTCTGCTGCGTGATGATACCCGCATGGGTAGCGAAGCGCGACTGCGCCCCGCCCCACATCTCCAGTACGCCGCCCTCCTTGCCGGACACCAGCAACACCGCTGCCATGCGTGCATTGGCGATCACTTGATTGACCTCGGTTTGAAACCGGGCCGCGTCCTTGCCCTCGGCCTCGCTCGCCTTCGGTCCGGACAGGACCAGCACGATTTTCCCTCTCAGCCCAGGCGCGGCCAGCTTGAATTCGTCCAGCGTCTTGACGTCCAGCACCGCGAGCTCGCCTTGCACGGGGCCGCCGGTGCCCGCAGTCCAGGCCTTTTGCACGATGTTCAGGTGCTGCCCGTTGGCATTAAGCAAACGGGCCCGGGCCACGCCGCGCTGCCATGGCCGGCCGAGCTCGTACGCTTCCTCATGCACATTGACGGCGCCGTAGGCCGTCAATTTTTTTATCGCCCAGCTTTGCGCGGTACGCAATTGCAGGGAGCCGGTCAGGCGCGGGCCTATGTCGTCGCACAATTGTTCCAGGTTTTGCATGGCTTCGGAATGCTCGGCGATCTCGGTGACCAGGCGCGCGGTGTCGCCAGGCGCCAGCGGCGCGCCGCACGCAGGGTTCGCCTGCAGGCATAGCCATCCCAGCGTAACGATCAGTAGTGAGGCGGTGCGCATCACCGCTCCGGCATCGGTGGCAGGGCCTTGACAAAGGCCGCCAGGCCGCCCTTGTCGCGGATGGCAATCGCTTCGTCGAGCTTGGCTGAGCGGTTGTCCGGATTCTTGGCCAGCAGGCTTGCATAGGCGCGCAGCAATCCTTCGACCCCGGCCAAGGTCTTCGCTTCCATCTGGGCCGGGTCCTTTTTTGGGTCAAGCATGTGGTGCCTGATCTGGAAGGCGGCGGTGCTGACGGTATGCTGGAAGCGCACCACGCGCTTGAGCTCGCCCTTGGCGGCTTTGGTCATGACCCAGAACACGCCGTTATCGGGACCAAACATATAGTCAGGTACTTCGTCGGCCCATTTTTCAAACCAGCGCCCGTCTGCCGACGCCATCGTCCCCAGCGGGTCCTTGTCGGCGGCGGCGGCGAGCTGGACCACGCGCTCCTGCTCTTCGGACGTGGCCGGACCGCGGCCCTGCTGCGCGTGCGCGGGTGCAGCCAGGCTGGCCATGATGGCCATGATGGCGAGGGTGGCAAGGACGGCGGCAAATAAGGTTTTCATCAAACGGTTCATGTCAGCTCCAGGAAAGTGCACGGGGGCGAAGGATTCGCGCTGTGCTTGCTGCCTGTTCAGCAACTCCTGTGCCAGCGCCGTTGCCAGGCGCAATTGGCCTGCACCTGCCTGGCAATGTGTTCGCTATCGGGCAATCGCCCTGCAAAAACGGACACGGCCCGTGACGCACAATTGACCTTGCTTGGCGCAAACGGGCACAAAGCCTTATCATCATCCTGTCCAGCCTGCCCAACAACGCCATGATCAAGCTCCAGCTCCTGCTGCGCCGCCCCAGCACCGACATCGCGCTCGATCCGCTCGTGCGCGCCGCGCTCGAGCAGCTCGGCTTTGCCGTCACCGGCGCGGGCCGGGCCACGGTGTCGGCCGAGCTGACCGAAGAACGCTTCGCACAGTTGTTCGGCCCCGCTGCGCCGGCGGCGAACCTGACGCTGCCGCTGCCCGCCAGCCTTGCCGACGCCATCAGCCTTATCACGATCGCACCGCGCCACAGCGCGCTGCGCCACACACCCAGGGTCCACCATGCAGCCATTTAAACTTAGCCACCGCCACCCTTCCCAGCATACGCCGGCCCCCGCCGACGCCATCTTGCGCATCGCCGTCACCTTCAAGGGCCGCTCCAATGTCGGCCCGACCAAGGTCCAGGCGCGCTTGTCGTCGGCGAGCATCGGCAGCTTCGAACCTGCGGCGGGCGAGATGGAAACGGCGATCGAGGCGCTGCGCCGGCACGGCTTCGTTGTCTCGGGCAGGGGCCGCATGACGGTCTCGGTGCGCGGCACCGCCGCCCAGTTCGAACGCGTGTTCGGCACCGCGCTGACCACGTTCGCGCTCGACCAGTCGCTGTGCTACTCGAGCCCCTGCGTGTACTATCCGCCCGACGGCGCGCCGTGGAATCCCGACCCCGAACTGGCCGACCTGATCGACGACGCCTACATCCAGTGGCCGCACATCTACCTGTCCGACCCGGTCATCGGCGCCCGTGCGCCGCACGTCAATTATTTTCACCTCGACGTGCTGACCGACGTCCCGGCCAAGCTGAACGTGCCGCCGATTCACCGCGAACGGCACCACGGCGAAGGCATCCGCGTGGCCATGATCGACACCGGGTTCGACCACTCGCACCCTTTTTTCGTGCGTAACAGCTTCACATCTTCGGTGGTGCTGGCGCCGTCGGCCACCAACCGCTGCACCGATCCGGGCAGCCATGGCACGGGCGAATCGGCCAACGTGTTTGCCGTCGCGCCCAAGGTCACCTTCATCGGCGTCAAGCTGGGCGACGACGCCGATCCCTACGGCGGCGCCAGCATCCTCGAAGGCTTCCAGGAAGCGCTCAAGCACAAGCCGCACATCATCACCGTGAGCATGTGCTACGACCTGCGCGAAACGAACGGGCGCGGCGAACTGACCGAACTGCCGAACGGCCTCAAACCGCTGGAAGCGGAAATTCAGGCGGCCATTGCGGCCGGCATCGTGGTGGTGTTCTCGGCCGGGAACGGGCATTACGCCTTTCCGGCCTCGATGCCCGAAGTGCTGAGCGTGGGCGGCACCTACGTGGCCGAAGACGGCAGCATGCGCGCCTCCGACTATGCGTCGGCCTTTACCAGCACGATCTATTCGGGCCGCCATGTGCCTGACGTGTGCGGCCTGGTGGGCATGCTGCCTTACGGCGACTACATCATGCTGCCGGTGCCGGCCGGCTTCGAGATCGACACCGGCAATGCGCAGCACGACGGCACCACGCCGGGCGACGGCTGGGCGGTCTTTAGCGGCACTTCGGCGTCGGCGCCGCAAATTGCCGGCGTGTGCGCGCTGCTGCTGCAAAAAAATCCCGCGCTCAAGCCGGCCGACATCAAGGCGCTGCTCACGCGCACTGCGGTGGACGTGCGCGAAGGCGCCGCCAATCCGGCCAGCGATCCGGAAGGGCTGGGCATCAAGGCCGGTCCGGGCGTGGACGGGGCCACCGGCGCCGGGCTGGTTGACGCGTTCGCCGCGTGGCTGCAGGCTTGACCGCTGTCGCATGCACTACATCGTCCCCGCGAACGAGGCTGTTGCAAAAGAGGCGACGGTGCTGCAGCACTACATCGTCCTCGCGAACGCGAGGACGATGTTGGTTTCGGTTGTCGAGATGCGAAATGGCGCGGTGTGTACCAAGTCAAAAGGGGCGCAAAACGTTTGCACACCCTCCTCCTGCGCAAGCAGGTTGTCGTCGACCTTGTACGGCATACAGTTAGAATCCCGCGCTTAGCTGCACCCGGTTCCCCCCGGCCGCCTTGGCCCGGTACATGGCCGCGTCGGCCGCCAGCGCCAGCGCGTGCTCGCTGTCGCCGTGGCGCGGAAACAGGGCCACGCCGATACTGGCCGAAATCTGCTGCGTGTTTGCGTCCAGTTCGAACGGCTGCGCCAGCGCAGCGCGTACTTTCTCGGCCACGGCCAGCGCATCGCGCTCAAGCTCGATGGCGCCGAGCAGGATCACAAACTCGTCGCCGCCGATCCGCGCTGCCGTATCGGCAGCGCGCACGCAGCTTTGGATGCGCAGCGCCACCTCGGCCAGCAGCAGGTCGCCGGTATGGTGGCCGCAGCGGTCGTTGACCTGCTTGAAGCCATCGAGGTCGACGAACAGCACCGCGATGCAGCCGTTGCCGCGCCGCGCCAGCACCATCGCCTGGCGCAACCGGTCTTCGAACAGCGCGCGGTTCGGCAGCCCGGTCAAGCCGTCATGCTGGGCCAGGTGGCGCAGCGCCTGGCGGCTGTCGTCAAGCTCGCCGATATTGGCCACAATGGTGCGCTGCATGTCGTTCAAGCTGCGCGCCAGAACGCCGATCTGGTCGTTGCGATCGGACGGCAGTTCGCTCACCACGCGCTCCTGCGAAAAGCGCCGCACCGCATGGGCCATCTGGCGCAGCGGCTCGGTCACGGCGCGCGAGACAATCGCCGCCAGCAGCACGGCCGCCACGCTCAGCAGCAAAATCATGCGCACCGTATCCCAGCCCAGCTCGCGCGCTTGGCGCGTGACGATTTCCAAGGGCTGCGACAGGCCGATTACCACAAAGTGCGCGTCCGCCGCCGCGCCCATCGGCAAGCGCGCGAAAGCGGCCACCCGGCCGTCGGCGCTGTCGGGCGTGGTGACCACGCTGGCCCGGCGCCCCCCGATCAGCTCGGCCACCGGGCCGAATGCATTCTGGATCAATTCGCGCCGCCCGCGGTCAAAGCCGAAGGTCAGCGCCGCGTCGGGGTGGATCAGATAGTCGCCCCAGTGGTTGCTCAGGTAAAGCTGGTGCGACGAGGGCAGGTTTTTTTTCAGACGCGCGAACATGGTGTCGAGGTCGACGTTGATGACGATCAGCCCGACGATGCCGCCACCGGGGCCGGCCACGGGCGTGGCCACGCGCAGCGTCGGTTGGTCCAGCCCCGCGTGGGCGCCCGTTTCGCGATTGAGCGTGATGTCGGACAGGTACACCTGCCCGCGCGCCAGCTTGAGCGTATTGAACACATACGGATAGTGGGCTTTTTCCTGCAGGTGCAAGCCGTCGATGCGCAGCAGCAGCGTGGCATCGCGGTCTACGCGCACCAGTTCGATGCCATGGCCGGCGGCGCTGATCAGGCGCGCCTGAAAGTAATCCGGGTGCACTTCCAGCAGCGCCGTGAACGCTTGCGCCAGGTGGGTCCTGTCGTTGGCATCCATGACGCCGCCTTCTTGCAAGCTCGGGGTCAGGCGCGCCAGCAGCAGCGCCTGGGCCGCCACTTCCTCGATCCGTTCCTGGAAGTTTTTGCCCAGCACCTGGGTGGCGGTCAGCAGGTCGCGCTGGGTTGCGCCCAGCAGCGCGGCGCGGCTGCTGGCGTAGGAGGTGTAGCCAACCATGCCCATGGCGACGATGCCGAAAGTGGCCAGCAGGACCGCCAGCCGCACGCCAATGCCGTGCCCGAGGCCGTGCTTGATGCCAGGTCCGAGCCGGCGCCCCATGGCTAGAGCTTTTCCGGCACGTCGCCGGAAAGGATGCGCGCCCAGTAGGCGGCGCGCCGCTGGTCGTCCTCGACCGGTTCGAGCCAGATCAGCTTGTCGCTATCCCTGGTCGCCGCGCCCGCCGCCAGCGTGTTGGCCAAACCCTGGCGCCGGGTCAGTTCGGCGCTCACTTTACTGTCGAGCATGAAATTGATCCAGCGCTCCGCCAGCGCCTTGTTGGCCGCGCCGCGCGTCACGGCCCAGCAATCAAGCCATGCCAGCGCCCCTTCGCGCGGGATCACGTAGCCGACATCGACCCCGGCGTTGCGCAGCAGCTTGACCTGCTGGCGGCCATAGTTGGCGAACATCAGCGCCACCGAATGGCGGCGAAACAGTTCGACCGATTCTTCGGGCAAGGTATAAAAAGTGAGCACGTTGCGGCGCAGCGCGACCAGCTTGGCCACGCTCTGGCGGAACTGCGCTTCGTCGAGGTGAAACGGATTGGCGTGCATGACCAGCGCGGCGATCGAAAAATTATGCCCGCTGGTATCGAAGGCAAGCACCTTTCCCTGGTACTTGGGGTCCCACATGGCCGAAAGCGACACCGGCGGCGCGCTGAACTGCTTGCGGTCGTAAATCAGGCCCATCTCGGCATAGGTGTAGGCCACGGCAAACACCTGGCCGGCGCGGCTGATGCCTGGCACGCGCTGCAAGTCGCGAAAGCGCGGCAGCTGGCGCGCCCGGTTCGGGATGTTCGACAGCTGTAGCGGCACTGCTACGCCATGCTGGATGTAGAACTGCATCTCGGCCGTGTTGGCGGCAAAAACGTCGTAATTGATGCTGCCGTTGGACGCCAAGTGCTTGCGCAAGGCTTCGTCGGAGCCAACGTAACTCACCTGAACCCGGACATCGTTTTCCTGCTCGAAGCGCTTGACCAGATCGGGGTCGGCATAGCCCGGCCAGGTGAGCACGCGCAGCGTTTGGCCGGCGTGGGCGGGCAGCACGCAGCCTAGGGCAAAGGCAACGGCGGCAAACAGGCGGCACGCCGGCGCGATCGCGCAGCGGCGCCAGTTCAACGCCGCCACCGGCCCATGCCTGACGCGCAGCGCACAGTGGCGAGCTTGCCGGGAACGGGCATCAGGCCAGGTCGGATCGGTGCGCGCATGATACTCCTGATAACTTTTCAGCCCGTACAGGGCGGGGTCGGCTTCGCTCTCATGGCAATTCTAACTCCTATACAACTTGCTGTTGCGAAAGTTGCCCGCATGCGGGCAAAGGTGTCCGAATTCGTACGGCCGGTGCCAGCGACGATGCAATTTTGCGACAGTCCAGTCCGCGGCCTGCGGTTTTGCCAGCATGGCATGGCCCTTGCTGTGAAAAGGACACCAATCAAAAAATGGATTTCCTATGACTGCACTGCACCGCCGTACTAGCCGGCTATTGCTCCTCGCTGCCGGCGTCCTGTTGATGGGCGCTGGGGCGGCTAGCGCGCTCGCCGCCCCACTGAGCGCCGCCCAGCTGCAATCGGACTTGCAGCTGGCGCGCGGCGCGCTGGAAGAGGCGCACGGCGGCGTCTACCGCTACACCCCAAAGGCTGACCTTGACCGCGTATTCGACGCCGCCGCCCGCAAGCTGGACCGGCCGATGGAAGCCATCGCGTTCGCGCGCATCCTGGCCCCGGCCGTGGCTGCGCTGCGCTGCGGCCACACGGCAGTACTGCTGTCGCCGGCCTTGAAGGCCGAGATGGAACAAGCCTTGCTGCTGCCGCTGGACGTCAAGCTGCTGCGCGGGCGGCTGTACATCCTGCGCGATTTCGATGGCGCGGGAAAGCTGGCCGGGCGCGAGATCGTATCGATCAACGGGGTCGCTATCGGCAGCGTCATCGAGCGCTTGCTCGCGGCAGCGCCGGGCGACGGCTTGATCACGACCGGACGCGCGCAGCGGGTCGCGCGCAAGTTCAAGGAAGAACTGTTCATCCAGTTCGGCATGCAAGGCAAGTTCACCCTCGGCCTGCGCGCGCCAAAGCGCGAGAGCGTCACGCTGGCCGGCCAGACGCTCGCCGCGCTCAGGCAGGCATCGGTCAACCGCTATCCGCAGGACCAGCATTCGCACAAGTTCACGGAACTGTCGCTGCTTGACGGGGGCAAGATCGCGCGTCTGCAAGTGTTTAACTTTACGGACGAGGAAGAAGATGACGAAGGCGGGGCCATGTTGAAAAAAGCCTTCGAAAAGATTGAAGCCAGTGGCGCGCAGACGCTGCTGCTTGACTTGCGCGACAACGGCGGCGGCGAAGACCGGCTCGGCAAGCTGGTGTTTTCGTATCTGGTTGAGGCGCCGTTTCCGTA
Source organism: Massilia sp. TWP1-3-3 (assembly GCF_049897805.1). Taxonomy (NCBI): domain Bacteria; kingdom Pseudomonadati; phylum Pseudomonadota; class Betaproteobacteria; order Burkholderiales; family Oxalobacteraceae; genus Massilia; species Massilia sp. TWP1-3-3. The sequence goes on from NZ_JAFCWX010000004.1 coordinate 302,669, forward strand.
CTATGAAGCGTTGACGGTCCAGCGCGAGCGCTTGAGTTTTGCCGCACATGTTGAAGGCTCAGCCGTGATTCCGGCAGCGATGCTGACGGCGCGCCCGGATGGTTTGTTCGCTGTGAAGGGGCATCCGAATCTGGGAATGCAAAAGCCGTCCCTGCCAACCTTTCGGGGCAAGGTGATCGCCTTGATCAACGGAAGGTCTTTTTCGACAACCGCCGAACTGATCACCCAACTGCATGACAAACAGCGCGCGACCTTCGTGGGCGAGGAGTCAGGTGGTGCGTATCACGGGAATAATTCGGGCAATGACGTGACGCTGGTGCTGCCCAATAGCGATCTACGGATAGCCATCCCGCTGGTGACGTACAAGCTGGCCGTCAGCGGCCAGCATGCCAATGGGCGCGGGGTAGTGCCGGAAGTGGAAGTGCTGCCGAGCATGCAGGACTATCTGGCTGGACGCGACGTGGTGCTGGAAAAGGCATTGGGCATCGCACGCGCACAATGATCTTCCTCCTCATTCACACGGACAGTCAGGCAACCAAGAGTGATACGATAGCTCCTTGGCAATGGCCAAAAGCGACCGTTCGCCTGCAAGCAAGATTTGGCGGACCAACGGGAGGACAATCGCTTCATGACACGGAACTTGGGTCGAGACCGAATTGATGCAGTTGCACCGGACTTGCACTGCACGGCCCAAGCTGCATAAAGAAAATCTGCCGTGAAACACGCCCACCAAATCCCTACATTGCCTGACGTGCTGGCGCCGGACGCTGGTGCATTGCTTCGGCTGATGTCAGTCATGGTCGATGACGAGCTGCTCGGAAAAATCGCCGTAGCCGATCACGGATGGAAAGCTGACGAGTGTCTTGAAAAACTCAAGGAGATCAGGAAGACCCATACCGTACCAGCCCCGCTCGACTTCCACGTGCAGGAGGTCCTTCAACTATCGCGCTGGTCAAACCCTGCTGATGAACGAGGTCATCTGCTGCGGGCATTTTGTTGCGCAACCCTGATAGCAGCCGGCGGCAACCGGCTAAATTGCGACAGGCTGGAGGGCGAAAACATCAATATCGCGCTGCTGTTGGAGAGCTTGGCCCCGTTGCCCTCCAGGTACCAGGAAGCCGCAGTCAGTCTTTTCTCCTGGCGCTTGGACAATGCATGCGATGCTGAAGATCTACCTTTTTTCCTTCTAGCCATATTACTGACTTCGCTGGCTGCAGGGCCACGTTTTGGCGGCAGCGTCATCGATATCCTTGCCGACTTGTTGCTGGCAAGTGAAACGGCCGCCAGAAATGATGAGCGCATCGTACGACAGACTGACCCCGCCGAGCCGGGCGCCTGGCTGGTCGGCCTTACCTACTTCGATCAATGTGAGCCGGTATGGCGGTCATTTGCGGAAAGACTGCGTGTACTGGCAGACCTGATTTCCCAGGCACCAATCAGGGCAAAGGTGCGCGCGATTGCTGGTTTGTTGGCGCCAGTTTAAGGCAAGGTACAATCGACGCACGCGGCGGCAATGTCGAACAGAGACAGGTCGCATCAATTGACGTGCCATGCGCGGACAGCGCCCCACCAGCCACCTGGAGGTTGACTTTGCCTACCAAAAGCATCGATAGTTTTTTGATTGAGTTCACCGGCGAATTGTTGGAGGGTAGCGAGCACTGGGGAGCGTACGTGTCAATCTCTGCCCCGTCCGATAACCCGATGCATATGAACATGATCTATCCAAAAGCGCGCGTTTCAGCCGAGCTTGCCTTTCCGGATCAACAGGCGGCCGAGGCGCAAGCTGAGCGCGCGGCGTCACTCATTTTGAGTCAATTGCGTTCGTAGCTCGACGCGCTTGCTTCCCTACCGGGCAGACCTTGAGAATGGCACGCATAAGGCGCGCGCCGCCGTCTACCCGCGTATTTTGCCCAGCAACTTGGTGGTCGACCGGTCGTGCTCAAAATCGATTGCAATCGCCTGCCCGCCATAGCCGATCACCGCCCTGCCCTCGGGAATGGCACCCATGTCGTAATCGCCGCCCTTGGCATAAATGTCCGGCTCGGCCTCGAGCACCACTTCAAGCGCTGTATCTTCGTCAAACTCCACTACCAGGCTCACTGCCTCCAGCGCCGCCAGCACGGCCATCCGGTCCGGCCCCGTATTCAAGGGCCGGTCGTCGCCCTTGCCCAGCCGCTTGACGGACGCATCGGTGTTGGCCGCCACCACCAGCGAGGCGCCCAGCGCGCGCGCCTGGGCGAGATACGTCACGTGGCCGCGGTGCAAAATATCAAATACGCCGTTGGTCAGCACCACCGGTTTGGGTAAGGCGGCAATGCGCTCTTTCAATTCGCTGCGGCTGCAGATCTTGCTTTCAAATTCAGGCATCAGGACGTGTGCTCATAGGTTGTGCGCGCCACACTTGCAGCCTTTGCCGCAAGCGATGGTCGCGCGGGGTGGCTTATTTGCCCGGCTCTTCTTCTTCCGGCTCCTCGTCGATGGCCATCGACAAGTCGGCCGAGGTGACCGCCGCGCCCAGCGCGCCGGGTTCCTTGCGCTCGCCGCGCAGCTTGATCTGCAGGCGCAAGCCGTTGGCCGAGTCGGCATTGCGGATCGCTTCGTCGTAGCCGATATCGCCCTTGTTATACAGCTCGTAGAGCGCCTGGTCGAAGGTGCACATGCCCAGCTCGCGCGACTTGTGCATGATCTCCTTGATGGCCTGGAAGTTCCCCTTCAAGATCATCTCGGCAATCGTGGCCGTGTTGAGCAAAATCTCAATGGCGGCCTTGCGCCCCTTGCCGTCCTCGGTGCGCACCAGGCGCTGCGAGACGATCGCGCGCAGGTTCGACGACAAGTCCATCAGCAGCTGGTTGCGCCGCTCTTCGGGGAAAAAGTTGATGATCCGGTCCATGGTCTGGTTCGAGTTGTTCGCGTGCAGCGTGCCCAGGCACAAATGGCCCGTCTCGGCGAATGCAATGGCATGCTCCATGGTTTCGGTGTCGCGGATTTCGCCAATCAGGATCACATCCGGCGCCTGGCGCAAGGTGTTTTTCAGCGCGTTGTGCCAGGACAGCGTGTCCACGCCAACTTCACGGTGCGTGATCAGGCAACTCTTGTTCTTGTGAACGTATTCAACCGGGTCTTCGACCGTGATGATGTGCCCGGCCGAGTTGGCGTTGCGGTAATCGATCATCGCCGCCAGCGTGGTCGACTTGCCTGAGCCCGTGCCGCCCACCACCAGCACCAGGCCACGCTTGGTCATGATGACGTCTTTCAGCACATCGGGCAGGTCGAGCTTTTCAAAGTTGGGTATCTCGGAAGCAATCGTCCGCACCACCATCGCCACCGCCTGCTGCTGCACATACACATTGACGCGGAAGCGGCACACATTCGGCAGCGAAATGGCGAAATTGCTTTCCATGTCGGCTTCAAATTCGCGGGTCTGTTTTTCGTTCATCAACGACAGCGCCAGCGCGCGCGTGACGTCGCCGGTCAGCTTTTGCTGGCTCATGGGCTTCATTGCGCCCTGGTACTTCATGGAAGGCGGAAAGTCGGCCGAGATGAACAGATCCGAGCCACCCTGATGGTGCATGACGGTGAGCAGCTTGTGAATATAAGCCTGTGCTTCGGCCGGGCCAAAGGTCGTGGACATGCGTGCCTTTCTGCGTACGTTCTGGTCGATAATGCGGGTGCGTCCCGGGTGCCTTCCAATTATATCGACTGCATTCCGGTAGAATATAAATTCTTTGCTGACTGATTTGCAACTCTGTGTCAGGTTATCCACGGAAATTGTCCCCGCAATCACTCAAAAGCCTCTATGACTCTGACCGAACTGAAATATATCGTTGCCGTAGCGCGTGCGAAACATTTCGGGCACGCCGCTGAAGCGTGCTATGTCGCCCAGCCCACCCTCTCGGTCGCCATCAAAAAGCTCGAGGACGAACTGGGCGTGGTGCTGTTCGAGCGCGGCGGCGCGGAAATCTCCGTCACGCCGCTGGGCGCGCAAATCATCGCACAGGCCGAGCGGGTGCTGGAACAGACCGCCGCAATCAAGGAACTGGCCAAGCAAAACAAGGATCCGCTGGCCGGGCCGCTGCGCCTGGGCGTGATCTACACCATCGGCCCCTATTTGCTGCCGCCGCTGGTCAAGACCATCATCGAGCGCGTGCCGCAGATGCCCTTGATCCTGCAAGAAAATTTCACTGTCCGGCTGCTGGAACTGCTGCGCCAGGGCGAACTGGACGCGGCCATCATGGCGCTGCCGCTGCCCGAGCACGGCATGTCGATGCAAACCCTGTATGACGAGCCGTTCGTGGTGGCCATGCCGCGCACCCATCCATGGGCCAAGCGCAAAAGCATCTCGGCCCAAGACTTAAAGTCGGAAACCATGCTCTTGCTGGGCAACGGCCACTGCTTTCGCGACCAGGTGCTCGAGGTGTGCCCGGAAATGGCGCGCTTTTCGTCGCCCGGCAACGGCATGCAGCGCACCTTCGAAGGTTCATCCCTGGAAACCATCCGCCACATGGTCGCCAGCGGCATCGGCCTGACGGTGCTGCCGCGCGCCTCAGTGCCGGACATGGGCACCCGCGACGGCATGCTCGCCTTCGTACCATTCGACGCCCCGGTGCCGTCGCGCCGGGTGGTCATTGTATGGCGCAAGAGCTTTACGCGGCGCACCGCCATCGAGGCCATCTGCGCCGCCGTGGCCGCGTGCGCGTTGCCGGGCGTCGACATGCTGGCACTGGAAGAAGCCGCGTGACCGTTTTTGCCGGCGCGATAAACCGCTTGTCCCTGTATTTCCGCCTGGTGCGGCTCGACAAACCGATCGGCATTTTGCTGCTGCTGTGGCCGACGCTGATCGCCTTGTGGATCGCCTCCGGCGGCCCGCCAGACTGGCGCATTCTCGGCATCTTTACGCTTGGCACCGTGCTGATGCGTTCGGCCGGCTGCGCGATCAACGACTTTGCCGACCGCGACATCGACAAGCACGTCAAGCGCACCGCCGAGCGGCCCTTGACCAGCAGGCGCATCAAGAGCTGGGAAGCGGTGGCCGTGGCCGCCTTGTTGGCCGTGCTGGCCTTCGCGCTGATTTTGCCGCTCAATACATTGACCCGGCAAATGTCGATCGCCGCCGTGATCATTGCCGGCACCTATCCGTACTTCAAGCGCTTCTTTGCCATTCCGCAGGCGTATCTTGGCATCGCCTTTGGCTTCGGCATTCCGATGGCGTTTGCCGCCGTGCAAAACGATGTGTCGGCGCTGGCCTGGTGGCTGCTGGCTGCAAACGTTTTTTGGGCAATTGCCTACGACACTGAATACGCGATGGTTGACCGCGACGACGACCTCAAGATTGGCATCCGCACCTCGGCCATCACTTTCGGACGCTTCGACGTGGCCGCCGTGATGCTGTGCTATGGGGCGGCGCTGGCGATCATTTTGGTGTGCGGCTGGCTCGTTGGGCTGCGCTACTGGTTCGCCGCCGGCGTTGGCGTGGCCGGCGCCATCGCGCTTTTCCACTACACCTTGATCCGCGACCGCGACCGGATGCGCTGTTTTTATGCATTTCGCCACAACAATTGGTTGGGTGCGGCCCTTTTTGCCGGTGTCGCGGTAGACTACGCTTTTGGATAATGTTGTCCTTGTAGCACGGACGGCAAATGTAGCGCATCCCTTTCAACACTATCGTGAGGTAATAACAAATGATCGAATCCATTCCAACCAAAACCGGCGCCCGCGACCAACTGATGAGCGATCTGAAATCGGTGATCCAGGATGCTGAATCATGGCTGCGCAACGGCAGCCAGATGACCGGCGACGAGCTGGCTTCGGCCCGCGCCAAGTTCGAGCGCACGCTGTCCGGCGCCAAGGCTGACCTGATCCGCATCGAAGAAACCGTGGTCCAGCGCACCAAGGACGCGGCCAAGGCGACCGACGTCTTCGTCACCGAAAACCCATGGAAAGCGGTCGGCGTGGGCGCCGCCGCCGGCATCTTGATCGGCATGCTGATCGCGCGGAGATAAGACGCCATGGCGATCATCGAAACAGTAGGACGGATCGGCGGCACGATGCTCGCCATGGTCGAGACGCGGCTGGAACTGGCCGCGCTCGAAGTCGAAGAGGAGTCGCAGCGGCTGCTCGGGTATTTCGCGCTCGCTTTGCTCTCGCTCATCCTGCTGGGGATCGCCTTGGTGCTCGTCTCCCTGACCATCATCCTGGTGTTCTGGGACACTTACCGGCTGCAGGCGGCGCTGGCGCTGGCCGCGCTGTTTGCCGTGGCCGGCACCATGGTGGGCCTGAAGCTGCGCACGGCATTCCGGACGCGTCCGCGCATGCTGGCGGCCACGGTGGCCGAGCTGAACAAGGATGTCAATTTCTTCCGGAACGCGGGGCACAAACATGAAGCATGAGAACTCGAAAGCGGCGCGCTCGGCGCGCCGTGAAGTGCTGATTGCCGAGTGCTCGGCCCAGCGCATGCAGATTGGACGCGAGATCAGCATGATCGGCGCGCCCAGCATGTTGACGGGCGGGGGCATCTTGCAGTCGCTCACCAGCGGCAACCTCAAGGGGCCGCTGGCGATCGCCGGCGTGCTGATGGGCTTGATTGCCGCAAAACCGGGGCGCTTCATGCCGCTGGTAACCACCGCGCTGTCGGTCTTCAAGCTGGCCAAGACCGGCATCACGATGCTGCGCAACCGGGCCAAGTAAGCTGCCGGCATCGTCCTCGCGACACCGTAGGTCGGATAAGCGGATGGCCTGGGCGGCCCCCTTATCCGACATGCGTCACGTTGACGCCTGTCGGATAAGGGGGCCGCCCAGGCCATTCGCTTATCCGACCTACGCGGCACCCATTCGCGAAGACGATATGATTGCGTTTTCGAGTGACGCAATGCCGTGCTCTAGTCCCGTCCCATTTCGTCACCCAACTCACGCCCGCGCGCCGCAGCGGCCTTCATCGCCTCGATGATCTTCTCCTTCACGCCGCTCGCTTCCATGCTGCTGATCGCCGCGTAGGTCGTCCCGCCCTTTGACGTCACCTTCTCGCGCAGCACCGGCACCGCGTCGTCCGACTGCGCCGCCAGCTGCGCGGCGCCCACAAACGTGGCCAGCGCCAGTTCCCTGCCCTGCTCGCGCGAGAGACCCATCTCGATCGCCGCCTGCTGCATCGCCTCGATAAAATAAAACACATACGCCGGACCGCTGCCCGATACCGCCGTCACCGGATCGATCTGCGCTTCGTCGTCCAGCCACACGGTCTGCCCTACTGCCTTCATGATGCTGTCGGCAGCGGCCTTTTGCGGCGCGCTCACGCCATCCATCGCCACCATGCCGGTAATCCCCAGCCCGATCAGCGCCGGCGTGTTGGGCATGGTGCGCACGATCTTGCCGTAGCCGCCCAGCCAGCGCGCCAGGTCGGCGCCGCGAATGCCCGCCGCGATCGACAAGATCAAAGGCTGCGAGGCGCCCACGTGTGCACGCAAGGCAGCGGCCACCTCGCGCATCTGTTGCGGTTTGACGGCCAGGACGATCACGTCGCTGGCGGCCAGCGCGCTGTCAATGGTCAAGGAGGTCGTCACGCCATGCTGCTCGCCCAGGCGCGCCAGCGCATCGGCATTCGGATCGACGACATGGATGTCGCCGCCTTTCGCCAGCTTGCCCGCCAGTCCCGCGATCAGGGCGCTGGCCATATTTCCGCCGCCAATAAATGCAATTTTCATTCCTTATCCTTTAGTTGAATCACTCGTATTTGCGCGAACCGAAAATGGCGCTGCCTACGCGCACAATGGTCGCGCCCTCGGCCACGGCCGCGCCCAGGTCGGCCGACATGCCCATCGAGAGCGTATCGAGCGCGATGCCCTTGGCTCCAAGCGCAGCGGCCAGCTGGCGCACGCGCGCAAACACGGCGCGCTGTTTGGCAACGTCGCTCTCCGGTTCCGGGATCGCCATCAGCCCGCGCAGGCGCAAGCGTGGTAGCTGTGCCACATGCTGCGCAAGTTCAAGCAATTCTTCGGGCGCGACGCCACTCTTGCTTGCTTCACCACTGATGTTAACTTGTAGGCAAATATTGAGCGGGGCCAGTTCCGGCGGGCGCTGTTCGGACAGGCGCTGCGCGATCTTGAGGCGCTCGACCGTATGCACCCAGTCGAAACTGGCGGCGATCGGGCGTGTTTTGTTGCTCTGTATGGGGCCAATGAAATGCCACTCGACCGGACGGCCCGGCAAAGCCTGCGCAATTGCGGCGATTTTATCTAGCGCTTCTTGCAAGTAATTCTCGCCAAACGCAGATTGGCCGGCGGCGATTGCTTCGAGCACGGCGTCGGCGGGGAAGGTTTTTGAAACGGCGAGCAACTGCACATCGGCGCGGGCGCGGCCGGCGGCACCGGCGGCGGCGAGAATACTCGCATCGACAGCTTGCATGTTGTGGGCGATTGTGGACATAATCATTTTCAGCGGGCAATTCATGCAGGACATTTGCAAAATGCGCATACATGTCGGCATGCGCCCATTCACGGCACAGGGATTATAAATGGACATCTCCGAATTACTCGCATTCTCCGTCAAGAACAAGGCTTCCGACTTGCACCTTTCGTCCGGCCTGCCGCCGATGATCCGGGTGCACGGCGACGTGCGCCGGATTAACCTGCCTGCGCTCGAGCACAAGGATGTGCACGGCATGATCTATGACATCATGAATGACGGCCAGCGCAAGGCCTACGAAGAAGTGCTGGAGGTCGACTTTTCGTTCGCCATTCCGGGCCTGGCGCGCTTTCGCGTCAACGCCTTTAACCAGGAGCGCGGGGCGGCTGCCGTGCTGCGGACGATTCCCTCGAAAATCCTGAGCCTGGAAGACTTGAACGCGCCGAAAATTTTCGCCGACCTGGCGATGAAGCCGCGCGGCCTGGTGCTGGTGACCGGCCCGACCGGTTCGGGCAAGTCGACCACGCTGGCGGCGATGGTCAACCACCTCAATGAAAACGAGTATGGCCACATCCTCACCATTGAAGACCCGATCGAATTCGTGCACGACTCGAAAAAGTGTTTGATCAACCAGCGCGAAGTGGGACCGCACACGCTCTCGTTCAATAATGCACTGCGCTCGGCGCTGCGCGAAGACCCGGACTGCATTCTGGTGGGCGAGCTGCGCGACCTGGAAACCATTCGCCTGGCGCTGTCGGCTGCCGAGACGGGCCACCTGGTGTTCGGCACGCTGCACACCTCGTCGGCCGCCAAGACGATCGACCGGATCGTCGACGTGTTCCCGGCGGACGAAAAGGAAATGGTGCGCGCCATGTTGTCCGAATCACTGCAGGCGGTGGTCTCGCAGACCCTGCTCAAGACCAAGGATGGCAGCGGCCGCGTGGCCGCGCACGAAATCATGATCGGCACGCCGGCCATTCGCAACCTGATTCGCGAGTCGAAGATCGCACAGATGTATTCGGCGATTCAGACCGGCAGCAACGTGGGCATGCAGACGCTGGACCAGAACCTGACGGACCTGGTGCGGCGCAATATCATCTCGGCGTCGGCTGCGCGCAGCGCTGCCAAGATTCCCGACAACTTCCCCGGCTAAGCTAATACAGGATCCTCACTACAATGGAACGCGACCAGGCTTCAAAATTCATGTTCGACTTGCTGCGTCTGATGACCAGCAAGGGCGGCTCCGACCTGTTCATCACTGCAGGCTTTCCGCCAGCGATCAAGATCGACGGCAAAATGACGCCGGTGTCGAGCCAGGCCCTGACGCCCTCCCACACCTCCGACCTGGCGCGTTCGATCATGAACGACAAGCAGACCGCCGGCTTCGAGCTGACCAAGGAATCGAATTTCGCGATCAGCCCGGGCGACCTGGGACGCTTTCGCGTATCGGCCTTCGTGCAAATGGGATATGTGGGCATGGTGCTGCGCACGATTACCACCACCATTCCCAAGCTTGACGACCTGCGCCTGCCCGAGGTGCTCAAGGATATCGTGATGACCAAGCGCGGCTTGGTCATCATGGTGGGCGCGACCGGTTCGGGCAAATCGACGACGCTGGCCGCCATGGTCGGCTACCGCAACGAAAACAGCTACGGCCACATCATCACCATCGAAGACCCGGTCGAGTATGTGCACCCGCACCGCAACTGCGTGATCACGCAGCGCGAAGTGGGGGTGGACACCGAGTCGTTCGAGGCGGCGCTGAAAAACTCGCTGCGCCAGGCGCCGGACGTGATCCAGATCGGCGAGATCCGCGAGCGCGAGACCATGGAGCACGCCATCGCGTTTGCCGAAACGGGCCACCTGTGCCTGGCCACGCTGCACGCGAACAGCGCGAACCAGGCGCTCGACCGCATCATCAACTTTTTCCCCGAAGAGCGCCGCCAGCAACTGCTGATGGACTTGTCGCTGAACCTCAAGGGGCTGGTGTCGCAGCGCCTCATTCCACTCAAGGAGAGCAAGGGCCGCTGCGTGGCGATCGAGATCATGCTCAATTCGCCGCTCATTTCCGACCTGATCTTCAAGGGCAATGTGCATGAGATCAAGGAGATCATGAAAAAGTCGCGCGAGCTGGGCATGCAGACCTTCGACCAGGCGCTGTTCGACCTGTACGAGTCTGACCTGATCAGCTACGAAGATGCGCTGCGCAATGCGGACTCCGTGAACGACTTGCGCCTTTCGATTAAACTCAAAGGCAAGGACGCGAAAAACCGCGACCTGTCGGCAGGCACGGAACATTTAGGGATCGTCTGATGAGCACATTCGACTTCAAGGCAGAAGCTATTTCCGGCGACGCGGTGGACCTGTCCCAGTACAAGGGCCAGGTGCTATTGATCGTCAACACCGCCAGCAAATGCGGCTTCACGCCGCAGTACAAGGGGCTGGAAGCCGTGTACGAGCAGTTCAAGGACAAGGGCGCGGTGGTGCTCGGCTTTCCGTGCAACCAGTTCGGCGGGCAGGAGCCGGAAGGCGAAGCGGAAATCGGCGCGTTTTGCGAAAAGAATTTTGGCGTCACGTTTCCCTTGTTCGCCAAGGTTGAGGTGAACGGTGCGGGTGCGCATCCCTTGTTCCAGCACCTGAAAAAGGCTGCGCCGGGTTTACTGGGAACGGAGGCCATCAAGTGGAACTTCACCAAGTTCCTGATTAAGAAAGATGGCAGTGTGTACAAGCGCTACGCGCCGTCGACCGCGCCGGAAGAGCTGGTGGGCGACATTGAGAAGCTGCTGGCGGAATAGCCCTTACATCGTTTTCGCGAACAAGGGGGTAACGCTCAAGGAGACGACGGCGCTGCCGCTGGTGTCAACGTGCTGCAGTGAGGAGGGTAGGTCGGATAAGCGCCAGCGCAATCCGACATGCGTCGCGTTAAAGCATATCGAATTGCGCTGCCTCTTATCCGACCTTCTACCGCCTGATCCCGAAAAGCTCCGGGCAAAGCAATGCAACAGAATTAGATCGTTCTCGTGCATGAGGTAGTTGTAAAAAGAGCGACATAATCCAAGAATCGCGCCGAACAGGGGCGGAGCGTCATGACAAATGCGCTCGTTTCGTAATGGGAGATCTGACCCTCTTAGTTCCGTGACCCTCTTAGTTCCGGCCTACGCGGTCGGACGCCGGCCCATACCGGTGTCAGCGCTGCCGGTGGTGGCGCGCCTGCTGCAGGTGCCGATGGAGGAATTGTTCGGAGAAACCGGCCGCGCCGGCCGCGGCAAGCGTGGGCAGATGTCACTGCTCGAACGCAGCATCGAGCGCATCGGCGAGCTGCCCAAGCAAAAGCAGAAATTCGTGATGGAGATGCTGGAAACGGTGCTAGCCCAGGCCAACGCATTGCCGCATTTTCCTTAGCCGCTAAAGAGAAAGCCACTCGCAGCCGGGGCACCGGAGGGAGTGGCTTTTTTGTTTTAGAAGAAGAACTTACCGATCAGCTTGTGTCCGAATGGCGGCACTGACCCTGTGCTGTTCCCCGGCCGCGGCAAGCGCGGGCCGATGTCACAGCTCGAGCGCAGCATCGAGCGCATCCCCCTGTGTCAGACTACTTGTCGGGTGTGTTTTTTGAACAAATTATGTCCTGATCTTGGTTGTTGTGGTGGAATTTAGGGTTCGTTCTTGTGCTTTATTTCTAACATCGTTTCCGGGAGCGGGGGACGGGTGTTACGGGTGGAGCGCAGCGGAACCCGTTCCCTCAAGAGGTCAGGTTTTTGATTTTTGTTCTAGCAGGACGAACTCCTATGCTTGGCCCACGGGTCGGCGACGGAACTAGTGTAGTGCGTCATAAATAATAAGACTTATTATATATATGCATGTATCCTTGTCATATGGAGGGGAAATCATGCGTGTAGCGATGAAAGTTGAGTTGACGGAAGCGCAGCGTGGGG